>DASXKD010000067.1:0-13281 GCA_036497045.1 Streptosporangiaceae bacterium | reverse complement strand
AGGGCCAGCTCGCCCCGGCCCTGGACCTCCCAGGTGTCCGGGCGGTCGGTCGGCAGTACCCGCAGCGACACGTTGCCGACCAGTTCCCGGTCCAGCCGGTCGCGGACCAGGCGGGCGGTGACCTTGGCGCCCTTCTCCCGGCCGGCCAGCGGCGCGGTGTTGGTACCGATGGTGACCGACACGGCCGGCTCGTCCACGGTGATCAGCGGCAGCGGGCGCGGGTCCTCGGCGTCGGCCAGGGTTTCGCCGATCATGATGTCGCTGATGCCGGCCACCGCGATGATGTCGCCAGGACCGGCGGTCTGTGCGGGCACCCGTTCCAGCGCTTCGGTCAGGTACAGCTCGCTGATCTTCACCCGCTCCACCGAGCCGTCCCTGCGGCACCACGCCACCTGCTGCCCCCGGTTGATCGTCCCGTTGTGCACCCGGCACAGGGCGATACGGCCCAGGTAGGACGAGGCGTCCAGGTTGGTGACCTGCGCCTGCAGCGGGGCCTGCGGGTCGTAGGACGGGGCCGGCACGTTGTCCCGTAGCACGGCGAACAGGGGCTCCAGATCGGGCGAATCCGGCAGCGTGCCGTCGGCGGGCCTGGTCAGCGACGCCCGGCCAGCCCTGGCGCACGCGTAAACGATCGGGAACTCGATCTGCTCCTCGGTCGCGTCGAGGTCGAGGAACAGCTCGTAGCAGGCGTCCACGACCTCGGCGATGCGCGCGTCGGCCCGGTCCACCTTGTTGATCACCAGGATGACCGGGAGGTTCGCCTGCAGCGTCTTGCGCAGCACGAACCTGGTCTGCGGCAGCGGGCCCTCGCCCGCGTCGACGAGCAGCAGCACGCCGTCCACCATGGACAGCCCGCGCTCGACCTCACCGCCGAAGTCGGCGTGCCCGGGAGTGTCCACGATGTTGATGGTCAGCCCGCCGTGCCGGACAGCGGTGTTCTTGGCCAGGATCGTGATGCCTTTCTCCCGCTCCAGGTCGCCGGAGTCAAGTACGCGCTCGGCCACCCGCTCATTCGCGCGAAATGCCCCCGACTGCCACAGCATCGCGTCGACCAGGGTGGTCTTGCCATGGTCAACATGCGCGACGATCGCGACATTGCGCAGGTCATCGCGGGCCGACAGGGGACGTGCGGGCATCAGTAAGCCTTACTGGATAAGGGTGTGGATACGGTCGGAGCCGCCATGTCATTTTAGCCAGGAATCGTTAACCGGCAGCGGTAACGGCCTCTTGAGCGGCTCTTCACCATCTCTTAACGCACACCGTGGTGTGATCATTCCTACGCAAGCCGGCTACGACCACGGCCCGCCGGACCAGCCCGGTCCCCCGCCTGTCCCGGGCCCTGGCACCGCCGTAGCCACAAGGCGGCCGCCGCGACCCCCCGCGCGGCGGCCCACCACGTCCACGCTGTGCCAGCCTGTTGCCCCCGCTCTGGGCTGGCGCAGCGTGGAGGCGTCACCCGGGTACAGGTGTCTGCGGGCTAATTGGGCCGATCGGGGCCCACATCACCGGTATCTGGGCCTTCGGCCTGGGCAGAGCCGATACCTTCCTCTTGTGGCGCAGTTGCTTCTTGTCGAGGACGATGCGGCGATCCGTGGTGCCCTGATCCGGGCGCTGACCGAGCACGGGCACGCGGTCGCCAGTTCTCCTGACGCCATGGGCGCGCTGCGGCAGATCCTTGAGGCCCCGCCGGATCTGGTGCTACTCGACCTCGGGCTGCCGGACCTGGAGGGTTACGAGGCGCTGCGGATGATCCGCGCGGTCAGCCCGGTGCCCGTGATGGTCATCACCGCCCGCGATGACGAGACCGAGATCATCCGGGTGCTCGTCGCCGGCGCCGACGACTATGTGATCAAGCCGTTCGGCGGAGGACAGATCGAGGCGCGGATCCGGGCGGTGCTGCGCCGGGTCAGCCAGCCAGGTGACGGCCGCGGCGGCCCGTTGGAGGTCGGCGGGCTCCGGCTGGACATCGACGCGCACGTAGCGACCCTGGACGGCGCGACCCTCGACCTGAGCCGACGGGAGTTCGACCTGCTGCACTACCTCGCGCTGCACGCCGGCCAGGTGGTCGCCAGGCGGGATCTGCTCACCCACGTGTGGCGGATGCCCTACGGCGGGGCCGACAAGACGGTGGACGTGCACATCTCCTGGCTGCGCCGCAAGCTCGGGGAGACGGCGCAGCAACCGCGCTACATCCACACCGTGCGCGGGGTCGGAGTCAAGCTCAGCGCACCGCCGTGAGCCGGCCATGAGATTGCGCATCATCCTGCTCGTGCTGGCGTCCAGTTCGCTGGTACTTGTCTCCTCCCTGATCCCGCTCGCGCTGTTGCTTCGCACCCGGGCGGCGGACCGTACCTGGGTGCTGCTCGGCTGTGCGGGCCTCGGCGTGCTAGCGCTCAGCGTGATCGTCGCCGACCGGCTCGCGCGATCCCTGGTGCGCCCGCTGGCCGACGTCGCCCGGGCCGCGGACCGGCTGGCCGACGGGGACCTGTCCGCCCGGGCCGAGCAGGCCGGGCCGCCCGAGGTCCGCCGCGCCGGCGCGGGCCTGAACAGGCTGGCGCGGCGCATCGGCGAACTGCTCGCGTACGAGCGGGAGACGATCGCCGACGTGTCCCACCGCCTGCGCACCCCGATGACCGCACTGCGGATCGACGCGGAGTCGCTGCACGACCTCACCGAGCGGGCCCAGTTGCTCATCGACCTCGATGAGCTGGAACGCACCGTGGACGAGGTCATCGTGGCGGCCAGAAGGCCCGCCAGGATCGGCCTGGTGACGTGCGACGCGGTGGCCGTGGTCGCCGAGCGCACGGCGTTCTGGCGGCCGCTGGCCGAGGACACCGACCGGACGATGACCGTCGAACTGGCCGACGGCGAACTGGCGGTGCGGGTGACCGGCGACGATCTGGGGACCTGCATGGACATCCTGCTGGAGAACGTCTTCGCGCACACTCCCGAGGGCGCGGCCCTGGACGTCCGGCTCAGCCGGCGGGCAGCGGGGGGAGCGTGGCTGGTGGTGGCGGACGACGGGCCGGGGTTCGGCAGCACGGACCCGACCGAGCGGGGCAACTCCACCGGCGGCTCCACCGGGCTCGGCCTGGATATCGTCCGCCGGATCGCGGAAGCCTCCGGCGGCACGCTGACCATCGGCCGCTCGGCCTCGGGCGGCGGGTCGGTGACCATGGGCCTGGGCGCGGCCACCAGGCCCGTGGACAGGATGAGCCGGCACCGCCGCACCCGCAGCGGCGCGCCCGCCAGCACCGAGCCCGCATCTTACTTCTGGCTCGAAGGCGAGTAGAACAGGAATTCGATAATCTGCTATTATTGAGCCATGTCAGCCTATGTGCCGCCCGGATGGCCCTCCGGGGTGCACCCACCGGGCACCGAAGACTTCGAGCGAACCGCGCAGGCCTGGCTGCTCGACGCGGTTCCCGCCGACTACCGGCTCCACGGGGTGCTGCGCCGCTACCCGCTGGCGCTCGCCGCGATGGCCATCCATCACACGAAGGCGTGCGTGGCGGGGGCGCGCGAGGGCTACCGTACCGCCCGCACCGAACTAGGCAGCGCGCTCCCCCCGCACGCGCTCGACGCGGTGCTCGCGGCCTACCGGGCGGAGGGCCGCAGGCTCGTGGCCACCGCCCAGGCGGTGGAACTCGTGGCCAGGGCGCTGCGCGGTGAGGTGTTCACCCCCCAGCTCCAGGATGCTCCCCCGCCGGGTGACCGGCGCGGCCTCCCCGGACAGGGCGCCGCATCCGGTAACCAGGGCGCCGGGACCCGCCCGGGCGCCGCGGACCAGCCCGGGGCGGACGGACCGCCGGCCGGCCCGGGAGCGCCGGACGAACTCAGCACGAGGCGCAAGGCAGCCGACGGTGCGGAGAGCGCGGCCGAGCGGCCGGCTAGCGACGGCGCGGCGAAGGCGCGCAAGGCACAGGCCGCGCAGCGTCCCGCGCGCAACGGCGGGGCCGCACGCCGCAAGACCCGGTCCAGCGACAAGCAAGCGGCGGCCGGCTGACCACGGCGGCAGGCAGAACGCGGCCGTCGGCATACGCGGCTCTTGGCGCTACGCACCCCCTGGCAGGACGCGGCCGTCGGTGCGACGCCGCCATGGGCTGCGCCGCTCAGGACTTGTGGCCCACCAGCCGGGCCGGGTGAAGCTCACCGGTACCGCCCTGGCCGGAGCCGCCCTGGCCGGAGTCAGCCTGGCCGGAGCCGCCCTGGCCGGAGCCGCCCTGGCCGGAGCCGCCCTGGCCGGAGCCAGCCCGCCCGGCATCGAGCCCGGCACGGCTCAGCGCGAGCCCGATCCGGCAGGCGAGATCGGCCGCCAGGGCCGCGACGTCACGCGGCAGGCGGTCCTGCCCGCCGTCCCCGATGACCAGTACGCCTGCCGCGTCGTCAGGCTCACCGAGCGGGAAGCACCAGGCGATGCCGGCGGCGAGTTCCGGCACGCCGGGCGGTGCGCCGTCGGCGTCGCCCACCACCAGCGGCCAGCGGCGGCCCGCGCGCGGGGCAGCACCCCGTCCCGCGCAGAAGTCGGGCACCGTCATCTGGCACACCTGGTCAAGCAGCCACGGCAGGGCGCTGGCCAGCGTGTCCATGGTGTGCCGCGCATAGCAGGTCCGCAGCACGGGCTCGGTGTCCAGCAACAGCACCGCGCACCAGGGCGCCAGCCCGGGCACCGCCGCCCGGCCCGCCATTTCCAGGATCTCGTCCCGGCCGAGGCCGCCGGACAGCAGCCCGCGGGCCTGCGTGAGCGCGGCGATCCTGCCTCTTCTGAGCCGCTCGAGCTCGGCCAGCCAGGCACGCTGCAGGCCGGGACCTGAGCGGTCGGCGAGCCACTGGAGCCGGGCCGACTCTGGGTCGCCGAAGCTGCCGGGCGCCGCGGATGCCGCCGCGAGCAGGCCGGTGACCTGGCCGTCAACGACAAACGGAACGGTGATCACGGACGCCGCCCCGGTCAGGGGTTCTCCGTCGGCCAGCGAGATGTTCCCCGCGGCCGCGCGCAGCCGAAGGTCCCCGTCCTCGTCCGGCATCATCGCGAACGCCGCGTCGGCACCAACGGCGAGGCGGGCCGACTCGACCGCGCCCGCCAGCAGCCGCTGGTAGCCGCTGTCGGCCTTCGTGACCAGGGCAGGCGGCGAGACCGCGAGAGGCTCGGGGGAGCGCAGGGCGGCGGCGAGGGCCGCCGTGACCCCTATCGCGTCGGCCAGTTCGCTCGCGGTGTCACCATCGCATTCGGGACCGGCGCCCCGCTCGCCGCTCGCCGCGTCGAGCGCCAGCCGGAACCAGACCGCCTTACTGGCCCGTCCGTAGGCGACCCCCCAGGCGGAGGCCAGCGCGGCGGGCAGCAGCAGGCCCCGGCCGCCGGTCCGCTCACTGGGCACGGCCTCGCGCTCGGGCGCTTCTGGAACAAGCCGCCCCGGATGGCCGTCGCTGACCACGACCTCGACCGCGCCGTCGGCGAGCCTGCAGGTGATCTGGACCGGCGTCCCCGCATGCACCACGGCGTTCGTGACAAGTTCGCTGGTGAGCAGCACGGCATCGTCCACCAGCACGGGCTCGTCGGCAGCGCCGGTCACCACCCAGGCTTGCAGGGTGTCCCGCACGAAACGCCGCGCCGCGGCGGCCGCTTTCGGTTCTGGCTGGTACGTCGCGCTGGCGACGCGAACCTCTCCGCCCACGCGCCCATCGTGACAGACTCAGGAATGGTGAACCTGCGGTTCAGCCATGATGCTCCGGAGCTGGGGCGCGCCGGGTCCAGCCATTACCGCTGACATACTCGCGCACCACTTTGGCCGGAACCCCCGCGATGACACAGCAGTCGGGCACCACGCCGCGCACCACCGAGCCGGCCGCGACCACCACATTGCGGCCGATCGCCGCGCCCGGCAGGATGATCACCCCGGCACCCAGCCAGCTCCCGGCACCGATGGAGACGGCCGCGTTGCTCGGCCACTGGCGGCCGATAGGCAAATCAGGGTCGGCGTAGCTGTGGTTCTGGTCGGTGATGTACACATAGGGGCCGGTGTAGACGTCATCACCGATCGTGATCGAGTAGTGGGCGACGATATGACTGCCCCTGCCGATGACGCACCGGTCACCGATTCGCAGCAGCGGCACCTCGCCCAGGTCCTGCCCCGGGACCATGCCCGCGCTCAGGCTCACCTGGGCCCCGATCATCGTCCCGGACCCGACCTCAATCCAGCGCTCGCCGTAGAGAGCACCGGTGGGAAACCCGATGATCGACCCGGCGCCGAACGCGCCGAACGCCCCGCCCGCCGGAGTGTCGGCGGTGATCACTCCGGCCCGCTGCACCGCCCCCCACAGGCCGTGTACGGCACGCCAGGCCACCCGGCGGCGGTACCGGTGGAAGGCGTTCCTGGGTGACATGATCGAGAAGGTTACCGGTCCGTAGCGGCGAGCTGGCCACAGGCCGCCGCGATCTCCCGGCCCCGGGTGTCCCTGACGGTGCAGGGCACCCCGGCGGCTGCGACCCGGCGGACGAACTCCTGCTGGGCCCGCTTGGGTGACGCGTCCCATTTGCTGCCTGGTGTCGGGTTCAGCGGGATCGCGTTCACATGGACCAGTGGGCCCAGTGCCTGGTGCAGCACGCTGCCGAGCAGATCGGCTCGCCACGGCTGGTCGTTCACGTCCCGGATCAGGGCGTACTCGACCGACACCCGCCGCCCGGTCCGGTCGGCGTAGAACCGGGCGGCCGCGAGTACCTCGGCCACCTTCCACCGGGTGTTCACCGGCACCAGTTCGTCGCGCAGCTCGTCGTCGGGGGCGTGCAGGGACACGGCCAGCGTCACGGCCAGGCCTTCGCCGGCCAGCCGGCGTATGGCGGGCACGAGCCCCACGGTGGACACGGTGACCGAGCGCTGCGAGATGCCGAAACCCTCCGGCACCGGATCGCAGATCCGGCGCAGCGCGTCCACCGTCCGCCGGTAGTTCGCCAGCGGCTCGCCCATGCCCATGAACACCACGTTGGACAGCCGGCCCGGCGGCCCTAGGCCACCGTCCCTGACGGTGGCCGCCGCCGCCCGGACCTGCTCGACGATCTCCGCCGTGGACAGGTTGCGCCGCAGGCCGCCCTGGCCGGTGGCGCAGAACGGGCAGGCCATCCCGCAGCCCGCCTGGCTGGACACGCAGACCGTGGCACGGTCGGGGTAGCGCATGAGCACGCTTTCCAGCATCGTGCCGTCGTGGGCCCGCCACAGGGATTTCCTGGTGGCACCGTCATCGCAGCTCAGCGCGCGGGCCTCGGTCAAAAGCGGCGGCAGCAGCTCGCCCACCAGGGCGGCACGGGAGCGCTGCGGGATGTCGGTCATGCTGGGCGCATCCACGCTCAGCCGGGCGAAGTAGTGCCGGGAAAGCTGCCTGGCCCGCAGCGGTTTTTCGCCGAGCGCGGCCACCGCCTCGGCGCGTTGCTGCGCCGAGAGGTCGGCCAGATGGCGCGGTGGCTGGCCGCGGCGCGGCGCGGCGAAGACGAGCGGCAGCGAAGACATGGCCTTTCCAGTGTCCCAGTTGTCCTGGCCCGCCATCACGACCTGCGCCGATTCAGTAGGTTTCTGGCATGTCTTCGATGCGCAACCGGCCAAGGGGCCCTCGGCCCGCCACGTTCGGCGGCCAGCGGGGAACGGTGCTCGAAAGCGAGAGCCCGTACGGCAGCCGCCGGCTCGTGGTCGAGTACGACGGCGCCACCACCGCCGCGTACCTGCACGACGCCGGCGCGGTGCTGGGGGCGGCGTGGATCGCCAACCACGAGCAGGCACCGCAGAGCGCGGATCTGTCCCGGCTGAACGCGGGCAAAGCACCATTGATGCCCGCCGCGCACACCAAGCACCCGGCAGGCCGGCCACCGCTGGACGCCAGGACGCTGCGCGCGCTGTGGTTCGAGGAAGGCGACGGGGTCGCGGTCATCGAGGGCGGGCAACTGCTCGCGGTCATCCCCGGCTGGTCCGACATGGCCCGTGGCATGCCCGGCTACAGCAGGGACGTGATCGGGCAGACGCCTTTCGGCTGGTCACTCGATGATGCGATGGAAGGGCTCGGTCCCCGGGCCGACCGGGCGACCGCGTTCTGGCGGTGGCGGCAGCGGGACGATTCCTGGGTGTCGTTCCAGCGGTCCATGCTCGGCCACCTGCTGGCCCGGCTTGGGCCCGGTGCCAGGTACTGGGATGTCAGCGGCGGCAAGCAGCCGATGATCGGCGTGTCCGAGCGGCCGCCGACCAGCCAGCGGCCGTACACGGTGCTGTCCACGATCGGCATGAGCTGCCAGCGGATGCCCGTGGTGGAGCAGGCGATGGAGGAGCCTGCTGCCTGCGCCCGGATCGAGCTGGCCATCGCCACGACCATGCCCAGCCGGGATGCGGCCCGCGTGTTCCTGTGGCTCGCGCAGTATCCGTGGCGGGCAGTGACCTGGTTTGGCACCGGGCACACGGTGCGCTGGTATCACGAGCCGGCCACCTTCCCGCTCGGCGGCGGGAGGGAGGCCGTGCTCCTGCTCGAGGATCCCGCTCAGCTGCTCGGCCCGGAAGTGCCCGATCTGACCGGGTTCTCGGTGGGCGGCGACCCGGCACGGTGGCTGTGGATCATCCCGATCACCGAGCGGGAGCGCCTGATCGCCAAGGAACGTGGCGCCGCCAGCCTGGTCACCCAGCTTGCCGCGCAGCGCCGGAGCTGGGTGACCAGCGTATAGCTGCTGGGTACTGTTCGCCGCTAGTGGATGTGCAGGTTGATGCCAAGCAGCGGAAGCCACCACAGCAGAATGGCGAGAATGGCCGAGGCTATGGCCTTGAGCAGACTGAGGTGCAGGTAACCGCGGGACCATGCGACGACCACGCCGATGATCAGGTAAACGAGAAAGATAATGCCGATCGGACGCCTCAACATGGCTGCTCCGCTCCCGTCCACTGGTGGATTGAGTCCGAGACGACCCACCAACTCCCCTGGTAATTGGGAAGCAAACACGGGGTCAGGCGGCGGACGGACGGCGGCGGTGGCCGGCGGGTGTCAGTGCTGGTGGGCCACGGGGACAAAGACCAGCAGGAGGAGCCAGACGACCGGCGCCGTGATGAGCATCGCGTCGATCCGGTCCAGGATTCCGCCGTGGCCGGGCAATACGGAGCCCATGTCCTTGATTCCCAGATCGCGCTTGATCATCGACTCGACCAGGTCGCCGAGCGCGGCGCAGCCGAGGGCCGCCGCGCCGATCAGGAGCCCCTGCCAGATGGCACCGTGCAGCAGGAGGGGCAGGCCGATCGCCCCGCCCAGGAGGCAGAACAGCGCCGATCCGCCGAACCCCTCCCAGGTCTTCTTGGGGCTGATCGCCGGGGCCATCAGGTGGCGCCCGACCGTCACCCCGGCGGCGTAGCCACCGACGTCGCTGCACACCGTCAGGATCAGGAACAACAGCGTGCGCTTCGGGCCGTCGGAGGGCGCGAGCATGAGGCCGACGAAACAGGCTGGCAGCGGCAGGTACGCGAGCGCGAAGGCCCCGGCGGTAACGTCCCGCACGTAGCCGTCGGTCCCGCCGGGCAGCCGCCAGGCGAGGATCGCGGTCATGGTGAGCGTGATACAGACCAGCGCGGCGCGCTCCCCCTGCCAGTAGGACAGGGCGAATGCCACGGCGCCGCCCGCGGCCACCGGAATCACCGGCAGCCGGATTTGCCGGCCCGCCACAGCGCGGGTCAGTTCCCACAGCGCGACGCCCACCATCACGCCGACAAGGGCGAGGAAGGTGGCCTTCACCGTGAACAGGGTGAGAATGGCGAGCCCGCCCAGGCCTAGGCCGACAATGACCGCGGCGGGCAGGTTGCGGCCGGTGCGCCGCTCCCGCTTCTCCGGCTGCGCGGGCTCCTCTGGAATGTCTGCAGGCAGGTCAGACTTCAAGCAATTCGGCTTCTTTATGTTTGAGCAGCTCGTCCACCTGCGCGACGTAGGTGTGGGTGAGGTCCTCGAGTTCCCGCTCCGCGCGGTGCCCTTCGTCTTCGCCCGCGTCGCCGCCCTTGACCAGCTTGTCCAGCGCGTCCTTGGCGTGCCTGCGGATGTTGCGGATGGAGACGCGGCTGTCCTCCGCCTTGTGGCGGGCGACCTTGATGTACTCCCGGCGCCGCTCCTCGGACAGGTCGGGGAAGACGACCCTGATGATCGTGCCGTCGTTGGCCGGGTTCACGCCCAGGTCACTGTTGCGGATGGCCTTCTCGATGGCCGCCAGCGACGTCTTGTCAAAGGGCTGGATGACCACCATCCGCGGCTCGGGGATGTGGAACGAGGCCAACTGGTTCACCGGCGTCGGGGTGCCGTAGTACTCGGCCGTGATCTTGGCGAACATGGCCGGGTGCGCGCGCCCGGTGCGGATGGCCGCGAACTCCTCCTTGGCGACGACGACGGCCTTTTCCATCTTCTCCTCGGCTTCGAGGAGGGTCTCGTCTATCACAGCGGCTCCTGTCCCATCGCTTGCCTGCCCGCGGCCGCTAGCCGCGGGCGCTGGCATCCTCAGGCCTGCTGACCAGCGTGCCGATCTTCTCCCCGCGCACCGCTCGACCGACGTTACCCTTCTCCATCAGGTCGAAGACGACAATGGGCAGGCCGTTGTCCATGCACAGGCTCACCGCCGTGGTGTCCATGAACTTCAGTCCCAGGCGGAGCACTTCACTGTAGTCAAGCCGATGGAACCGCACGGCATCGGGCATAGTGCGCGGATCCGCATCGTAAACCCCGTCCACCTGCGTCCCCTTGAGGAGCGCCTCGGCACCGATCTCCAGCGCGCGCTGGGCCGCGCAGGTGTCGGTGGAGAAGAAGGGGGCGCCGAGACCGGCACCGAAGATGACGATCCGCCCCTTCTCCAGGTGGCGGATCGCCCGGCGCGGAATGTACGGCTCGGCCACCTGCCCCATCGTGATCGAGGTCTGGACCCGGGTGTCGACGCCGAGTTTCTCGAGCACGTCCTGTAGTGCGAGGCAGTTGATCACCGTGCCGAGCATGCCCATGTAGTCGGCCCTGGCCCGGTCGATACCGCTCTCGGCCAGTTCCCGCCCGCGGAACATGTTCCCGCCGCCGACGACCGCCGCGACCTGGACCCCGTCCTCGACGACGGCGACGATCTCCCTGGCGATGCGCTTGACCACGCTCGGGGAGATGCCCAGCGGTTCCTCACCGGAGAACGCCTCGCCGGATAGCTTGACCACGACACGCCCCCAGGGACGGTGCGCCCAGCCATTCAGTGTGTCGCCCTCGGTCGCTTCCGCGGGTGGATGGCCGTTGGTCACGGACGCGCTGCCGTCCCCTGCTGAGGAGGCGTCCCGCACGGCGGAGCCGAGCACGCGGGCCGCGCCGTCCCCCTTATCGGCGCTGTTCTCCACGAGGCCGCCTCCTTGGTTGTCTGGTTCGCCAGCCGCCTTTCAGCCTGCCTGGCCGATCTGGAAGCGGGCGAACGCCCGTACGGTGGCGCCCTGCTCACTGAGCATCTGCTTGATCGTCTTCTTGGGCTCCTTGACGAACGGCTGCTCTACAAGCGTGACGTCCTTGAAGAATGAGCCCAGCCGGCCCTCGACGATCTTGGGGATTGCCTGCTCCGGCTTGCCCTCGTCCCGGGTGATCTGCTCGGCGATACGGCGCTCGCTCTCGACGATGTCGGCCGGCACCTGGTCGCGGGTCACATACTGCGGCCGCATTGCCGCGACCTGCTGGGCGACGTCCTTGCCCGCCTGCTCGTCCGGCGCGTCCAACTGGACGAGCACGCCGACGGTCGGCGGCAGCGCCCGGTCGGAGCGGTGCAGGTAGCTGGTGACGTAACCGCCCTCGAGCAGCGCGTACCTGCCGAGTTCCAGCTTCTCCTTGAGCGAGGCGCCGGCCTCGTCGATGAGCTGCTGTGCGGTCACCCCAGGGCGCACTTCCAGTGCCAGCACGGCGAGCCGGTCGGCGGCCCGCTGCGCCAGCGCGGCAGCGGTGATGTCCGCCGCCACACCCTGGAACAGGTCGGTCTTGGCAACGAAGTCGGTCTCGCAGTTCAGCTCGACCAGGACCCCGGCGCTGGTGCCGTCGAGTGCCGCCGCGATGAGCCCGTTGGCCGCGGTCCGCGCGGCCCGCTTGGCCACGTCCTTGACCCCCTTGAGGCGCAAGAGTTCCACCGCTTTGTCGAACTCGCCGCCCGCCTCCGTCAGCGCGTTCTTGCAGTCCATCATCCCTGCGCCGGTAGCGTCGCGAAGCCGCTTCACATCCGCGCTGGTCACGTTCGCCATGTCCTCATCTCTCACTGTCTGATCCGAATGCCTGATCAGTTTCGGCTGGCGAACCGGTGCCGCAGGCGGCCCGGCTCAGCCCGTTGCTCACTCCGCGGCGACCGGCTCACCCGCCGAGGCCTGGGCCCCGGCAGCGTCGGCGGCCGGCTCGCTGTCCTCGGCGCTGGCCTGCGCCGCGGCACCATCGGCTGCCGTGGCGTCCGGCTGAGCGCCCGCGGTGGCTGCGTCCGCGGCCGCAGCGGCCGCTGCGGCAGGAGCCGCGTCGGCAGGAGCGGCAGGAGCGGCGGCGGCCGGGGCCACGTCGGCAGGAGCGGCAGGAGCCGTTTCGGCCGGGGCGGCCGGAGCCGGGGCGGCCGGAGCCGGGGCGGCCGGAGCCGCGGCGGCAGGAGCCGCAGGAGCCGTTTCGGCAGCGGCGGCCGGAGCCGGGGCGGCAGGAGCCACGTCAGCCGGAGCCGCGGCGGCGGGGGACGTTTCGGCCGGAGCCGCTACGGAAGGAGTCGCGGCGGGCGGAGCCGTTTCGGCGGGAGCCGCGTCCGCAGGAGCCGTTTCGGCTGGGGCGACGGCAGCGGGAGCCTCCGCGGCAGCCACGGGAGCCTCCGCGGCAGCCGCGGCGTCCACAGCAGCCACGGGAGCCTCCGTGGTAGCGGCGGCCGTGTCCGCACCGGCGTGCCCGGGCGCGCGCGCCCCGTTGCCGCCCTTGCGGTCGAGCAGCTCACGCTCCCACTCGGCCAGTGGCTCCTCGGAGCCCAGCTCACCCGCGGGCGAGGGCTTGTCGTCGGAGTCGGCTTCGCCGCCCCGGGCCATCAGCCCGTCGGCGACCGCGTCGGCGACGACGCGGGTGAGCAGCGACACGCTGCGGATCGCATCGTCGTTGCCGGGGATGGGGTAGTCCACCTCGTCGGGGTCGCAGTTGGTGTCCAGGACGGCGATCACCGGGATGCCGAGCTTGCGCGCCTCGCTGACGGCGATGTGCTCCTTCTTGGTGTCCACCACCCACAGCGCGCTGGGCACCCGGGCCATGTCCTTGATGCCGCCGAGCGAGCGG
>DASXKD010000066.1:0-8092 GCA_036497045.1 Streptosporangiaceae bacterium | reverse complement strand
GCGCGGGCACGATCGACACGGTCGTGCTCGCGTTCACCGACATGCAGGGGCGCCTGCAGGGCAAGCGGGTGTCGGCGGAGTTCTTCCTCGACGAGGTGGTCAGCCACCACGCGGAGGGGTGCAACTACCTGCTCGCCGTGGACATCGACATGAACACGGTGGATGGGTATGAGATGTCGTCCTGGGAGCGCGGCTACGGGGACTTCGTCCTGGTGCCCGACTTCGGGACGCTGCGCCACCTGCCGTGGCACGAGGCGAGCGCGCTGGTGCTGGCCGACCTGGCCTGGACCGACGGCAGCCCGGTGGTCGCCTCGCCCCGGCAGGTACTCAAGGCGCAGACCGACCGGCTGGCCGCCCGCGGCTGGACCGCCTTCGCCGGCACCGAGCTGGAGTTCTGCGTGTACCGCGACTCCTTCGAGGACGCGCAGGCCATGGCCTACCGCGACCTCACCCCGGTGAACCTGTACAACGTGGACTACTCCATCCTCGGCACCGGCCGGGTGGAACCGCTGATGCGGCGGATCCGGCTGGGCATGTCCGGCGCGGGCCTGTACGTCGAGTCGTCCAAGGGCGAGTGCAACCTGGGCCAGCACGAGATCGCGTTCCGCTATGCCGACGCGCTGACCACCTGCGACAACCATTCGATTTACAAGACAGGTGCCAAGGAGATCGCGGCCCAGGAGGGCATGAGCCTCACGTTCATGGCCAAGCCGAACGCCCGCGAGGGCAACTCCTGCCATATCCACCTGTCGGTTCGGGACTCGGCGGGGAGCCCGGTGCTCGCCGGGGACGGGCCGTTCGGCCTGTCCCCGGCGGGCGAGCACTTCCTCGCCGGGCAGCTCGCCGGGCTGAGCGAGCTGATCCTGTTCCACGCGCCGAACGTCAATTCCTACAAGCGCTACGTGGCCGGCAGCTTCGCCCCCACCGCGGTGCGCTGGGGTGTGGACAACCGGACCTGCGCTTACCGCCTGGTCGGGCACGGGCACTCGCTGCGCCCGGAGAACCGGGTGCCCGGCGGGGACGTCAACCCCTACCTGGCCGTCGCCGCCATGATCGCGGCCGGCCTGGAGGGGATCGAGCACGAGATGCCGCTGGAGCCGGCCATGGCGGGCAACGCCTACTCCGGCCCGGGCCCCCGGGTGCCCTCGACGCTCCGGGACGCGCTTGACGCGTGGGAGCACAGCCAGCTGGCCCGCAAGGCGTTCGGCAACGACGTGGTCGAGCACTACGCCAACGGTGCCAAAGTGGAACTGGCCGCGTTCGACGCCGCGGTCACCGACTGGGAGCTGTATCGCGGCTTCGAGCGGACCTAGCCGACCCCGGAGCGGATCAACGACGATGCCTGCTTTCACCGTGCTGAACCCGGCCACCGAGGAACCGGTGGCCGAGGTCGAGCAGACCTCCGCCGCGGCGGCCGATGCGGCGATCGCGCGCGCCGTGGCCGTCCAACCGGCCTGGCGGAAGGTGGCGCCCGGCGAGCGGGCGGCGCTGCTGCGCGCCTTCGCCGACATGATCGACGCGCACATCGGCGAGTTGGCCGGACTGGAGACCGCCGGCTCGGGCCACCCGGCCGGGCAGGCACGGTGGGAGGCGGGCAACGTCCGCGACGTGCTGCGCTACTACTCCGCGGCGCCGGAACGGCTGTGCGGCAAGCAGATCCCGGTGCCGGGCGGGCTCAACGTCACCTTCCACGAACCGGTCGGCGTGGTCGGCGTCATCGTGCCGTGGAACTTCCCGATGCCGATCCTCGGCTGGGGGGTCGCGCCCGCGCTGGCCGCCGGCAACCCGGTGATCGCCAAGCCCGCCGAGCGGACGCCGCTGACCGCGGTCCGGATCGCCGAGCTGGCGCTGGAGGCCGGGCTGCCCGAGGGCGTGTTCCAGGTGCTGCCCGGCAAGGGCTCGGTGGTGGGCCAGCGGCTGGTCGACCACGCCGACGTGCGGAAGATCGTCTTCACCGGGTCCTCCGAGGTGGGCCGGGAGATCATGGCCGGCTGCGCCCGGCAGGTGAAGCGGGTCACGATGGAACTCGGCGGCAAGAGCGCCAACATCGTGTTCGCCGACGCCGACCTGGAGAAGGCGGCGGCCACCGCGCCGGTCGCCGCGTTCGACAACGCCGGCCAGGACTGCTGCGCCAGGTCCCGGATCCTGGTACAGCGCGAGGTCTACCAGCGGTTCCTGGAACTCCTTGAGCCCGCGGTCAAGGCGGTCGCGGTCGGCGACCCGGCTCGCGAGGGCACCGAGATGGGGCCGCTGATCTCCGCGGAGCACCGGGCCAAGGTGGCCTCCTACGTGCCGGACGGCGCCCCCGTCGCGTTCCGCGGGAGCGCCCCGGAGGGCAGGGGCTACTGGTTCCCGCCCACCGTGCTCGCGCCGGTGCGCCTCGACGACCCCGCCTACACCGAGGAGGTGTTCGGCCCGGTGGTCGCCGTGGTCCCGTTCTCCGACGAGGCTCAGGCGGTGGCGATGGCCAACGACACGCCCTATGGCCTGTCCGGCTCGGTGTGGACCCGCGATGTGGGCCGGGCCATCAGGGTGGCGCGCGGCGTGGAGACAGGCAACCTGTCGGTCAACTCCCACGCCTCGGTCCGCTACTGGACCCCGTTCGGCGGCTTCAAGCAGTCCGGGCTCGGTCGTGAGCTTGGCCCCGATGCCCTCGACGCGTTCACAGAGACCAAGAACGTCTTCATCGCGACGGATGAATAACGCTGCATTACGGACGGCCCGGGCTGGCCGGGCACCGAGGGCCCGGCGAGGCACGGGCCCGAATGGACACAGGGAGTGTGATCAGCGCTCATGCAACGCCTGCTGGACCGGGTCGCCGTGATCACCGGGGCCGGAAGCGGCATCGGGCTGGCCTGCGCGCGACGGCTTGCCGCCGAGGGAGCCAAGATCGTCGCGGTAGACATCGATGGCGAGACAGGGAAGGCGGCCGCCACCGAGGCCGGGGGGATCTTCGTCCAGGCGGACGTGACCAGCGAAGATGACGTGCTCGCCATGTACGAGACCGCGGCGAGTGAGTTCGGGCGCATCGACATCGCGTTCAACAACGCCGGGATCTCCCCTCCCGAGGACGACTCGATCCTGGTCACCGGGCTCGACGCGTGGCGCCGCGTGCAGGAGGTGAACCTCACCTCGGTTTTCCTGTGCTGCAAGCACGTGATCCCGCACATGCAGCGGGCCGGCGGCGGCTCGATCATCAACACGGCCTCGTTCGTCGCGGTGCTCGGCGCCGCGACCTCGCAGATCTCCTACACCGCCTCCAAGGGCGGCGTGCTGGCCATGAGCAGGGAACTGGGGGTGCAGTTCGCCCGGGAGAAGATCCGGGTGAACGCGCTGTGCCCGGGCCCTATCAAGACTCCGCTGCTCCAGGAGCTTTTTGCGGCCGACCCGGAGCGGGCACAGCGGCGGCTGGTCCACGTTCCCATGGGCCGCTTCGGTGAGCCCGAGGAGATTGCCGCCGCGGTGGCGTTCCTGGCCAGTGACGACGCCTCGTTCGTGACCGCATCGACGTTCCTGGTGGACGGCGGTATCTCCGGGGCGTACGTGACGCCCCTGTAGTCGGCTAGAGTCCCGCCCGTCAGCTAATTCCCCGGCCTTGGAGGCGATGAAGTGCGCAGCGCGCCGGTTATCGGGCTTACTGCCTACTGCGAGGACGCCCGCTGGTCCCATTGGCACAAGCCCGCCGTGCTGCTGCCCGCCAACTACGCCGAGCAGGTGGCCGCGGCCGGCGGGATCCCGGTGCTGCTGCCGCCGCTGCCCGGCATTGCCGCGGCGGTACGCATGCTCGACGGGGTGCTGCTCACCGGCGGTGGCGACATCGACCCAGGCAGGTACGGAGCGCATCCGGATCCGCACACCTCGCGGGTGAGCGAGTCGCGCGACGCCGCGGAGCTTGAGGTGCTCGACGCGGCCGTGACGGCAGGGATGCCGGTGCTCGGCGTGTGCCGTGGCATGCAACTGGTCAACGTGGCCCGCGGCGGGACCCTGTGCCAGCACCTGGGAAACGACGCCGGGCACACCCCGGCACCAGGCACGTTCGGCTCCCACCCGGTGCGGATCGCGGCAGGCACGCGGCTGGCCGGCATCCTCGGCGCCAACGGAGCCGGGGTCGACGTGCCCACCGCGCATCACCAGGCCATCGACCGCCTCGGCGACGGCTTGGTCGCCACCGCGTGGGCGGCCGACGGCGTCGTCGAGGCGGTGGAGCGCCCCGGCGCAGGCGCCCCGTTCTTCGTGGCGGTGCAATGGCACCCCGAGGCCGGCGCGGACCCGCGCCTGATCAAGGCCCTGGTCGGCGCCGCGTCGGCCAAGGCCCCGTGACGAAGGAACGGGCCCTTGAGCCGGCGGGGGTTCCGGGGGTCGTCCCCCGGGCCAGCACGGCCAAGGCCCCGTGACGAAGGAATGTGTCCTTGAGCCGGCGGGGGTTCCGGGGGTCGTCCCCCGGGCCAGCACGGCCAAGGCCCCGTGACGGAGGAATGTGCCCTTGAGTCGGCGGGGGTTCCGGGGGTCGTCCCCCGGGCCAGCAGGGCCGGCATGTCCCTCTAAACTCGCGAGCGTGAGCGATACCACCGCGGTCGAGGTCTGCGATCTCGTCAAGCGGTACGGGCACACGGCCGCGGTGGACGGGCTCAGCCTGCGGGCCCGACGCGGCGCCGTGACCGCGGTGCTGGGCCCGAACGGGGCGGGCAAGACCACCACGATCGAGATCTGCGAGGGGTACCGGAGGCCCGACGCGGGCCGCGTGGCGGTGCTCGGGCTCGACCCGGTCACCGATTCCCGCGCTCTGCGGCCCCGCGTGGGGGTGATGCTGCAGTCCGGTGGCATCCCGCCGGCCGTCCGGCCCGGCGAGTACCTGGGCGTGCTCGCACGGTTTTACGCGCAACCGCTGGACCCGGTGTGGCTGCTGGACCGGCTGGGGCTGACCGGCGCGGCGCGGACGCCGGTCAGGCGGCTGTCCGGCGGGCAGCAGCAGCGGGTCTCTCTGGCCGCCGCGGTGATCGGCCGGCCGGAACTGGTGTTCCTGGACGAGCCCACTTCCGGCCTGGACCCGCAGGCGCGGCACGCCACCTGGGACCTGATCGCCGGGCTGCGCGCGGCCGGCGCCAGCGTGATCCTCACCACCCACCACATGGACGAGGCCGAGCGGCTCGCCGACCACGTGGCGATCGTCGACCATGGCCGGCTGGTCGCCGAGGGGACGCCCGCCGAGCTGACCGGCACCGCCGGCCAGGTGCGGTTCCGGGCCGAGCCAGGCCTCGACATCGAGGCGCTGCTCGCCGCCCTGCCGGTGGGCAGCGCGGCGAAGGAGTCACCGGCCGGCCATTACCTGGTGGAGGTGCACAACCGGGTGGACCCGCGGCTGGTCGCCGCGGTGACCGCGTGGTGTGCCGAGCACGGCGTGCTGGCCCAGGAGCTGCGCATCGAGAGCCGCACCCTGGAAGACGTGTTCCTGGAACTGACTGGGCGGGAGCTGCGGTCGTGAGCCATATGGCGGATATGGCGGAGTGGCCGGCGCCCGATCCGGGGGCCGCCCCGATGGCGAAGATGATCATGGCCCAGGCAGGCCTGGAGGCCAGGACGCTGGTGCGCAACGGCGAGCAGTTGCTGCTGACGCTGATCATCCCGGTGCTGCTCCTCACCGCGTTCACCCTGGACGACCTGGTCAAGGTGGGCTCCGGCCAGCGGGCCCGGGTCAACTTCCTGGTACCAGGGGTGATCGCGCTCGCGGTGCTCTCTACCGCCTTCACCAGCCAGGCCATCGCCACCGGGTTCGAGCGCCGGTACGGGGTGCTCAAGCGGCTCGGCTCCACTCCCCTGTCCCGCACCGGGCTGATCGGGGCGAAGACCGTCACGGTGGTTGCCGTCGAGCTTGCACAGGTCGTCATCCTCGTGGGCGTGGGCCTGGCCCTTGGCTGGCGGCCGCACGCCGGCCCGGGCGCCGCGGTCTGGGTGGCCCTGCTCGTGCTTTCCGGCACGGCGGCGTTCAGCGGCCTGGCGCTGCTGCTGGCCGGCACCATGCGCGCCGAAGCGACGCTGGCCCTGGCCAACCTGATCTATCTGCTGCTGCTGGGCATCGGCGGGATCATCTTCCCGCTGACCAAGTTCCCCGCCGCGGCGCGGCCCGTGCTCACCCTGTTGCCCTCCGGGGCACTGTCGGACGGGCTGCACCGTGTCCTGCAGCACGCGGCAGGACTGCCGGTGCGCGACATCGCCGTGCTAATCGTCTGGGCCGCGGTTGGCATCGCGCTCGCGGCGCGCCTTTTCCGCTGGGAGTAAGCCGCTCGTGCTGGCTGAGAAGGTCCGGGCACGGATGACATCCAGGACCGCGGTGCCGCCCTCCGCGCTCGTCCTGATCGGCGTCTTCTCGGTCCAGTTCGGCGCCGGGCTCGCCGCCAAGCTCTTCACCCAGATCGCGCCCGCGGCAGTCACCGGCCTGCGGCTGTGGACGTCCGCCGCGGTCATGGCCGCCGTGGGGGCCCGGCCGCTGCGCAACGCGATCACAGACCTGGCGCGGCGCCGGGCCTGGCGGGACGCGGCCGTGGTCGCCGGGTTCGGCGTGACGCTCGCGGTGATGAACTTCTCCATATACCAGTCGTTCGCCCGGATCCCGCTGGGCATCTCGGTCACGGTGGAGTTCCTCGGCCCGCTCGGGCTGGCCGTGGCCACGTCACGGCGGCTGCTCGACCTGCTGTGGGTGGCACTCGCCGGGGCCGGGGTGGCGCTGCTCGCCCACGGCGGCCTTTCCACCACCGCCGGGCGCGGCACGGTCGCCATCGGGGTCGCGTTCGCGTTGCTGGCGGCCCTGTCCTGGGTTGGCTACATCCTGCTGAGCCGGGCCACCGGCCAGCGGTTCGGCGGCTCCACCGGGCTCACCATCGCCATGGTTGTTGCAGCGGTTCTGATCACTCCCGTGGGCATTGCGGCGGGCGGGAAAACACTGCTCCGGCCCGACATCCTGCTGATCGGCCTGGGCATCGGCCTGCTTTCCTCGATCATCCCGTACTCCCTGGAGATGGAGGCCCTGCGCCGGATACCGCCGCGGGTCTTCGGCATCTGGATGAGCCTGGAGCCCGCCGTCGCGGCCCTGGTGGGGCTGGTCCTGCTCGGCCAGTCCCTGGCCGCGAGGGAATGGCTGGCCATCGGCTGCGTCATGGTCGCCTGCGCCGGTGCATCCCGTGGCGCCAGGGAGCCCCAGATTCCCGAGGCATAAGGCTCAGCTGGTCCATCACCCCGCCGCCCCGCCCAATAACATGGCTCCATGCCCGCCGAGGAGACTGAGCACCGGCGCGGCCCCGCGTCGGGAACCCGCGCGCTGACCCGCCGCGCGGTGGCGGCGGTGCTGAATCCCTCGCCGGCCGCCATGCGCGGCTTCGCCCTCGCTGGGGTGATTTCCACCGCCGGGATCATCGCGACCGGCGCGGCGGTCCGGCTCAGCGAGTCGGGCCTCGGCTGCCCGGACTGGCCGGAGTGCACCCGCAGCAGCCTGGTCGCCGCGCACTCCGCGGGCGACCCCATGTTCCATACCTGGATCGAGTTCGGCAACCGCATGGTCACGGTCGCCATCACGCTGATCGCCGTGGTGGTGTTCATCGCCGCGTGGCGGTTCCGTCCCGGCGGCCGCAGGCGACGGGACCTGGTCTGGCTGGCCGCCGTCCAGCCGGCCGGGATCCTGGCTCAGGCCGTGCTCGGCGGGATCGTGGTGCTCACTAAGCTCAACCCGGCCATGGTGGCGCTGCACTTCCTGGCCTCGATCGCGGTCCTCGCGGCAGCCGTAGCGCTACATGTCCGGTGCGCCGAGGGCGAGGCGCCGGCCCGGTCGCTCGTCCGTACCGACCTGCGCTTGCTCGGCTACGCCGTGGTGGCGGCGGTGGCGCTGATGCTGGCCGCCGGGACCGTGGTGACCGGCACCGGGCCGCTGGCCGGCGCGGGCGCGGTCCCCCGGTTCCACCTGCCGCTCGCCGGGGCGACCCAGTTCCACGCGGACATCGGCTGGCTGCTCGGCGGGCTCGCCATCCCGCTCGCCGTCGGCCTGTGGCTGACCCACGCGCCGGCCCCGGCCGTCCGCCTCGGCTGGGCGCTGCTCGCACTGATC
>DASXKD010000065.1:0-7771 GCA_036497045.1 Streptosporangiaceae bacterium | reverse complement strand
GCGGCTGATACTGGGCCTGTACCGGCCGACGTCGGGTGATATCCGGTACCGCGGAACCAGCATCCTCGACCGCCGCAGCGAGGCGGCACGCTCGGTGCGGCGGCAGGTGCAGGGGGTGTTCCAGGATCCCTATTCCTCGCTCAACCCGACGATGACCGTGGGCCAGTCGCTCGCCGAAGTGCTCAAGGTGCACCACGTCGTGGGCCGGGCCGGCCGGTCGGACCGGGTGGCCGAACTGCTCAGCACGGTCGGGCTTTCGCCGGCCCAGGCGGGCCGCCGCCCGGTCGCGTTCAGCGGCGGCGAGCGCCAGCGGGTCGGGATCGCCCGGGCGCTCGCGGTGCAGCCGGAGGTCATCATCGCCGACGAGCCGCTCTCCGCGCTGGACCTCTCGATCCAGGCCCAGGTGCTCAACCTGATGATCCGGCTGCAGGACGAGCGCGGCCTGACCTACCTGTTCGTCACCCACGACCTGGACGTGGCAAGGCACATCAGCCAGCGCACCGCGGTCCTGTACCTGGGCCGGGTCGTCGAGGAGGCGCCCACCGCGGACATCTTCGCCGAGCCGCTGCACCCCTACACCCAGGCGCTGGTCCGCGCGGCGCCCCGGCTGACCACCAAGCGGAAGGCCGCCAAGCCGGCGCTGGGCGGCGAACTGCCGAACGCCATCGACCGGCCGCCCGGCTGCCATTTCCATCCCCGCTGCCCCATGGTCATGCCGCGGTGCCGGGAGGAGGAGCCGGCGCTGACCGTGCTGCCCGGCGGCCGTACCGTCGCCTGCCACCTGCACGGCCCGGCCGCAACGCCAGTGCCGGGGCCACCGGCCGGCTAGTTTTTAGCTCGTCGCGTCAAAACGTCCCCGGCCGGCCGCGCCGGGCCGGCCTGGCGCTACCGGGTGCGCGCGCGAAGGCGGGCAGCGCCGTGTTGGCGCTGCCCGCCTTGCCTGGCTGGTGCATGGCGTCTTGGAGCTCAGGTTCCGGCGCAGATAGCGACGGCACCCACTCCCCGGGTGAAGTCCGAGTTGTTGTTCTCGTAGACCGTCCAGCCATGGCCAGCGGGGCCAGAGCTGTTCATGGCGATCCACCCGTCCCCGGTGCTGTAGTTGGTGTAGCCGCCACCGCCGATCGGGACGCTCGCCCCCGGGCAGGTCACGCTGGCCGCCACTTCCGAGTAGGACCCCAGTTGCTGCGTTGGTCCCCACAGGATCGAATACCCGCGCGGCTTGGGCCGGCAGACCGCGTACACGGTGAAGCTCGTGCTGGACGGATCGGAGCTGGCCATGGCGACGCTCCAGCCCGTCTGGCCCCCGGCAGCGCTGCTGGGCACCGTGGAGTTGATGTTGACGTCCGTGGCGGGCGAACTGTTGTAAGCGCCGCCACCGGTCACGCTGGTGTGGGCCGGGCACGCCACCGCCTGCGAGCTCACCGAATCCGGATTGACCCACGCCGGGGCGCTGGTGACGACTTTGTAGTACGACGAGTAGGCCATGCAGATGGCGTAGCCGGTGACGTCCGTCGGCGAGGCAGAGCCATTACTGACGCTGACTGTCCAGCCACCGTAGTCCGGGTAGGACCTGTTGAGATTCACCTGCAGGTCGCTGGAGGAAACGAAGGCACCGCCGCCGACCGGTTGCTTGGTGCCGGGGCAATAGGCCGTGGCGACGTCCTGTGCCCCAGCGTAAGCGATGAAGTCACTGGTCACCACCGTGTAGCCCTTCGGCAGGGTGGGCAGGATCCCCGGTGCTGCCGAGAGAACGGGAGCGCTCTTGGTGACCTCGCGGCCAGTGGTGTGACCGTGCGCCCGGCTGACCGCGGCGCCGGCCGCGGTAGCCGAGAGCAGGATGGTGCTTCCCGCCGCGCAGGCCAGAAGCACCGCACTGAGCTTGTGGATGTTCATTTGTCTCCTTAGGTCCGGGCCACGGCCCGGACTGGTTTGTTGTTGATGCTCTGGCCACGAGACCGGAATGGTTTCTATTAACGTCAGGATGACTGCGGGCAGTCATCCTGAGTTGCGCAAGAAAGTCGGTCGTTGCTTTCTGGCTGAGTCACTCGTTTGCTAAACCGGCGGACCGCCGGGTCCGCCGGTTCCATACAGTTTTAGCTCCCGCGCCATGATGACCGCCTGAGTAGCGGTTGCTC
Organism: Streptosporangiaceae bacterium; assembly: GCA_036497045.1. Taxonomy (GTDB): domain Bacteria; phylum Actinomycetota; class Actinomycetes; order Streptosporangiales; family Streptosporangiaceae; genus DASXKD01. Next base: position 5,636 of record DASXKD010000065.1, on the reverse strand, counting down.
ATTTTCCGGCCGGGCGGTTACTCAGGCGCCCACCGAGACCGCGGACCCGGTGGGCGTCGAGGAACAGGCACGGCAGCGTCAGGCCGCTGCCGACGGGTCGTGCCGGCCTGCAGAATGTTCCAGCGCGTCACCCCCCGCGGAGCGCGTGGATAGCCAGCGAGGAGCGGGGCGGCGAGGATCGCCGCGGCGCTCGGGCCAGCGCGGCCCACCGTCATCGCGCTAATTAGGGGGTTGGGGCTGGTGACGTTGACACGACGGGGAGCACGCGTTCGGCAAGGAGCCGCAGGAACTCGTCAGGGCGGGTGAATGCGGCGAGGTGCCCGGTTTCGGGGATGGTCGCGAACTCTGCGATGGGTGCATGGACTGTTGCCGCGAATGCTCGTGCGCATTCGGTGGGGGTCACGAGGTCGGCGGCGCCCTGGAAGACGAAGAACGGGATGTGGAGCCTGGGGGCGACGGCGCGGGCGTCGAAGGCTGCGAGCTCGGGGTAGAGCTGGCGCATTGACTCTGTGATGCTGGAGTTGATCTCGCGGATGTCGGCCATCGTGTGGAGTGGGGAGGTCATCATTGCGGGGAAGATCACGTCGGTGATCATGTTCGGGATGCCGGGGTCCGCTTTGATCGCCCACCGGGACAGCGCGCCGAATTGGGCTTGGGTCCACTCGGCGGGGTCGGTGGGCATGTTCTCGAGCGCGCGGACGCCTTTGCGGCTGCCTGTGCGGCGGAGCATGTCCAGTGTGCGTGCGTGCGCGATCCTGCTGGATTCGGCGCCGGCGTTTTGGTCGGTGCCGACGTAGGCGTAGAGCAGATCGGGGCGGCTTGCGGCGAGTTGCAGTCCGAAGGTGCTGCCGGCGGAGCTGGCGGCGAGGATCACCTTGGTCACGCCCAGCTTGTGCCGCAGCGCGTCGATCAGATCGATCGCGTCTAGGCGCAACCGTTCGAAGCTGAGTTCGCCGTCAGCGGTCGGCCCGTTGCGGTGGCGAGTCTTGCCGGAGCCGCGCTGATCGTATTGCACGAGGGTCACGTGTTCCTCCCAGCGGAGGGTCTGCGCCTCGAAAACCGTCTGGGTTGCACCAGGGCCACCGTGCAGGAACACCAGCACGGGGTTATCACCGCTCGCGCCGCGGATGGTCACGAAGTGGTCGATGCCGCCGGCCGGGATGTAACCGGTTTCGTTGATCGCCCGGTCGGCGTCACGGAGCAGGCGGGCGTTGCGGCGACGCAGCCAGGGGCGGCCGAGCATGGGTCCGAGGATGCTCATGACGCCCCCCCGGCGCCGGTGAGCGCCACGCGGGCAAGAGTCTGGATGAACGCCTCGACGTCCAGCTCCGGTCTGCGGTGAAGCAGTGCGAGGAACTGCGTCTGCGCGCCGTCGACAATGAGGGCGAGGCTGCGGAGGTCGGCTTGGGCGGGAGAAGCGGGCTCGGCGGCCGCGCGGAGCAGTTCGAGCATCCTGTCTTCCGAGCGGGTCTCACCCAGGTGCTTCAGGCGGCCAGCCGAGTCACGCAAACCGTGGAACGCCTCGACCACGGCCGCGAAGAGCTCGGGCCGCGCTGCGAAGAACTCGGTGTCCGCACGGAGGGCAGTGCGGAGACGGTCGACGGGATCAGTGATACCGGCGAGTGCGCGGTCGTTCGCCGCGCGCCGCAGCTCCGCCACATACAGGTAGACCGACTCAAGGAGCTCCCCGCGATCGGCGAAGTGATAGGAGATGAGGCCAGGGCTCGACAGGCCGCCGGCCTCGACGATGCGCGCGAAGGTCGCCCCCGAATCCCCGTGCTCCGCCAGCTGCACGATGGCAGCCTCGATGATCTGCGTGCGCCGATCCCGGACCTCAGGTTTTGTTCGCATGAACAAGATATTAGTTTAGCTGAACAACTCCCGCAACCCTCGACCGCAGGACGTGGATCGGCATACCTCATGACACCGGCGTACCGCACTATGCGCCAGCCGTCACCAGGCCGTAACCTCCGCCATTGAAGATCTTTTAGTACTGCGGAAAGCCGGTCAGATAGTGGCTACGGAGTTCGGCGCGCAGCCGGTCCAGGTCACCTTCCTCCACCGCCTCGACAATGGGCCGGTGCCGGTGGACGGCTTCGGAAAGGTCAATGCCCTGGCGTTCTATCTCGGCCCGCATCAGCGCGCCCATCTGACTGTTGAGCATGCCCCACAGGTCTTTCAGCCTGCGCCGCGCGGAAAGGTCGATGAGCAATTCATGAAACCGGGTGTCGCCTTCCACCAGGGCATCCATGTCGTCGGTGACCGCGGCGGCGGACATGCGCTGCATCGCTACCCGCAGCGCACGGGCAAGTTCCTTGCGACCGGGCCCGAAACCGGCCTGCACGCTGCCGTCCTCCAGCACGTACCTGGCGAAGCAGACATCCTCGGCGTCGGCGGGCGACATCCGGGTCACGACGCTGTAGCGGCGCGGGACGATCGCGATCAGGCCCTCCGCGTGCAGGCTGCGCATGGCATCGCGGATGGTCCCCCGGCTGACCCCGAATTCGGCAGCCAGATTCGCCTCGACCAACCGGGTTTCCGCGGGCAGTTCATTGTTCAGAATCCTGCGCCGGAGAGCCTTGCCCACCGCCTCTGGAAGAGAGACGTGCTCAAGCGTTTCCGCCACCGGGCCCTCCCACATAGCGCTCGTCGACCGTCACTTTAGCCCCAGTCCCGACTCGGTCAAACCGTGGTGACCAGTGACATCTGCCACCGCCGAAATCGCGGTGAGCGGCCCGGTGAGGATCGGGGTGATGCCCGGTCCGTGCCCGGGCAGCGGGCTGGTGCCGTGGACCACTACGCCGACGGTCAGCCACCCCCGTCGGTACCCCATATTGTGCCTGGTATCCAGGCCGGTGACCGCCACCAGGTCGCCAAGCAGCAGCCCGCCGGCGCCGGGCGGCTGCCCATCCTCGGCGGCTGGTCCGTCGGGGACTGCGGGGAGCTGCAGGTCGAGGTCCCAAGCGGCGGCGGGCCTGCCGATGCCGTTGCCAGCCAGCTTGCTGGGCAGGATCGCCCGGACGCCCACGGTCATCGGGCTCTCGCCCGGCCATTCGATGGGCAGGGTGTCCAGCAGCCCCGGCCCGGCGTTCATCACCGTCACCCCGGGCGGCACGCCAGGGTGCTGCCAGCCCTGCCCCGAGGTCCGTATCGTTACTTGATCACCTGGCCGCATCTGGAACAGGTCCTCCTGGCGGAAACCGGTGATCACCCGCCCGTCCTCGCCGCGCTTGCCGATGACCGCCCCGCGCGCGCCCGCGGCCCGGCCGGTGCGCACCTCTGCAGGGTTGCCGATGCACGCGTAGCTGACCAGGGCGTACCGGGCGGCCGGCTCCGGATGCACCAGGCAGGCGCCGGGAGCGACGTGGTCCCCGGCCACGGCGGACACCGGATCGCCAAGCCGCACGCCGAGAACAAGCCCGCCGTCGCCGGCCGGCAGGTAGGGGTGCCCGTCGGCATCCACGCGGTAGGGGGTGTCACCGAGCGCCGGGTGCTCGACAACCCCGAGCATGTTGACGGCGACAGCACTCGGCCCACCGCCCCGGCCGGCGCTCACCGGCCCGGCTCCGTGCCGCTGTGCAGCCAGGCGGCGAGGTTCGCGTCCGGGTCATCCACCAGCGCGAACGCATCCTCCGGCCCGCTCATCAGCGAACTGGGGCCCGGCCCGTGGCCGAACAGCATGCACTGCCCGGTCGAGATCACCCCGATGGTGAGGAAACCTGGCCGGTAGCCGCGGCCGAACCGGTGGTCGGCGTCGGCCACCGCCACGATGTCGCCGATGCGCAGCCCCTCCAGCCCCAGGGACAGATCCTCGCCGAGCCCCGCGTACGCGCCCATCAGGTCGGTGTTGGCGTACTCCGAGACCATCCCCGCCCCGGCACCCACCGCCTCGGCCGGGATCCGGGCCGCCACATGCACCTCGAGCCGGCCGTCCGGCCGAGTCCCGCCGGGCATCCGGGCCAGCAGCCCAGGGTCGCAGTTCTTGACGACGATGGCTGGGTGGCCGGGCAGCGCGAGCCCCTGGCCTACCGCGGTCACGGTCACCGCGTCGCCCGTGGTCACCTGCTCCGCCACCGGCGCGGCGAAGTCCACGAGCACGTAGGCGTGCTGGCCGATGACGTGGCCGACGGCCCCGGCGGCCGGGCCGGACTCGATACGGATCGCATTGCCGACGCAGGTCAGGAACTGCAGCGCCATGTTGGCCCCGGGGTCGCGATGCCGTACCGAGGCCCCCGGCTCGAGGTGGTCGGAGGCGTAGCCGGTCGCCGGGTCGCCGCAGTGCACGCCCAGCGTCATCCCGCCCATGCCTGGCAGGGCGAAGGCCTGGCCGTCCGGCCCGGCCCGGTAGACGTGCCGGTCGCCCAGCGGTGGCCAGACCTCACCGGCCAGGATCTGCCGCACCAGCCGCTCGGCGTTGCTGCTCACGTTCACTGAGCGTCCAGCGGGAAGCTCGTCCACGCCCGGGAGCGGAACGACGCCTCGAACGCGTTGATGGTCTCCTGCACCAGCGCGCCCTGGGCGAAGTCGCCCTGGCTTGCCCGGCCGTTGTCACAGATCTCGTCGAGGAAGTCGGCCACCAGGTTGGCGTAGAAGAGGTATTCCCAGGGCTCGCCGGAGTGGCCGCCGGGCGGGAAGAACCTGTCCGGGATCTCCGCGTCGGTGAACTCGACCGCGTCGCCGCGCGCCGTCTTGATGGTCTGGCAGCAGCCGAACTCGTCCACCAGGCGCACGATGATGGCGCCGGCCGAGCCGTAGATGCGGGCCTCGATGCCGGGATAGTTGCCGACGGTGACGTACGACGACTGGATGGAGGCCAGCGCGCCGGAGGAGAACTCGGCGATCCACATGTCCCCGTCGTCGATGTTCGCCCTGGTCATCCGGCCAGTGTCGCGGATCATCCGGTCCGGCACGAAGTTGCGCATGGTTCCCACCACCGAGGCCAGCGGCGCGCCGACCCACCAGTGCATGATGTCGATGATCGGCGCGCCGTAGCCTTCGATCGAGGAGACGGCGATCTGGCCGGGGTCGGCCTGCGGGTCCACCTGCCGCAGCGGCGTGGCCGGGTCGAGCCACTGGCTGTTCTGCTCGAAGCCGTTGAAGATGAACGGCTCGCCGACAAAGCCTGAGTCGATGAGTTCCTTGGCGTACCGGACCGCCGGGGCGTAGCGGAACGTGAAGCCGAGCTTGGTCCGCAGCCCGCGCTCGGCGGCGAGGGCCGCCGCCTGGCGGGTCTTGCGGTAGTCGTTGTGCACCGGTTTCTCACACAGCACGTGCTTGCCAGCGTTCAGCGCATCCCAGGACACCTGGAAGTGTGGCCGGTTGCCGGTGACCACGTCGATCACGTCGATGTCCGGGTCATCGAGCAGTTCGGTGTAGTCCGCCGTCACCCGCAGCACGCCGAATTCGCTGGCCGCCGTGGCAAGCGCCGCCGGGTCGACGTCGGCGAGCGCGATGACCTCAGCCCGCGGGTCCCGCTGCCAGCCTGGGATATGGGCGCGCTGGGCCCAGCTTCCCGTGCCGACCACGGCGACCCGCACCCTGCCAACCCGGGGGGACGACCCCCCGCTGGCCTGAAGGCCTCGTGACTTCGTCACGTGGCCTTGGGCCGTACTAGCCCGGGGGGGCGACCCCCCGGA
>DASXKD010000064.1:0-20537 GCA_036497045.1 Streptosporangiaceae bacterium | reverse complement strand
CGGGCACCTGTTCCCCGACGCCAGCGAGCAGGGCCGGGGCGCGGTCGACGCGATGTTCGCCCGCTCTGATGTGTTCCCGATGTGTGCCAGGCAACGATCATGACCGCGCAGCCGCAGGCCAGGGCCGGGGTGAGGGGCGAGCCGGCCTGTAGGCCGGGTTCTGTGCACCCGCGCGAACGCGGGCCGGCGGTCATCCATCTGGGACTGCCGTTGCCGGCAGCCTCGTGCGGTCTACCCGCGAGCATCGGGCGGGCCGCCCTCAATCGCTCGCGCAGGCCCCGCGCCCCGGAAGGCGCGTGGGCCCTTGTGACCTTGCTCCGGGTGGGGTTTACCGAGCCGCCCGGATCACTCCGGGCGCTGGTGGTCTCTTACACCACCGTTTCACCCTTACCCCGGACCCGGCCGAAACCTGGCCCGGGGCGGTCTGTTCTCTGTGGCACTGTCCCGCGGGTCACCCCGGGTCGGTGTTACCGACCACCCTGCCCTGTGGAGCCCGGACCTTCCTCACCGGGCCGTGCGCGCACGGCCCGGCGCGACCGCCCGGCCGGCTCGCCCTTCCCACAAGGATAGGCGCTTGCGCCCCACGGGTAACGCGCTCACGGCGCCCGGCCGGGAAAGGACCACAGGTGTCACCAAAGGCCGGCCGTACCGGAAGGCCGCCGCCCGCCGCTACCGGCTCCCGGGCCACGGGCGGCGCCGTTGCCGCCGGGACCCTTGGCCCGCCCGCTGACCGCGTCCATGGCCTGGTTGGCCAGGCGGTCGGCGTGGGTGTTGCGCTCGCGCGGCACCCAGGTATAGGTCACCCGGCCGAGCGCCTGGGCCGCCTGCCTGGCCTGCGCCGCGAGCGGCCGCAGGTCGGGGTGCTTGATCCGCCAGCGGCCGGACATCTGCTCGACGACGAGCTTGGAATCCATCCGGACCTCGGCCGTGGCGCCGGGCGCGAGCTTGCCGGCCGCGCGCAGGCCCGCCACCAGCCCCGAGTACTCCGCCACGTTGTTGGTGGCATGGCCGATCGCCTCGCCCACCTCGGCGAGCACCTCGCCGGTGACGGCGTCCAGCACGACGGCCCCGTATCCGGCCGTGCCCGGGTTCCCCCGGGAGCCGCCGTCTGCCTGGATGAGGAGCTTGCGGGCGGTCATGCGCCCAGCTCGGCGCGGACCAGGATGCGGCGGCATTCCTCGCACCTGAGCACCTCGTCGGGCGGCGCGTCGCGGATGCGCCCCAGGTCAACCTTGTTGAGCGACAGGTGGCACCCCTCGCACCGGCCGTTCCGCAGTACGGCGGCGCCCACCGTGTGCTGGGCACGCAGCCGGTCGTACAGGCCGAGCAGGTCATCGGGCAGGTCCGCGGCGATGCCGGCGCGGCGGTCCCCGGCCTTCCCTGCCTGCTCGTCGATCTCGGCGAACGCCGCGTCACGACGGCCCGCGATCTCCGTCAGCCGGCCCGCGAGCGCCGTCTGCTCGGCGCTGAGCGCATCGCGGCGGCGGGTGACGTCCTCCAGCTTCTCCATCACCTCGAGCACGACCTCTTCCAGGTCGCCCTGCCGCCGTGCCAGCGAAACGATCTCCGACTGGAGGTTCTCCAGCTCCTTGGGCGAGGAGACCTGGCCGGCATCGAGCCGGGCCCGATCCCGCTCGATCCTGGTCCGGACCTGGTCCACGTCGCGTTCGGCCTTGGCCTGGTCCTTGTTCAGGTCGCTGCCGGTCGCCTCCAGCGTGGCAAGCTCGTCACGCAGCCCGGAGTCCCGCTGCTGTGCCGCCTCGAACTCGGCATTCTCCGGCAGGGTGCGGCGGCGGTGATCCAGGCGGCTCAGCTCGGTGTCCAACTCGGCCAGTTCAAGGAGCTTCAACTGCGCCTGCGGAGATGCTTTCACGAGTCCACACGTTAGTGCACCGGCCACGTTCTGCTGTCGTTCACCAGCCGGCCCGCGGGCGCCACGGGCGCAGGAACGGCCGGCCGGTTGCCCCTGGAGGGCAGGGCGCCGGCTCAGTCGGCGGGCAGGGCCAGCATCAGCAGCGGTGGCGAGGTCGGGTGCTGGGAGCCTCCGGACGGCTCGACGGTGACCCCCATCCGGTCGCCGGGCGCGATTCCGGCGACGACCATGGGGGCGGTCATGCCGAGCTTCGGCGACGGCAGCCGCCCGGCGGAGCGCATCCGGTGCGTGCCCATCACCCATACCTGGTAGCACTCGGACGAGGGCAGCGCCGGGAGCCGTGCCGTGGTCAGCACCAGCGCGTGGGCGGCGTGGGACATGACCACGGTGGCCGAGCCGTGCGGCTGCGCGGCCACCGTCATGATGTCCGCGTCCGGCGCGTTCAGAATGGCCGCGATCTGGCCGCGCTGCGCCGCGTACATGTGCAGCTGGTGCTGGTCGTTGATCAGCAGCGTGCCCAGGGCCAGGGCCACCAGGATGCCGACCCCGGCGACCGCGACCGCCATCCGCGGCGCGGCCGACCAGCCCACACCGTGCCAGGACCTGCGGACCCGCTCCGCGACCCGGACCGGCGGCTGCTGCCGGGTCCGGGCGGCCTCGGCCAGCACCTGCCCGCGCAGCCGCGGCGGCGGCATCGCGGCGGTCGCCTCGGCCAGGCGGCCGGCCGCATCGCGCAGGCTGGTGGCCTCGGCGCGGCACGCCTCGCAGACGCCGAGGTGGCGCTCGAACTTCTCCCGGTCGACGTCGCCGAGCGCGTCCAGGGCGTAGGCACCCGCCAGCGTGTGCGGGTCGGTCCGGCGCAGCCTCATGACTCCGTCCCCAGGCAGTCCCGCAGCCGGATCAGCCCGTCCCGCATCCGGGTCTTCACCGTCCCGACGGCCACACCGAGCAGGGCCGCCACCTCACGGTAGGTGTATCCGCCGTAGTAGGCGAGGGTGACCGACTCCCTCTGCAGCTCGGTGAGCGAATCCAAGCAGCGGCGTACCCGCTGCGCGTCCAGGCGGGTCTCCACCTCCTCGGCTACGACGTCGTAGTCCGTCGTTGCCACGGCCGCACGGGCTTCTCGGTCTGCTGAGGCTTGTGCCGAGCGCACGCGGTCGACGGCGCGGCGGTGCGCGAGCGTCATCAGCCAGCTGCGTGCGCTGCCCTCACCCGGGTCGAAGCGGGACGCGCTGCGCCAGACATCAAGCAGCACCTCCTGCGTGACCTCTTCTGACTGCGCCGGGTCCCGGACGATGCGGCGGACGAGACCGTAGACGACCGTCCCGAACCGGTCGTACACCCCGGCGAAGGCCGCCTCGTCACCACGCGCGACCTTGGCGAGCAGCCCGGCCAGCTCGCTGGCGGGTGCCGCGCTCGGGCGCTCGCCCGGCAGCTCCGCGGTCATCGTCGCGTCCTCATCCTCACATCAGGCACATCATGGACATACCCCGGCGGCGGCTAGGCGGGATTCTCTATGGCACCCCGCCGCGAGATGCTCTTCCTTATGATTCGTGGCCGGTGGCCGATCGGATTGGCCTTCTGCCGCCTGCGGCCAATCCTTGCCGGTGACTACAACGAATAGAAGATGTGACAGTGCCCTCCGATCCGCAACTTTCCGCGCCAGGCCGGCCCCGAACCCGGCCTAGCGTCGTTACAGGCCTGTTCACGGGCCTGATCACCGCCGGCGTCGCGCTGGGCGTGGGCCAGCTCGTGGCGGGCCTCACCGGTTCGGTGGGTTCTCCCGTGGTCGCCGTCGGCAGTGCCAGCATCGACCTCACCCCGCCGCCGGTGAAGGACTTCGCGATCTCGACGTTCGGCTCCAACGACAAGACCGCGCTGGTCACCGGAATCCTGGTGCTGCTCGCCGTGTTCGCCGCGGTGATCGGCGTCGCGGCGGTGCGGCGGTTCCGGTACGGCGTGGCGGGGCTGGCGGTGTTCACCGCGATCGGCCTGGCCGCCGCTCTGTCCCGTCCCACCGCCGGCCCGGCCGACGTCCTGCCCTCCCTGGTGGGCGGCGCGGCCGGGCTGTTCGCCATGTGGCGGCTCGTCCAGGCGGCACACGAGGACGCCGACAACCGAGCCGCTCTCGCCGGGCCCGCCGATGATCAAGATGAGCTCGGCGGACCACCGGCCCTGGCCCAGCCCGGCACGGGTGAGCTCGGCGACCCGGGCGCGTCCTGGGTGCCCCGGCGCCCCGTAGCGCCCGGCACACCGGCCGGTGGCGCGCACCGGGCATCCCCGGCCGGCGCTGCCGTGCCGGGGTCGAAGCGGCGGCAGTTCCTGATCGCCAGCTCGGTGGCAGTGGCGGCAGCCGGGGCGAGCGGCCTGGTCGGCCGCGTCCTGGCGGAACGCAGCAGCGTGTCCAAGGCCCGGGCGGCAATCAAGCTGCCGCCCCCGGTCCAGCGCGTCCCGGCGCTGCCCGAGGGAGTGGACCTGCACATTCCCGGCCTCAGCTCGTTCGTGACCCCCAGCAACTCGTTCTACCGGGTGGACACCGCGCTGGTGCTGCCGCAGGTCGCGCCGTCGAGCTGGCAGCTGCGGATCCACGGCATGGTCGCCCACGAGATGACGCTCACGTTCGACGACCTGCTCAAGCTTCCGCTGATCGAGGACTGGATCACGCTGTGCTGCGTGTCCAACCCGGTGGGAGGCCCGTACGTCGGCAACGCGCTGTGGCTGGGCACGAGCCTGTCCAAGCTGCTGCGCGCCGCCGGGATCCGTGCCGGGGCCCAGCAACTGCTGTGCACGTCGGTGGACGGCTTCACCTCGGGCACTCCGGTGCAGACGGTCATGGACGGGCGCGACGCCTTGCTCGCCGTCGCGATGAACGGGACCCCGCTGCCGGTCGCGCACGGGTTCCCGGCGCGCCTGGTGGTCCCGGGTCTGTACGGCTACGTATCGGCCTGCAAGTGGATCACCGACATCAAGGTGACCACGTGGGCCGGTGAGTACGGCTACTGGGCCACGCGCGGCTGGTCGCAGCAGGCGCCGATCAAGACCGAGTCGCGGATCGACGTGCCGAACGGCTCCGCCACGGTGCGCGCGGGCCGCACGCCCGTCGCGGGCGTCGCCTGGGCCCAGCACAAGGGCATCGAGGCGGTCGAGGTACGCGTGGACGGCGGCAACTGGAACCAGGCCCGGCTGGCGGCGGTGCCGGGCGTCGACACCTGGCGGCAGTGGGTATGGGAGTGGGACGCGACCCGCGGCAACCACGTCATCGAGGCACGCGCCACGGACAAGACCGGCTACACCCAGACCTCCGCACTCGCGCCGCCGCCGCCCAACGGGGCCACCGGGTACCCGACCGTCAACGTGATGGTGCAATAGCCCCTGCCCGCGCTCCCCGCCGCGGAGCGCGGGCAGGTCACCGCGGCTGGTCGCGGATCTGCCCGGACCGGTGGGCACTGAGCCGGCGGCCGCCTCGTCATCGGGTCTGGGCCCGGAGAACACGCGGAGCGGTTTCGCCGGCCACGCCGTAGGGTCGCATGTATGAGCACCCTCGACAGCTCCCTCGAGATCGAGCGCAAGTACGCGGTCGACGCCGGGTTCGTGCTGCCTGATCTGTCCGCGGTGCCCGGCGTGGCGGCGGTCACCGGTCCCGATATCTACCACCTGACCGCCGTCTACCTGGACACTCCCGGGCTGGACCTGGCCGCGGCGCACATCACGCTGCGGCGGCGCACCGGCGGGACCGACGCCGGCTGGCACCTGAAGCTTCCGGCGGGGACCGAGACCAGGCGCGAGGTGCACGCCCCGCTCGGCCCGGGCGGCGAGCCGGTGCCGGACGAGCTGTCCGGCCTGGTGGCCGAATGCGTCCACGGCCAGCCGCTGCGCCCGATCGCCCGGCTGCAGACCACCCGCACGGTGCGCCGACTCACCGATGCCGAAGGCCAGGTGCTGGCCGAGGTCGCCGACGACGAGGTGACGGGCTCGCTCCCTGATCAGGATGCATGCGATACGGACGCCCCGCCAGACCCTTCAGCCTGGCCCACCGCGACCGCGTGGCGGGAGGTGGAGATCGAACTGGTCCGCGGGCCCGCCGGGCTTCTCGACGAGGCCGGGCGGTTCCTGCTCGAGGCCGGTGCCCGGCTCTCCCCCGCCGCCTCCAAGCTCCGCCTGCTGCTCGACTCCGTGCGCCCGCAAGCCTAGGAGCGTGTCCTGGCTATCGGCTCGGCAGCGATCGCGGTAGCCCGAACCACGGCAGCACGCTGTTTTCGAAGCGGGTCATGGCGCCGATCCGGTCGCCGGTGAGGGTGAGCACGATCAGGCCGGTCCCGTGGCGGATCCCGGTAGGGGCGCTCAGGTAGGCCCCGAACGCCGGCTGGCCGTTGGCTCGCGTCGGCACGAGGTCGAACCTCCGGCCGCCGAACAGGGCGGCGCAGAAGCGGGCCACGATGTCCCTGCCCTCGTATTCGAAGGGCATCGGCGGCATCGACATGAAGACGTCGTCGGTCAGCAGGGCCACCAGCGCGTCGAGGTCGGCCGACTCGTACGCGCTGACGAACTTCCCCACGATCGCATCCTCGGCGGGTGAGCCGGAGGCGGGAGGCCCCTGGCGGCCGGCGGCGGCCGGGTGCCGGCGCTGCAGGCTGGCACGCGCTCGTTTCAGGGCGCTGGTGACCGATTCGACGGTCGTGTCCAGCATGCCGGCCACCTCACTGGCGCGGAATCCGAGGACGTCGCGCAGGATGAGCACGGCAAGCTGGCGAGGCGGCAGGACCTGAAGCGCGGTCACGAAGGCCAGGGAGATGGACTCGGTCTGCTCGTAGCGGGCCTCCGGGCCGGGCGGCATGCCGCCCGCACCCTCCAGGAGGGCGTCGGGATACGGCTCGAGCCACACGACCTCGCCGAGCCGGGTCGGCTCGGGTGGTTCGACCTTGGGGATGTTCCACTCCCTGGCGGATCGCCGGCTGGCCGAGCGGCGCGCGTTGAGGCAGACGTTGGTGGCGATCCGGTAGAGCCAGGTGCGCAGCGAGGCGCGTCCCTCGAACTCTCCGAAGCCTTGCCAGGCGGCTAGCAGCGTGTCCTGCAGGGCATCCTCGGCGTCCTGGAAGGATCCGAGCATCCGGTAGCAGTGCACCTGCAGCTCCCGGTGGTGTGGCTCGGTCAGCTCCCGGAACGCGTCGCCGTCCCCCGCCCGCGCCCTTGAGATCAGGTCATCCGTTGCCAGCTCCACCCTCGCCTCACCTTCTTCCCGCAGCTTGCCGCATTTCCATCCTGTACAGACACCGGCCAGGGGTCGAACTGGGCGGCCGGCCGGCGCCCAGTTCGCCGGCGCCGCGGTGTCTGCATCCCCGGCGGCTCTGACGATCCGGCGCCGGCCAATGGCGAGCGCGGACGAGTCTCGGCCGTCGATCTCCACTCATGAGGTGGGCGGTGTGTCCACCGGGTACAGAAGGGAACCAGCGATGCTGCTGCAAGACAAGGTTGCGGTGATCTACGGCGCCGGCGGCGCGATCGGCGGCGCCGTTGCACGCGCCTTCGCGGGCGAGGGGGCCAAGGTTTTCCTCACCGGGCGCCTCCAGGCAGCCGTGGAAGTTGTCGCCAAGGACATCGTTTCGGCTGGCGGATCCGCCGAGGCGGCCGAGGTCGACGCGCTCGACGAACCGGCCGTGGACAGGCATCTGCTATTGGTGCTCGACAAGGCGGGCCGCGTTGACATCTCGTTCAACGCGATCGGCATCCCGGACTCGAGGATTCTGGGTGTCCCCCTGGCCGAGCTGGATACCGAGTCGTTCGCCCTGCCGATCGCGGCCTACACGACGTCCTACTTCCTGACCGCACACCTGGCCGCAGCGCACATGATCCCGAAGAAGTCGGGAGTGATCATGACCGTCACCGCGCTCCCGGCGCGGATGGGCACGCGAATGAACGGCGGCTACGGTCCGGCGATGGCCGCCAAGGAGGCACTCACCCGCGATCTGTCTGCCGAGCTCGCCCCGCACGGCATTCGCGTGGTCGGCCTGCGGCCGCACGGCATACCGGAGACAGACACGATGAAGGAACTCGCCGAGATCCGCGCCAAGTCATCGGGCCTTACCTGGGAACAGTTCACCGGGTACTTCGCGAGCACGACCCACACGCGACGGGTCATGACGCTCGAGGAGGTGGCAAACGTCGCGGCCTTCATGGCGTCGGACAAGGCGAGCGGGATGACGGGAACCACCATCAACCTGTCCATGGGCACCCTGGCCGACTAGGTCGCGGCCCGGGCATCGCTGCGAGCGCCCGCCCGCCGGGATCGCGGGCGGGCGCACACTCAGATGACAGTCAGAGGCAGTTCCGAGGATTCCCCGACTCAGGACCCGCAGACTGCGGGGAGACCGAAGAAGGGAAGCCCATGAACTCGCAACAGCCGAACCCGGCGGCAGCGGCCGCGGCCAGGAAGCGGGGACGCGCACGGCTGCGCGCGGTCACAGCTGGAATCGGCACCTCGGGCCTGGCGGTGGCGGGTATCGTCGCCTACGCCCTGCCCGGGGCGTCGCACGCGAGCACGACCAGCTCTTCCGGTACCGCGGCGTCAAGCGGCTCCGGAACCTCGTCCGGCTCGTCCAGTTCTTCGGGGTCCGCCAGCGGCTCGGGCTCGTCCGCCAGTTCCGGCTCGTCGGGGTCCTCGGCCAGTTCGGGACTCTCCGGCGGCTCCGGGATCTCCGCCGCGCAGGGTTCCGGCGGCCAGACCACGTCCGGGGGGTCGTGATGTCAGCCGCGGCCGCCGCCGGGCCGGATGGGCGGGAGGGGGCCGCAGCCTGGCAGGCGATCGGCACCAGCGTGCACCTGCTCGTCACCGACCTGCGGGCACTGGCCCCGGCGCGGCGCATACTCACCGAAGACCTCGCCGCCCTGGACGCGGCGTGCAGCAGGTTCCGCGCGGACTCCGAGATCGTGGCGCTGGATGGCGCGCCGGCCGGTGGGCGCGGCCGTACCGGCCCGGTGCGGATCAGCCCGCTGCTGGCCGGGGCGCTGGCCGTCGCGCTGCGGGCGGCCCGGCTCACCGACGGGGACGTGGACCCGACCGTTGGCGGCGCGCTGAGCGCGGCCGGATACGACCGCGACTTCGCGCTCGTGCGCCGGGACGGCCCGCCGGTGCGGCTGACCGTCCGCAGCGTCCCCGGCTGGCGTGAGGTCGAACTCGACGAGGCGGCCGGGCTGGTATCCCTGCCTCGTGGCACGCAACTGGATCTGGGCGCCACCGCGAAGGCCTGGGCGGCCGACCGGGCGGCGGGCCGAATCGCCGGCGAACTCGGCTGCGGCGTCCTGGTCAACCTGGGCGGGGACATCGCGGTCGCCGGAGCGGCCCCGCCAGGCGGGTGGCGGATCCGGGTCCAGGACGTCACCGGGCGGCCCGAGGACCCACCGGCCGGCCCGTCCGCGGTGATTGCGATCCACTCCGGTGGCCTGGCCACCTCAAGCACGGCCGCGCGGCGCTGGCGCCGCGGCGGCGATGTGCTGCACCACATCCTTGACCCCCGCTCCGGGCTGCCCGCCGCGCCGGTGTGGCGGACCGCGTCCGTCGGGGCAGCCACCTGCGCCGACGCGAACGCGGCGAGCACCGCGGCGATCATCCGCGGTGAGGCAGCGCCGGCCTGGCTGGCCGGCCTGCGGCTCCCCGCCCGGCTGGTGGCCGAGTCCGGCGCCGTGGTCACCCTCGGCGGCTGGCCGCCGGAACAGGCCTCCGCCGCCTGACCGGGCTGTGTTCGCCCGGGAGACGACCCCTGGGACCCCCGCCGGCCTGACGGCCCGGTTCCACCCGTCACCAGGCCGTGGCCCTGTTCACCCGGGGGACGACCCCCGGAACCCCCGCCGGCCTGACGGCCCGGTTCCTCCGTCACCAGGCCGTGGCCCACGTCGTCAGCCGGCCGGGCGCGGCTCTGGCCCGGCCTCTCCGGAGCTTGCGGCCCGGCCGGCTGGCTCTGCGGCCGGGGCTGTGTCAGGCGCCCCGGCCGGTCCCTCCCCCGCACCGTGCGCCGGGCCGGGCTCGGTGCGGTACCGCCAGAACTCCGGAATCGCCACGCAGGTCACGGCGGCGGCGACCACGCTGAGCAGGCCGCCGGACCAGGCGGCAAACTGCGGGCCGCCCAATGCCGCCGCGGCACCTGCCTCCGCGTCGCCGAGCCGTGGGCCGCCCTGAAGACCGACGAAGATCAGGCTGTTGACCCGGCCCTGGAGGGCGTCCGGGGTGACCCGCTGCACGATTATCATCCGGAACACCGAGGAGATCACGTCGGCGGCGCCCGCCATCACAAGCAGGGCCAGCGCCGCGGGCAGCCACGGCACGAACCCGAACCCCATGATGGCCAGGCCCCAGATCACGACGCAGACCGCCACCGCCCGCCCGGCCCGCCGCACCCGCCCGATATGGCCGGTCAGCAGCGATCCCACCAGCGCGCCAAACCCAGCCGCGGCATTCAGGTAGCCCACCGTGGCCGCTCCCCCGCCGTAAACGGTCGTCGCCAGTGCCGGGAACAGTGCCCTGGGCATGCCGAAGACCATCGCGCCGAGGTCGATAAGGAAGGCCCCGGCGAGCGGCGGGCTCGACCTCAGGTAACGGACCCCGCCGATCAGCGAGGCGGCGCTGGCGGGCTGCCCCCCGCCGGCCGGCCGCAGCGACGGCAGCCGCGCCACGGTGAGGAACGCCAGCGCGAACGCGACCACGTTGAGCCAGTACACGAGGCTGAACCCGGCGTGGGCGATGAGCAGGCCCGCCGCGGCGGGGCCCACCACCAGGGTCATCTGGAACGCCGCGGACTGCACCGACAGCGCGGCGGCCAGGTCGGCCGGGGGCACGAGGTGCCGCAGCGACGCGCGGCGGGCCGCCCAGTCCACCCCCTGGAATGCCGCCGACTCGGCGGTGCAAGCGAACAGCGGCCACAGCAGCGGGTGCGGCAGCATCGAGTTGACCGCCAGCCCGGCGACCCCCACGGCCAGCAGCAACTGGGTGCCCATCATGACCTTGCGCCGGTCCCACGCGTCCACCAGCGGGCCGCCGAACAGCGAGCCTGCCAGCAGCGGGAGGAGCTGCCCCAGGCTGACCAGGCCCACCATCACGGTGGATCCGGTGAGCCGGTAGGTCTGGTAACCCACGGCCACCACGGTGAGCTGGCTGCCCATCGACGCTATGAGCTGGCCGGTCCACAGCCGCCGGAAGCCGGCGTGGCGGCGCAGCGGTGAGACATCCACGAACGCCCTGCCCACAGCGCGCCGGACGCGCCCGGTGTGGGCAGACATGCGAACCTCCGTGCTCAACCCCGCCGACGCGCGCATTCTGCCAGGCCATCGCGTTCAGAGGTAATTCAGAGGCGGCGAAGAGGGAGCGCTGCGCCGGTCCGGTGATGCTGAAGGCATGAACTTCCAGCGACAGGGCCGACGGCCATGACCGGGATTACCAGCAGCACCGCGCTGTGGTACGCCAGCCGGGCGACCGGGGTAGTGACGCTGCTGTTGCTGACCACCGTGGTGGTGCTTGGCATCCTGGTCAACCGGCAGGGCCGGCTCCCCGGCCTGCCCGCCTTCGCGGTCACCGGCCTGCACAGGAACATCTCGCTGCTGGCAGTGGCGTTCCTGGCGATCCATGTGGTGACCGCGATCGCCGACCCCTACGTCACGATCGGCCTGGCCGCGGCCGTGGTCCCGTTCGCCTCCGCCTACAAGCCGTTCTGGCTGGGCCTGGGGGCCATCTCGCTAGATCTGGTCGCCGCGCTGATCCTGACCAGCCTGGCCCGCGCCAGGATGAGCCGGCGTGCCTGGCGGGCCATCCACTGGCTCGGGTACGCCGCCTGGCCGCTCGCGGTCCTGCACACCATCGGCAGCAGCGCCGACGCGCGAAGCGGCCTGGTGCTCGGGGTGCTTGTCGCCTGCGTGCTGGCCACCGTGGCCGCGCTGGCCTGGCGGCTGTCGCATGCCGCACGGGAGGTTCCCCGGGCCGGGCGCGCCGCCGCTGCCCTCAGCCGCATGTCCGCCAGAAAGGCCGGCCTGTGATGACCGACAGCCTGACCCTCCCGCATCCCACCTTCGCGGCCGGCGGCCCGCCGCCCGGCCTGCCGGGCCCGGGCCTGCCGCGGCTGCTGCCCGGCTCTGGCACCGTGCCCGTGGACCTGCGCGCGCACCTGGCCGCACATGGCCCGCTCCACCCGGCGGGCGGCCGGGATGGCCTGCTGCGCGAGGTGGCGGCCGCCGGGCTGACCGGCCGGGGCGGCGCCGCCTTTCCCGTCGCCCGCAAGCTCGCCGCGGCGGCGCAGGCCAGGCCAGCTCCTGTCGTGGTCGGCAACGGCGCCGAAGGCGAGCCGGCCAGCAGCAAGGACCGGTCCCTGCTGTGGATCTCCCCGCATCTGGTCCTTGACGGGCTGCAACTCGCCGCCCGGGCGGCCGGTTCGGCCGCGGCCGTGCTCTACGTGCCGCGCAACGAACGGCTGCACGGCCGGCTGGCCGGTGCCATCGCCGAGCGGGCCGCCGCGGGGATGGACACCGCCAGCGTGGAGCTGGTGACGGCCCCGGACAGGTTCCTCGCCGGGGAGGAGTCCGCGCTGGCAAGCCGTCTGGCAGGCCGGCCCGCCCTGCCCGCCTACCGGCCGGTGCGCGGGCTGCCGCGGCTGGCGCCCGGCCGGGCAGCGCTGGTGCAGAACGTGGAGACCCTGGCGCATCTGGCACTGATCGCGCGCTACGGCGCGGCCTGGTTCCGCATGGCAGGGACCGAGGCGGAGCCGGGCAGCATGCTGGCCACCCTGCACCTGGCCGACGGCCGCGCCAGTGTGGCCGAAGTGCCGCTCGGCGCCGGCCTGGCCGGCCTGCTCGGCCTGGATGCCGGGCCCAGCGGCCCGGCCGGGGCTGGCCCGGCCGGGCCGGAGGTGCCCAGCGCCTTCGGCCCAGTCCAGGCCGTGCTCGTCGGCGGCTACCACGGTGCGTGGCTGCCCGCCGCGCAGGCCGCGGGCCTGCCGCTGGCCAACGCGGCGCTGCGCCCGCTGGGCGCGGCGGTCGGGGCCGGAGTGCTGGCCGCCCTGCCCGCGGACCGGTGCGGCCTCGCGGAGACCGCACGGGTAGCCAGGTACCTGGCCTTGGAATCGGCCGGCCAGTGCGGCCCATGCTTCAACGGCCTGCCGCGCATCGCCGCCGCCGTGGCGCACCTGGCCGGGCCGCGCCCCGACCACCGGGCGCGGGCCGATCTCGAGCGCTGGGCCGGCCTGGTCACTGGCCGCGGCGCCTGCCACCACCCGGACGGCAGCGTCCGGTTCATCCGCAGCGCGCTGCGCGTCTTCGCGACCGAGGCCGGGCTGCACGGGCAGGGGCGGTGCAGCGGCGCGGACACGCGCCCGTTCCTGCCGGTGCCGGCCCGCTCGCCCGCGACCGAGGACGACTGGAGCTGACATGGCAAAGCGGTGGCAAGTGCCCCCCGCGCCCGTTCCTGCCGGTGCCGGGCACCGGGCTGCCCCGCGACCGAGGACGACTGGAGCTGACATGGCAAAGCGGTTGCGAGTGGACCCCGTGGCCTGTGCCGGGCATGGAGCCTGCGCGGAGCTCCTGCCGGAGCTCATCACCCTGGACGAGTGGGGCTATCCGATCGTGGCGGACCAGCCGGTGCCGCACGGGCTGGTCCGTGAGGCGCGCCGGGCCGTGGCCGGCTGCCCGGCGCTGGCGCTGGCCCTCACCCGGGTAGCGTGAGGTGCAGCGATGGCCGCGGAGCTGGCATGGACTGCTGAGGTGACCGAGATGACCGGGCGACAGCCGGGAGTTGTGGCGTCCGGGGCGCAGGCTACGGCCCTGCATCGCGCTGACGGCACGCCCGTCCGGGTGCTGGTCGTGGACGACGAGCCCAGCCTGGCGGAGCTGCTCGCCAGCGTGCTCCGCTACGAAGGCTGGGAGATCCAGACCGCCAGCGACGGCAGCAGCGCGGTGCGGACCGCCCGCGAGTTCCAGCCGGACGCGGTGGTGCTGGACATCATGCTGCCCGACTTCGACGGCCTGGAAGTGCTCCGCCGGGTCCGCGCCGAGCTGCCGCATGTGTGCGTGCTGTTCCTGACCGCTCGCGACGCGGTCGAGGACCGGGTGGCCGGCATCACCGCGGGCGGGGACGACTACGTCACCAAGCCGTTCAGCCTGGAGGAAGTGCTTGCCCGGTTGCGCGGGCTGCTCCGGCGGGCGGGTATCACCAGGGCACGCGGCGATACCGAGCTTGTGGTCGGCGACCTGACCATGGACGAGGAGGCCAGGGAGGTGCGCCGCGGCGGCGAGCTGATCGAGCTCACCGCGACCGAGTTCGAGCTGCTCCGGTTCCTCATGCGCAACCCGCGCCGGGTGCTGTCCAAGGCGCAGATCCTGGACCGGGTCTGGAACTACGACTTCGGCGGCCAGGCGCACGTGGTCGAGCTGTACATCAGCTACCTGCGCAAGAAGATCGACTCCGGCCGGGAACCGGTAATCCACACGGTCCGGGGCGTCGGCTACGTCCTCAAGCCGGCGAGCTGACCCATGAGCACGACAGGCGCTGCCGCGGGCAGTGGGCGGGCTGACGGCCCTCGCCGCTGGCTCGCTCGCCGGACCTTGCGCGGGCGGTTGATCGCGGGGCTGCTGGCACTGCTCGCGCTGGCCTGCGCCGCCGTGGGCGTGGTTACCTACGTGTCGCTGCACAGTTACCTGCTTGGCCAGCTCGACCAGCAGCTCCTGCAGGCGAGCGGGCGCTATCAGGCCTGCCTGGGCAACCCGCCGCCGGGCAGCGACGGCGACAACCAGCCAGGGCCGCCGCACCATGACTCGCCGTACGACTGCGCGCAACGGCAGCAACAGCAGACGTTCAGCGCCCAGGTCAGGAACGGCATGCTCACCGACAACTACGTCTCCTACGGCACCTGCACGCTGTCGCATGCGGACAAGGCGGTGCTCACCGCGTATCCGGCCGGGAGGCAGCCGTTCACCAGCGAGCTGTCCAGCCTTGGCGACTACCGGCTGCTGGCGGTGCCCGACGAGTCTGACCCCGGCGTCACCTACCTCACCGGCCTACCAATGACGCAGGTGAACTCCACGCTGCGCCAGGTCGCGACCGTCGAGATCGTGGTGTTTGCCGCTGCCCTGCTGCTCACCGGGGTACTGGGCACCGGATTCGTGCGGCTGTCATTGCGGCCGCTGCGCCGGGTGGCCGCCACCGCCACCCAGGTGGCCGAGCGGCCGCTGTCCAGCGGCGAGGTCACCCTGCCGGAACGGGTGCCCGACGCGGACCCGCGCACCGAGGTCGGGCAGGTCGGCTCCGCATTCAACCGGATGCTCGGCCACGTCGAGGCGGCGCTGGCCCGCCGGGCCGCCAGCGAGTCACGGCTGCGCAGGTTCGCCGCGGACGCCAGCCATGAGCTGCGCACTCCACTGGCCGCCATCCGCGGCTACGCCGAACTCGCCCGCCGGCATCCCGGGCCGGTGCCCGATGACATCGCGCACGCACTGGCAAGGGTGGAGTCGGAGTCGGCGCGGATGAGCGTGCTGGTCGACGAGCTTTTGCTGCTCGCCCAGCTCGACGCGGGCCGCCCGCTGGCCAAGGAGCCGGTCGATATCACCCGGCTGGCCATCGACGCCACCAGCGACGCCCGGGCGGCCAGCCAGGACCACCGCTGGGTGCTTGAGCTGCCCGACGAGCCTGTGCAGGTGGAGGGCGACGAGCACCGCCTGCACCAGGTGCTCGTCAACCTGATGAGCAATGCGGCCAAGCACACCCCGGAAGGGACCACGGTCACGGTCACGCTCACCACGAGCGAGGACCCACCGGCCGTCCGGGTGAGCGTGACCGACAGCGGCCCCGGCATCCCGGCGGAACTGCAGCCTGCCCTGTTCGAGCGGTTCGTGCGCGGCGACTCCGCCCGCTCCAACGCCGGCACCAGTACCGGGCTGGGCCTGGCCATCGTGCAGGCGGTCACGACCGCGCACGGCGGCAGCGTGAGCGTCACCAGCCGCCCCGGGCACACCAGTTTCGTGATCACCCTGCCCCGGGTGACCTCCGTCGCCGCGCGCGGCTGAGCCACCCTGCTCTGCGTATCGCCGCTGTTCATAGGGGCCGCTGAGGAGCGGCCCGCTGAGAAACGGGCACGGCCCGGTCACGGGCGCCGGGAGGTGCCGTGGCCGGGCCGCGCCGTGTTCAGTTAGTTGGCGCGCAACCAGGTGTCGCTGAAGCTGCCGCCACCGGACAGCGAGCAGGTCACGCCGTTTTGGGTGGCACTGATCTGGTGGCGCACGGTTTATACCTGTCCGCAGGCCGCCCGGTAGGCGCCCGGCGTGATCCCGTAGCAGCGCCGGAACCAGCGGGTGAGGTGCGCCTGGTCGGCAAACCCGCTCGCCGCGGCGGCATCGGCGAGGGCCGCGCCGCCGGCCAGGGCCCGGCGGGCCGCGCGCAGCCGCAGCAGTCGCTGGTACTCGCTGGGGGGCAGGCCGTAGCGGCCGCGGAAGGCACGGTAGGCCACGAACCTGCTGCAGCCCGCCGCCGTGGCCACGTCCGCGAGGGTGGCCTCCGCGACGCCGCCGTCGTGCAGGAACGCGCGGATCCGGTCAGCGGCGACCGCCTGATCCCGGGCGGTCAGTACGGTGGCCTGGCCCGCCCGGGGCAGGTCCTGGCGCGGGCCGCTCACATGGCGGGCGGCGAGCGCGGTCACGGCGGCGAGCCGTTCTGACTGCTCCAGCGGGCTGGCCGGGCCGGTGAGCGACCGGTGCAGCCGCCGCACCGCCGCCGCGAGCGCCGGGTCGGTGAGCACCGGTGCGGCGAACAGCGGCATGCCGGCCGCGGTCCCGGTGAGGTCGGCGAGCAGGCCGGTCAGCAGGGCCGGGGCCAGGTGGATCATCCGGTAGGTGAAGCCGGTGCCGGTGGCGGCGTGACCATCATGCGGATCGTCGGGATTGAAGGCCATCACCAGGCCGGCCGTGCTGACGTGCCCCGCGCCGCGGCAGGTGAACGCCTGCGCCCCGGACTCGGTCAGGCCCAGGGAGTAGGTGTCGTGGCTGTGCCGGTGGTAGACGTGCCCGCGGAACCGGGCATGCATCGCCTCGACCTGGCCGTCCGGCGACCGCCAGTACCGCGCCCAGTCCGCTTCTTGCTCCGCTCCCACCCATCCAGTATGCCGATTCTCCGGATCCGGTGGCCGGCGCACCAGCGTTCAATACACCTGCCCTTGTGCCGGGCGATCCTGGGTGCATGCGCTTCGATACGAAGATCGCGATAGCGGTACGGTCCGATCTCGCGGTCTGGCAGAAATTGAACGTGACGGCGTTCCTCGCTAGCGGGATCGCGGCGGGCATCGACGAGGTGGCGGGCAAGCCCTACGAGGACGGCTCCGGCAACCGCTACCTGGAGATGTTCCGCCAGCCTGTGCTGGTCTACACCGGCCCCAGCGAGGCGCTCGCCGCCGTCAGGGAGCGAGCCGTCACGCGGGGCATGCCTGCCGCCGTCTACACCCAGGAAATGTTCTCCACGGGAGATGACGACGCCAACCGGGCGGTGGTGCAGGCCGTGGCCGCCGGGGACCTGGTGCTGGCTGGGATCGCTGTCTACGGACCGCGCAACGCCGTGGACAAGGTGTGTCGCGGCCTGGTCCTCCATCCGTAGCTGCGCCCGGGATCCCGGCGCGGGAGCGGACGGGCCTGTGCCTGTTCCGGCACGCGCGTCCGTGGTCAGCCTTGGCGGCCGGCCAGGTCCAGGAGGTCGTCGAGGATGGCGCCGACCGTGTTTACCAGGGTCAGGTGGCCCTCGCCGGGCAGCAGG
The DNA here is from genome assembly GCA_036497045.1 of Streptosporangiaceae bacterium. Taxonomy (GTDB): domain Bacteria; phylum Actinomycetota; class Actinomycetes; order Streptosporangiales; family Streptosporangiaceae; genus DASXKD01. The sequence continues at coordinate 2,901 of DASXKD010000064.1, read as the reverse complement.
TGGGCCCGGGCACCGGGGATGTGCGCGGCCAGCCACTGGCCGTGCGACCACGGCACCATCATGTCCTGATCGCCCTGCCAGACCGCCACGGGAGCACCCGCGCCAGCGTCGGCCATCGTGAAGCCCCAGTCGGTGACGAAGGCGAGATCATCGTCGCGCCAGCCGGCCACCCCGCCCGCCACCGCGGCACGGAACGAGGCCGCCAGGTAGTCGGCAAACTCCCCGGTAACGGCCGCCTTGTCGGCCGCCGACGCCAGGTCGCCCAGCCCGGCCGCCACGTCGGCGCCGGTCATCGAGGCCAGTTCCCGCCCGGCGGGCTCCAGGAAGGTGGTGAGCGCCTCCGGCCCGGCCACCGCTGCCTGGAACTCCGCGAGATTCTCCGGGGCCATCCCGTGCCACCAGTCCAGGCCCTCGGCCTGGTACGGCGCCGCGCCGGCCATGGTGGCGGCGGCCAGGCACCGGCCGGGCAGCAGGGCGGCGCAGGCCAGGGCGTGCGGGCCGCCACCCGACCAGCCGACGGTCACGAACTCCCCCGTGCCCAGGGCGTCCAGGACGGCCGCGAGGTCGGCGGCGGCGGCGCGGACCCGGCGGCCTGGGTCCGGTGTGGAGCCCGCATACCCGGGCCGGGCGTACAGGACCAGGCGCATGCCGCGCCCGGCCGCCGCCGCGGCGATGGCCGGGGCGGGCATCAGCCCGGCGGGAGTCCCGTTGTGCAGCACGACCGTGAGCCCGCCCGGCGGGCCGCTGGCCAGGACTTCGAGTTGCCGCCCCGCGGCGGCCCGGACGGTCAGCTTCTCCGCGGTCATACCTGGACTATAGGGGTGGCCGCCCGGGCCAACACGGCTGCGGCCCCGCGACGAAGCCGCGGGGCCGCTGAGCCAGCCAGGGGTCCCCTGGCCAGCACCGATCAGGTGCTGTGCAGCCACTTCACGCTGAAGTTCTCGCCGCCGCTGAGCGCGGAGACCGAGTCCTTCGCGCGGCGACTGGCGTTCACCATGGTGATCTTGACGCCGTTGGCCTTGCTTATCGCCGCCCCGTCCACCAACGCGCTGCTGAAGTGAACGGTGCCGAAGTTGGTCAGCGGCAGGATGCGGCTTGATGAGGATGGCGCCTCGGCGATGACCTCCGCGGAGGCGTTCTTCGCCTGCGCGGAGGTCTGGTGGATCGTGTGCGACCAGCCCGAGGTGGTGTCCTTCAGCACGAGGGTGTAGTGCCCGCTACCGGTGAAGGTGACAGAACCGGTGAAGTGGTCGCCCGGATGCACCGTGCTGGGGAAGTTCACCGGGAGCGCGGGGTACATCTCATACCAGCCGAAGTACCTGGCCTGGCCACCGGCGCAGTCCACTTCGCTGCCGGTCTGCTCCACGCTCTGGCTGCCGAAGCCGTCGAGGCCGACCCAGAAGCTGGAGAACGTGCGGCTGCTTGTGCAGTGCCCGGTGGGCTCGGCCCAGCTGGCCGACACGTTCTTGTAGGTCTTGCCGTGGGCCGCGTAGCCGGACCAGTTTTGGGATTCCAAGGCGTGACTGGGCCGGCCGCGAACGATCATCGGTGCGGTGCCGTGCATGGCGGGCCGGATCAGGTGGATGGTGGGCCCGGCCGGGTGGCTGCTGGCGGCTGCGGGGGCGGTCGCGGCAAGCGCGCCGCCGGCCAAGGCCAGTCCGGCCAGGGGGATACACCATCTGCGTAGCATTCAGGCTCCTTCGTGGGTGCGGGAGGCAGTCATGACGGCCATCACCCTTCGGCCGTGGCTGCGGGGGTCTGCGCGACCGTACGACAGGTGAGAGTATAGATGGGTCATGAGATAGCAAAGCTCTAGTAATACATTTCCCATGGGCTGGGATGGGATGGCGAAGCCAGCCGGGCTGGGCGCGGTGCGTCAGGGGGTGCCGGTAATAAACGTGTCACTAGCCGCAAACGAGCATGATTGTGCTAGTCAGACCGGGAAGTTACCGATGACGTCGTCGTAGCGCTGCCGGGCGTCGGCGAGGGCCAGACGGGCGCCTCGTTACCGACGGTGACAGCTCCCCGGTCGTGCGACACGCGATATCCGCCTGCGCGACGCGGGCATGGTGCCGCTCAAGTCCTGGGGCCGTGCACATCTGGGGAATCTGTGCGCATCGGCGCCAGCGAACGGCCGCGGCCGCGGCAGCCGAATTGGCGCTGGTTTGCCGTGGTGGCTCGGTGGTCACGGGACCGGTACCAGGCGACGGTCCGCTGCACCGCGTCGCGGTGCGGGGTGGGCTCGAGACGGCCGAAGACGGCTTCGAATTTGCTGGCGTCGATGACGAACGGCGCGCGGAACTGGTATGTCGTCTCACGCATCTCGCGCAGCAATGGCGAGAAAACGCCCGCGACCGCGAGCAGTGCCGGGCTGGCGGCGCTGGCGCGGACCGGGACCGGCTGCCCGGCGGCCTGGGCGACCAGGTCGAAGAACTGCTGGGCGGTCAGCGGCTTAGCGGCTGGCAGATGCCAGACCTGCCCGTCGGCTTCCCCGCGGTCGGCGAGGACCAGCAGCCCGCGGGCGATGTCGGGCAGATAGTGGAAGGTGTGCAGCTGGTCCAGGCGCCCGGTCCATTGCGGCTTCTTCCCGGCCAGGATTCGGCCGAACACCGTCTGGCCCGCGGTGGAGCCGGTGCCGTGCGGGCCGTAGTAGTCCGAGGCGCGCCACCCGCGGCGACGCCATCCAGCAGGCCAGCAAGCTCGGCATCCTCAATAACCCACCCCCGGAACGAAATGTCCGGCAGTTCCTGCTCACGGTGCGTGATCGTCTCTGATCTCAGACTGAGCGCGCCGTGCCGCCGATCCGTACGCGGGGGCCGTCTTTGGTGTGGTCAGTTTGGCGCGTGCCGAGGGAGCGATCTGGGTGGCAGGACACACCCCGGCCGGGAATGTCATGGATGA
>DASXKD010000063.1:0-3799 GCA_036497045.1 Streptosporangiaceae bacterium | reverse complement strand
CCAAGCAGGCGCCCGGTGCAGTGGCCGAGCACGTCCACGTGCGGATTGGACACGGCGGCGACCATCCGGGCGGTCATCGGCCCGGCGGGCATCCGGAGCTGGGAATGCACACTGGCCACCACCACGTCCAGCCGACCGAGCAGGTCCTGCGACTGGTCGAGGGAGCCATCGTCGAGTATGTCCACCTCGATCCCGGTCAGGACGCGGAACGGGGCCAGTGTGGTGTTGAGCCGGGCGACCAGTTCCAGTTGTTCTTCCAGGCGCTCCGCGGACAGCCCGCTGGCCACGGTCAGCCGGGGCGAGTGGTCGGTCAGCGCGATCCACTCGTGCCCGAGGTCGCGGGCCGCCTCGGCCATCTCATCCGGCGGGCTGCCGCCGTCGGACCAGTCTGAATGGGTGTGGCAGTCACCGCGCAGCGCCGCCCGCAGGGCGCTGTGCTCGGCGGCCGGTGCCTCGGCTAGCACCCTGGTCAGGTACTCGGGCTGCTGGCCGCCCGCTGCCTGGGTGATGACCTCGGCGGTGGTCTTGCCGATCCCCGGGAGCGCTTCCAGGTTGCCTTCGCGGACGCGCCGCTCCAGCTCACCCGGGTCCAGGCCAGCGATCACCTGGGCGGCCCGGCGGAACGCCCGCACCCGGTAGGTCGGCGCCCCAGCGCGCTCAAGCTCGAACGCGATCTGCCGCAACGCCCGGACTGCTTCCACAGGGACCTCCTACCCCACAGATACCAGGTCCGCGATCGGTGCCGGTGGTAGGCGGTGGTGAAGCTCGGCGACAAGGGGTCTGTGGGAGCGGCTCTGGGCAACCGGGGCTGCCTGCCAAGCCGCGCTGCGGCCGGGCATCTGACAGACACAGCGACTCAGACACCAAGGCCAGCGGCACCACCATGATCATTTCCAACAAAGCTGTCGTGCACCCGGGCTCACGCCGGAGTCGGCCGAATGTCCGACCCTCTCCTTAAGCTGCAGGGTATGGACTGGAAGATCGAGCTTGTCGCTATACCGGTGACCGACGTCGACCGGGCAAAGTCGTTCTATGTGAACCAGGTGGGCTTCCACGCCGACCACGACCATCAGGTCAACGAGCAGTTGCGGTTCGTGCAGCTCACCCCGCCCGGGTCAGCATGCTCCATAGTGCTCGGCACCGGCATCACCGAAATGCCGCCCGGATCGCAGAAGGGCATCCAGATTGTGGTGGACGATGCCGCCGCCGCCCGCAAGCACCTGATCGACCACGGCGTTGAGGCCAGCGAGGTCGACGAGCAGCCGTGGGGCCGGTTCGTGTTCTTCGCCGACCCCGACGGCAACGGCTGGGCCCTCCAGGAGTTGCCGCTCCGGAACTGAGGCTCAGCGCGTCACGCTCTGGGTGGGGCGGTGGGTTACCTGGCCGCGGAGTTCTGTCCGCGCCCAGGTAGCCCCACCGGACGGCCCCCACACCGGTCTCGTGCAGTTCAGGAGGGTGGGCTCCAGACGTATGGGGTAGTGGTGGCCAGGGCCCGGAAGCCCAGGCGGCGCAGGATCGGGGCGCTTTCGCTGGAGGCGTCGACTTGCAGGTAGCGGACGCCGCGGGCGGCGGCTAGCTGGGCCCGCCGGGAGACCAGCGCACGGTAGATGCCCCGGCCACGCCACCGCCGCAGCGTCGCGCCGCCCCACAGGCCAGCGAACTGGGAGCCGGGCTGGAACTCGATCCAGCCGACCGCGACCACCTGGCCGGCGGCCTCGGCGGTCAGCACGATGTAGTCGTCGGGCGTGGCGGCGACCTGGCGGATCAGGTGCTCACCGGTCCAGGCCCGGTCGAGGTCCCACACCTGCGACTCCACGGCGGCGATGCGGCGCATGTCCGCATCGGCGGTGACCTGCCGCAGCACCACGCCGTCGGGCAGTACGGGCGCGGCCGCGATCGCCGTGGTGAGCGCGACGACCACCGTCTCGGGGTCCTGAGGGACGAAGCCCGCGGCGCGGAGCCGGTCGGGTAGGTCGGGCGGCTCGTCGTAGTCGTAGGTCTTCCACTCGACCGCCTCCCCGCGGGCGGCGAAGTAGTCCCGCTGCCGGGCGATCAGCTGGTCGAGGCCGGGGCCCCGGGCCCCGGTGTCGCGCGGCGCGCTGATGAACCCGCGCTCCTGGCCGACCACGCGCAGCACCGGGCCGTCGATTTCGTGCCATACCCCGGCGGGCGGGTCCGGCGGCTCGGCCCTGGCCTGCGCGTCGAACGCGGCGCGCAGGGCATCGGTGTTCTCCACGCCGCCGACTCTACGGCTCGCCGCAACCGGTTTTCCTGACCGGCCGGGCCGGTCCACCGGTTCCGGGTCACCGGTTCCGGTCCGCCTGCTCTGACCGGCCGGGCCGGGTCACCGGTTCCGGGTCACCGGTTCCGGCCGCCTGCTCCGCCCGGCCAGGCCGGGCCGGCAGGGGTCACGGGCTGGCCAGGTCACCGTCCAGCCACGCCGAGAACAGCCTGGAGGCGTGCACCGCGGCCCGGTCCCATGCCCCGTCCGGGCTGCGGAACAGCTGGCTGGTGATCTCCTCACCCGGTGGCGGCACGGCGAACCGCAGCCACGACGCGGCGATCGGCTGGGTCGCCTCCGGGTGGAACTGCAGCCCGGCGTGCGGGCCGTAGGAGAACCCCTGCACGCACACCGCGTTCGCAGCGATCTGGGCCGCGCCCGCGGGCAGTTCGAAGGCGTCGCGGTGCCAGGACAGCCACGGTCCCTCCGCCAGCCCGGGATGCCCGCTGGTCACCTGTGCCCAGCCGATCTCCTGCACCGGCAGCCGGTACAGCCGGGCGCCGAGCACCCGGGCCAGCGCCTGGCCGCCGAAGCAGATGCCGAGCACCGGCATGGACTCGGCCAGCATCCGCTCGATGAACGCCAGCTCGGCGCCCAGCCAGGGCAGTGCGTCATCGTAGGCGGTCAGTTCCGAGCCGAGGATGGCCACGGCATCGCAGTCCGGTACCGCGGGCAGCGGCTCGCCAGCGTGCAGCGCGACGGTCCGGATGCTCAGCGATCGGCTCGCCGCCCAGTCCGCCAGCAGCCCGGCCGGGGCGTGGCTGCCGTGCTCGATCACCAGCAGCCGCCGCTCGTCAGCGCCGGTCACCTCAGCCCCCGCACGCCGGGCGCAGTGCCTCAGCCACCTGCGGGGGCCGTCACAGCGGGATGTTGCCGTGGTGGCCGCGGCTCGGCGGCGCGTCCGCGATGGCCCGGATGATCGCTTCCCTGGTCTGGGACGGCTCGATGACCTCGTCGATCACGCCCAGGGCCTCGGCCCGCTCCAGGCCGCCCGCCTCACGCTGGTGCTCCGCGGCGAGGGCCGTCTCGACCTCGTGCAGCTTGCCCGGGGGCACGTCGGCGAGAGTGCGGCGATGCAGGATGCGGATCGCCGCCACCGGGCCCATCACCGCGATCTCGGCACCCGGCCAGGTGAAGACCTTGGTGGCGCCCAGGGCACGGGAGTTCATCGCGATGTATGCGCCCCCGTAGGCCTTCCGCATGACCACGGTGATCCGGGGCACCGTGGCCTCGGCGAAGGCGTGCAGCAGCTTCGCGCCGCGGCGCACCACCCCGTCCCACTCCTGGCCGACGCCGGGCAGGTAGCCGGGCACGTCCACAAGTACCACCAGCGGCACGCCGAACGCGTCGCACATGCGCACGAACCTGGCCGCCTTCTCCGCCGAGGTGGCGTCCAGGCAGCCGCCGAGCCGCAGCGGGTTGTTGGCGATCACGCCGACGGTCCGGCCGGCCAGCCGGCCGAGATGGGTGACCACGTTCGGCGCCCACCTGGGATGCAGTTCGATGCCAGGGCCGTCG
>DASXKD010000062.1:0-6161 GCA_036497045.1 Streptosporangiaceae bacterium | reverse complement strand
GGTTCGCCGCGGTCTCGAACCCGACGAACAGCAGCACCCCGTACAGCATGCCGAAGAAGATCCCGGACCAGCCGTCCGCCGCCGACGACGGGTTGAACGGCTTGAGGCTGTTCGCGGAGCCCAGCTTCACGATGACGCTGATGAAGAAGATCGTGACGACGACGATCGAGACCAGGGCCAGGACGAGCTGGCTGCGGGTGGACACCCGCACCCCGAAGTACAGGATGCCGGCGATCACCACGATGAGGATCAGCGTCCACAGCCACGACGGCAGCGGGTTCACACTGAACTCGGCCTGGATCGTGCTCTGCAGGTACCCGCCTATGAGCAGCAGCAGGCCGGTGAGCAGCACGGTCACCCCGCCGTAGTAGAGCCACCCCGCCGCGGTCCCGACCCGCTCGCCGAGCCCGCGGGTCACGTAGTCGTACAGCGACCCGGCCGCGTGTATCTCCCTGGCGTAGTTCGACACGATCCAGCCCAGCGCGAAGACACCAACGGCGGCGAGGAGCACCGACAGCGGTGAGGCGACCCCGCCGCCCTTGCCCGACGCGCTGATCACGCCAACCACCAGCGGGATCACAAAGGCCGAGGAGAAAACGGGGCCCATGAACCCGACGGACTGGGCAATCACATCCGGCAAGGCGAGGACCTTGGCCCCTAGGCGCTCGTAGACCGGCTCGGTACTCGCCATCGCTGCCTCCCTAAAAGAAAATTCTTCATAACGGCCCGCCGGGGAACACGGGCAGCGCCCCTCAGGCCGGAATCCGCAGTACCCTCCCGGCGTTGCCGCCGAAGATCGCCGCGGCGTCGGCATCCGGCAGGCCGAGAGCCTCGATGTCGGCGATCGTGTCCCCGACCACCGTGGGCCCGCCGAGCGGCATGTCCGTCCCGAACAGCACGTGATCCACGCCGAAGAACTCCACCGCGCACCGGACTGCGTTGGCCGCGCCGAACATCGCCGTGTCGGCGTAGAAGCCCCGGAAGTAGTCCATGGGGTCTCGCTTCAGGCCGGCCAGGATCTCCGCCCGGCCGGGATCCTCCAGCGGCGACGCTAGCCGCCCGGCGAAGTGCGGCACCATGGCGCCTGCGTGATGAGTGATCACCCGCAGCCCCGGATAGGTGTCGAAGACGCCCGAGTACACCAGCCGCGCCATGCACGCCGACGTCTCGTACGGCCAGCCAAGGGACCACCAGATGCCGTACTTGGACCTGCTCTCCGCCGGGTAGTCCGGCCAGGCCGGGCTCCGGGTGGGATGGATCCAGACCGCGCCGTCCAGCCGGGTTACCGTCTCGAAGACCGGCGCGAACCGCCGCTCATCCAGGGGTGCGCCGCCAACGTTCGTGTGCACTTGCATGCCGAGCGCACCAAGCTGGGTGATCGCCCGGTCGAGTTCCCCGGTGGCGGCGTCGATGTCGTTCATCGGCAGCGCGGCGCTGAACCCGGCGAACCGGTCCGGGTGGCTGCGCACCAGTTCGGCCAGTTCGTCGTTGGCGGCGCGGGCGAGATCGAGGGCCGCGGCAGGCTCGCCGAGTTCAGCGGGTGGCGGCACGGCCAGCGTCAGCACCTGGACGTAGTCACCGAACTCGTCCATGACCCGCCAGCGGGCGTCCAGCCCGATGAGCGCCGGGTCCTCGTGGATCCACGGCTGGTAGCCCAGGACCCGGTCGCTGACTCCCCCGGCCGACATGATCGCCTCCAGGCGCCGCGCGTACCCCGGCGGGAGGATGTGAGCGAAGGCGTCAATCTTCCTCACGTCCGTCCCCTCGGCGTCGGCCGGTGCGGTTGCCGGGATCGTATGGAAGCGAACAATCCGGTGTCAAGGGGCGGGCATAACGGCCTAGCTGCCTGTGCGGTGCGCATGGCGCGGGGGGCCGGGGTGTCCCCGGCCCCCCGCGGTGGTTGGTGCGGTCAGAGCCGGAACAGATCGACCTGGCCGTGCAGGTCGTTGTGGCCGGGCACGCCGACCAGGGTGGTGGTGCCGGCGATGGCTACGCTGCGGCCGAGAGAGTCGCTGCGTGCCCCGGCAGGGTCGGTGAACTTGGCCTTCTGGGCCCAGTGGGTGCCGGTGCGGACGAACTCGTAAGCGGCGCCCGCGGCGTTGCTGGCGAAGTCCGCGCCGGCGACCGCGATGTTGCCGGAGACGGCGACGGCATCCTGGCCGATTCCGCCCACTGGCCGGCTGCCGGCGGGGGTGAGCGCCGCCTGGCGGATCCACCGGCTGCCGGTTTGCACGAACACGTACGCGGCGTCCGCTCCGGGCGCCCCGATCAGTGCGGTGGTGCCCGAGAGGCCCACCGAGCGGCCGAACAGGTCGCCGGTCTGGCGTTGCGGGCCCACCACCGCCGCCTGCTCGGTGAACTGGGTCCCGGACTGGCTGAAGATGTAGGCCTCGCCGGTGAAGCCATCTTGCTGGGGCGCACCGACCACCGCGCGGTTCCCGGAGAATGCCAGGGACCAGCCGAAGGTGTCGAACCCCACGCTGTTGGAGCCGGTGAACTTCGCCGTTGGCGCCCAGGTGGTGCCGGTGCGGGTGAACTCGAAGACCGCGCCCTGTTCCCCGCTGTCACCCGGCGCCCCCACCAGCAGGGTCTGCCCCGACAGGCCCACCGAGAAGCCGAAGGATTCACCCACGACATTGTCCAGCGAGTCGGGGAGCAGCAAGGCCTGCTGGGACCAGGTGGTGCCGTGGCGCACGAACACGTAGGCGCCACCGATCATGTGGAAGGTGCGCAGCGCGTTGAGGCCCCGGTCCACGGCCCCGATCACGGCGGTGTTGCCATCGATGGCGACCGCGTTGCCGAAGCCGTCCCCGGGGAAGGCGTCGGCGGCAGTAAGCCTGGCCTGCTGCACCCAGCCCTGGGCGCCGCGGATGAACACATACGCCGCTCCGGTGTGGTGATGCGCGGTCGTGGCGCCCACCAGTGCGGTGTTGCCCGACACGGCGACGGAGAAGCCGAAGAAGTCCTGCTGGCCGTCTGCGGGCACCAGGCTGGTAGCCGCCCGGCCGTGCCCGGCGGAGCCGCGCATGGCCAGGCCGCGCGGGGCGTCGGGCCGTCCGAGCGCTGCCCGGACGGCGGCCCGAAGCCCGGCCGGCGCGTCTGCCAGGGTCCCCCGGGCCCCGGTTTCCGCCGGGTGCCGGGTGGCCCGTGGCGCCCGTGCCGCGGTGTGGCTGTACTCGGCGGCGCCGGCCGGGGCGGCGGCCACGACGGCCAGCAGTACCCCGGTGACGGGCACCAGGCCGAGCCAGCCGAGGCGGGGTTTCCGCCCGGCCGGGCGGCGCGCCGCCCGGTCTGCGATCGTTTGCAGAACCTTCACGATGTCTCCTCGAAATCAGGGCCCCCGTTGCCTGGCTGAGGCCATGGGACCGCCCAGTACACGAAATCGCCGGGATGACCAGTTCACTACTCTCAGCGAACAGCCCCGATCCCCGCTGATCGCGGCTCCAGCGCCCGTCCGCCGCCAGCCCAAACCCGTGAGATCACGGGTTTGCGCTGGACAAGTGGGATAAATCACTCACAAAAGAGACCCGAGGCCCGCGCCAGTTCGGCCAGTTCGTCGTTGGCGCACGGGCGAGGTCGAGCGTCAGCAACGATTCGGTGTCAAGGTCTGGTGCGCCACCGGGAGGCTCAGTGGAGGACAGTGCCGCCAGGCGGCCCGGCTCTTAGGCGTCCGCCTGATCAGCGCTTAACGGTTCCGCAGCGCTGCTCGCCCGGGCGCGGTGCGGGCCACGCATCCGGCGGGCCGGGCTTCACGCGCGCGCGGCGAGGATCACCACATCCGGCTCGCCGCGCCGGCCTGGCAGCACCGGAACCTCCAGTGTTTCCACCCGGGCAAAGCGGGATGCCAGTCTCCGCGTGAACCCCGGCGCGCGTGCGGCGCTCCATACCGACAGCACTCCCCTGTCCGTCAGCACCTGCTCAAGCGCGGTCAGCCCGGCGGCCGTGTACACACTCTGGTTGCCGTCCGTCACCGTCCAATCCGGACCGTTGTCGATATCGAGGCACAGCACGTCATACCGATCGTCGGTGGTGCGCACGTGCTAGTTATGCTCCTGCCGCCGGTCAGGCCGGTGTCACCCGGACCGGAAGAGCCTTGAGGCCGTTGGTGAAGTTGGACCGGATCCGGCGCGGCTCCCCGGCCAGCTCGAACCGGGCCACCCGCCGGGCCAGCGCGGCGAGGACGATCCGCACCTCGAGCCGGGCCAGGTGAGCGCCCAGGCACAGATGCGGCCCGCCCCGGCCGAAGCTCAGGTGCCGGTTGGGGGCGCGCCCGACGTCGAACACGTCGGGATCGGCGAACTCCGCCTCGTCCCGGTTGCCGGACACATACCAGAGCACGACCTTGTCCCCCGCCCGGATCGCCGCCCCGGCCAGTTCGGTATCCGCGGTGGCGGTCCGGCGCATGAAGTGGGTCGGGCAACTCGACCGCAGTACCTCGTCGGTCGCCGGGTCCAGCAGGGCGGGATCGGCCCGTAGCCGGTCCCACTGCTCCGGCTGCTCGCAGAACGCCAGTACCCCCTGGGCGATCGCGATCCTGGTGGTCTCGTTGCCCGCGATCACCAGGATCGAGAAGAAGTTGTCGAGGTCGGTCTCACTCAGCCGGTCGCCGTCCACCTCGGCCCGCAGCAGCCGGGACAGCAGGTCGTCACCGGGCTCACGGAGCCGGTCGGCCACGATCGTCCGGCCCAGGTCCCACAGTTGCTTGCCGTAGGGGCTGCGGAACGGGAACCGCCGGTAGGCGTCGGTGTCGTCGCGGCCCCAGACCACGTCGGTGATGTCCGGGTCGGTGTTGGCGATGAGCCGGTCGCCCAGGTCGATGAATGAGTCCAGATCGGCCTCGGGCAGGCCCATGATGCGGGCCAGCACCCGGATCGGGACCTCCTTGGCGACGGCGTCGACGAAGTCGAACCCCTGGCCCGCCAGCACCGGCCCGGTGAGCGCGGCGTCAAGTACCTGCTCGGTGAGCCCCTCAACGAAGTGCTGGTAGACCGCGACCGCCCGGACCGAGAAGGCGCCGGACACGATCTTGCGGAGCTTGGTGTGCTCGGGCGGGTCGGTGTCGATGATCGTCCGCCGGGCCGCCATGTCCTCGTCGGTGGGCTCCTCGAAGGAGATGCCGCGTGCCGAGGAGAACGTTGCCACATCCCGGCTGGCAGCGACAATGTCGGAGTAGCCGCAGACGGACCAGAAACCCGAGTTCGGCGGCGCCTCGTCATGCCAGGCGACCGGCGCCTCGTGCCGCAATCGGGCGAACTCGGCGTAGGGCACACCGCGCGCCCACATGTCGAGGTCGGTCAGGTCGACGGCTTGCGTCATGGCAAGTAGTTTGGCACCAAACGAGATCGCCGGCAATCGGAGGCATCGCATGCAGGTCGTCGTCGTCCGTCACCACGAAGAGGATTCGGCCGGGTTCATCGGCGCCGCCTTCGAGGCGCGCGGCGCGCAGCTGAGCACGATCCTGTTCCCCAAGGAAGGCCCGCTGCCGGATCTGGACGGCCTGGCACACATCGTCCTGCTCGGGTCCACCTGCTCGGTGTACGACGAGGGCGAGGCCCGCGCCTGGATCGACGAGGAACTGGCCTGGGTGCGCCGGGCGCACGCGGCCGGGGTGCCGGTGCTGGGCATCTGCTTCGGCGCACAGGTGCTCGCCGTCGCGCTGGGCGGCACGGTGGAGCACGCCGGCCGTGCCGAGATCGGCTGGGTCATGGTCGATACCACCGATCCTGAGCTGATCCCGCCGGGGCCGTGGCTGGAGTTCCACCACGACCGGTGCCTGCCGCCGGTCCAGGCCACCGTGCTCGCGCGCAACGACCTGGGCGTCCAGGCGTACCGGCTCGGCCGGCACCTGGCCGTCCAGTTCCACCCCGAGGTCGACGGCGACCAGTTCCAGTTGTGGCTGGACGCGGGCGGGCGGGCCGAGATCGAGGCGAACGGCCTGGATCCGGACCGGCTGCTCGCGCAGACCATCGCCCAGGAGCCCGGCGCCGCTGCCCGGGCCGGCCGGCTCGTCGCGTCCGCGCTGCGCATCGCAGCGGGCGGTTCGTGATCTGAGGGGCGGGCGGTTCGTGATCTGAGGGGCGGGCGGGTGGTCAGCTTTCCTCGACCGCGCGAATGATCGTCCGCAGCAGCGACGCGAGCTGGTCCTTCTCCCGTTCGGACAG
>DASXKD010000061.1:0-10259 GCA_036497045.1 Streptosporangiaceae bacterium | reverse complement strand
CGTCCACCGCCGACCACCCCCGCTAACGGCCCGCCACCGGCTATCGGCCAGGGAGCGACCGGGGCAGCCCGAACCATGGGAACACGCTGTTGTCGAAGCGGGTCATGCCGCAGATCCGGTCGCCGGTGAGGGTGAGGACGTACAGGCCGGTCCCGTGGCGGATGCCGGTCGCGGCGCGCAGGTAGGCCCCGAACGCCGGCTGGCCGTTGGCTCGCGCCGGCACCAGGTCGAACCGGCGGCCCGCGTCGAACAGGCTGGCGCAGAACCGGGTCACGACCTCCCGGCCGTGGTATTCGAAGGTCATCGGCGGCATCGAGACAAAGACGTCGTCGGTCAGCAGGGCCACCAGCGCGTCCAGATCGGCGGACTGCCACGCGCGGGCGAACTCGGCCACGAGCGCCTCCTCAGACGGTGAGCCGGCCGCGGGAGGCGACTGGTGGCCGGCGGCCGGCGCCCGGCGGCGCTGCAGGCTGGCGCCCGGAACGCATCGCCGTCCCCGGCCCGCGCCCTTGGATCAGGCCTGCTGTCACCAGCTCCACCGTTGCTCACCCTCTTCCCGCACCGTGCCGCGCTTCCATCCTGTTCGAACTTCTCTGTATGGACACCGGCCAGGGGGCGAACTGGGCGGTTGGCGGGCGCCCACTTCCCCGGCACCGCGGTGTCTGCCACATCGACAGCTCGGACGATCCGAGCGAACCGACTTCGGAGGTGGATGATGCAATCGTCCGCACCGGCCGGGCGCGTGGCGCCCGCCGGTCTCGATCCGCGCCGCTGGTGGGCGCTTGCGCTTCTTTGCGGCGCGTTCTTCATGGTGCTGCTCGACGGCACGATCACGATCGTGGCGCTGCCCTCGATCGGAGCCGACCTCCGCTTCTCGGCGCAGGGCCTGCAATGGGTGCTGAGCGCCTACGCCCTCACCTTCGGCGGGCTGTTGCTGCTCGGCGGCCGGGCGGCCGACCTGCTCGGGCGCCGTCGCGTGTTCATGGCCGGTGTCCTGGTCTTCACGGCCGCGTCGCTGATGTGCGGGCTCGCCTGGTCACCGGCGGCGCTGCTGGCGGCCCGCGTCGTCCAGGGCGCTGGCGCAGCGATCATGACCCCGACCGCCCTCTCCATCATCTCCACGACCTTTTCCGAGGGCTCGGAGCGGAACAAGGCGCTCGGGATCTGGGGCGCACTCGGCGGCCTCGGCGCTACCACGGCGTGGCTGATCGGCGGCCCGCTCGTCGATGGCCCCGGCTGGCGATGGATCTTCTTCATCAACGTCCCCGTCGGCCTGGCCGCGCTCGCACTGTCGCCCGTGTTCCTGCGCGAGAGCCGGGCCGCGCTGACCCGGCGAAGCTACGACCCCGCCGGGGCGATCACCATCACCGGTGCGCTCGTCCTGCTCGTCTACGCGGTCGTCAAGGCGCCGGACGCCGGCTGGGGCAACGCGGCGACGATCCTCCCGCTCGCCGGCTCGGCCCTGCTGGTTGCCGCCTTCGCACTGATCGAGTCGCGCCACCACGCACCGCTGGTGCCGCTGCGCATCTTCCGCTCGCGGACGCTCGCCAGCGCGGACGCCGTGACGGTCCTGATCGGCACCGTCGCGGTCGGCATGCCGTTCGTACTCACGCTCTACGCGCAGCAGGTGCTCGGCTACTCGGCCCTCAAGTTCGGCGTCAGCTCGGTCGTGCTGGCAGTGGGGGCCACGGCCGGCGCGCTGGCCGGCCAGGCCGCGGTCCTCAAGGCCGGCTTTCGCCCGGTCGCGGTGACCGGCATGGCGCTCATGGGCGCGGGATCGCTCGTGCTCACCCAGGTCTCCCTAGGCGGCAGCTACTTCCCGGACATCTTCTTCGGGCTGCTCCTGTGCGGCCTCGGGATCGGCCTCGCCTTCGTGACCGCCACGGTCGCGGCGCTCGCGGGTGTTGCCGAGCACGAGGCCGGGCTCGCCTCGGGCCTGTCCAACACCGCCTTGCAGATCGGCACGGCACTGGGCGTCGCCATCGTCTCGACTGTCGCCGTCTCCCGCTCCCAGGGCTACCAGGCCGCGAACAAGGGCGCGAACCCGCTCGCCGCGCTGACCGAGGGCTACCAGTCCGCCTTCCTGGCTTGCGCCGTGCTGGCCGGGATCGGCCTGGCGCTGGCGCTGCTGCTCCCCGGCCGGCCGCGGAACGCGGCGCACGAGTTGCCTGAGCCGGTCCCGGTGGCCAGTGCCAGGGACTGAAGAGTGCTCGAACACCAGCACAAAAGAGGAGAAAACCAAAATGGGAAAGATCGTCGTGAGCGAAAACGTCACGCTCGATGGAGTCATCCAGGACCCGGCCGGTGACGAAGGGTTCCGGGCCGGCGGCTGGGCCGGCCTGATCAAGAACAGCCCCCAGCTCGGCAAGCTCGCGCTCGACGAGGCGCTGGGCGCCGAGGCCTTCCTGCTGGGCCGGCGGAGCTACGAGTGGCTCGCCGCGCGGTGGCCATCCCGCAGTGGCGAGCTGGCGGACAGGCTGAACAGCCTGCCCAAGTACGTCGTGTCCGCGACCCTCGAAGAGCCCAGGTGGAACAACTCGACGGTGCTCAAGGGAGACGTGCTGAGCGAGGTCACGAAGCTGAAGCAAGAGCTCCACGGGGAAATCGTCGTCGCCGCCAGCTTCCAGCTCGTGCACACGCTGATGGAGCACGACCTGGTCGACGAGCTACGGCTGAGGATCTTCCCGGTGGCGCTCGGGGCCGGCGAGCGCCTCTTCGGCCAGACCAGTGGCAGCAAGCCCCTGCGCCTCCTCGGCACCCAGGCCGTCGAGGGCGGCATTGCCTACCTCACCTACCAGGTCGTCGAGGGCGCCTAGCGCCGGACGGCATCCAGCCCGCACTGACCGGGCAGAACGCCTGGCGCGCTGTCAGGGGGCGGCGCGCCAGGAGTTCAGGTAGTCGCGCTGCGCGTCGGTGAGCGTGTCGATCCGGGCTCCCGAGGATTCCAGGGTGAGCCGGGCGATTTCTTCGTCGATGTCCGGCGGGACGCCGTGCACGCCTGGGGACAGCGCCGCGTGGTCGCGGGCCAGCCAGCGCAGCACGAGCGCCTGGCCGGCGAAGGAGACGTCCATGACCTGGGGCGGGTTCCCTTCGGCCGCGACCAGGTTGACCACCCGCCCCTCGGCGAGCAGCACCACCCGGCGGCCGTCATCCAGCGTGTACTCGTCGGCGTGCGGGCGGACATCACGGGTCACCTTCACCGCGGCCCCGGCCAGCGCCTGCACGTCGATCTCGGCGTCGAAGTGCCCCGCGTTGGCCAGGATCGCGCCGTCCCGCAGCGCCGCCAGGTGCCCGGCCGCGACCACGTCCCGCGAACCGGTCACCGTGATGATCACGTCGGCCGCGGCGGCGGCCTCGCGCATCGGCAGCACCTGATACCCCGACAGAACCGCCTCCAGCGCCCGCACCGGGTCCACCTCGGTGACGATGACCTGCGCCCCGAGGCCGCTGGCGCGGCCCGCGACGCCCTGCCCGCACGGCCCGAACCCGGCCACCACGACCGTCCGGCCCGCAAGCAGGACATTGGTGGCCCGCAGCAGCGCGTCGATGACCGACTGCCCTGTGCCCGCCGTGTTGTCGAACATCCGCTTTGTGGTGGTCGTATCGGTCGCCACCATGGGAAACGCCAGCGCGCCCGCGGCCGCCATCCGGCGCAGCCGCAGTACTCCGGTGGAGGTGGACTCGCATCCGCCGCGGACGCCGGGGACCAGCTCGGGCCGCTGCCCGGACAGCGTGTCGACCAGGTCCCCGCCGTCGTCGATGACCAGGTCGGGGCGTGAGTCGAGGGCCCGGTGGATGTGCTCGCCGTAGGTGACGGCATCCACGCCCGCCCGGGCGAACACGCACGTGCCCGCGTCCGCCATGGCGGCTGCCACGTCGTCCTGGGTGGACAGCGGGTTCGAGGCCGCGAGGAAGACCCGTGCGCCGCCCGCCCGCAAGGCGCCGACCAGGCCCGCGGTCTCCGCCGTCACGTGCAGGCAGGCCGCCACGGTCAGCCCGGCGAACGGCTGCTCACCGGCAAAGCGCTCGGTGAGCAGCCGCAGCACGGGCATGCCCCGCTCCGCCCAGCCGATCCGGGCCCGCCCGGCCTCGGCCAGGCTCTCGTCCGCGATGTCGGAGGGCGGGCCGTACTGCGCGGCTGCGGGCATCGGGATCAGTAACGGTAGTGGTCCGGCTTGTACGGCCCTTCCATCGGGACACCGAGGTAGCTGGCCTGCGCCTTGGTCAGTTCGGTGAGCCGGACGCCGAGGGCGTCCAGGTGCAGCCGGGCCACCTTCTCGTCCAGGTACTTGGGCAGGATGTGCACCCCGGCCCGGTAGTCCTGCGGCCGGGTGAACAGCTCCACCTGCGCGATCACCTGGTTGGTGAAGGAGTTGGACATGACGAAGCTCGGGTGGCCGGTCGCATTCCCCAGGTTGAGCAGGCGCCCCTCGGACAGCACGATCACCGCGTGCCCGTCGGGGAAGACCCACTCGTCGACCTGGGGCTTGATGTTCTCCTTGCGGATACCGGGCACCCGGGCCAGGCCCGCCATGTCGATCTCGTTGTCGAAGTGGCCGATGTTCCCCACGATCGCCAGGTGCTTCATCCCGCTCATGTGCTCGGCGGTGAGGACGTCCTTGTTCCCTGTGGCGCTGACGAAGATGTCGGCCGTGGCCACCACATCCTCGACGGTGGCGACCTGATAGCCGTCCATCGCGGCCTGGAGCGCGTTGATCGGGTCGATCTCAGTGACGATCACCCGCGCCCCCTGGCCGCGCAGCGATTCGGCGCAGCCCTTGCCCACGTCCCCGTACCCGCAGACCACCGTGACCTTGCCGCCGATCAGCACGTCGGTGGCCCGCTTGATGCCGTCGATGAGCGAGTGGCGGCAGCCGTATTTGTTGTCGAACTTGGACTTGGTGACCGAGTCGTTGACGTTGATGGCCGGGAACAGCAGAGTGCCGTCGGTGGCGCGCTCGTACAGGCGGTGCACCCCTGTGGTGGTCTCCTCGGTGACGCCGATGATGCCAGCGGCCATCCTGGTGAACCGGTCCGAGTTGGCTTCCACGCTGGCCCGGAGCAGGTCCAGGATGACGGAGAGTTCCTCGGGGTCCTCATCGGTAGCCAGCGGTACCGCTCCGGCCTGCTCGTATTCAGCACCCTGGTGCACCAGCAAGGTCGCGTCGCCGCCGTCGTCGAGCAGCATGTTGGGCCCGTCCTCGCCGGGCCAACTGAGCGCCTGGCCGGTGCACCACCAGTACTCGGTCAGTGTCTCGCCCTTCCAGGCGAAGACCGGCACGCCCCGCGGGTCGTCGGGAGTCCCGTCCGGGCCGACCGCCACCGCGGCGGCCGCGTGGTCCTGGGTCGAGAAGATGTTGCAGCTTGCCCACCGCACCTGGGCGCCGAGCGCGACAAGCGTCTCGATCAGGACCGCCGTCTGCACCGTCATGTGCAGCGAACCGGTGATGCGGGCGCCGCGCAGCGGCTGTGTCCGGGCGTACTCGGCGCGCACCGCCATCAGCCCGGGCATCTCATGCTCGGCGAGGGTGATCTCCTTGCGCCCGAACTCCGCGAGCGAGAGATCGGCGACCTTGAACGGAAGGTTGTCCGCGGGCATATGTCCGCTCCTGTCCTGTTTTTGGGCTGTCAGGCGGCGCTCACCGTTTCGTGATCATGAGATAGGTGGTGCTAGAGGCCCACAAGGTCATGATCACGAATCGCTTGCCGGCGCGATTGGTAGAGCGACAGTCCCGACCGTAGGCGAAATGAGTCCGTATCGCACGCGCTCGGGTGAGTTCTTGACACGAAAATGTTAAGTTTGCTGCCATGCGCATCACTGAGGCGGCCCAGCGGCTCGGCACATCGGCCCGGATGCTCCGGTACCGGGACATGCTCGGCCTGCTGCCGCCCATGCGCCAGGCCGCTCCGGCCAGGGGCCGGGCCCCTGGCGGCCTGCCCCGTGGCCACCGCCGGTTCGCCGATGACGACCTGGCCGCGGTCGCGCAGGCCCTGAGGATCGAGCAGCGCTACGACATCAGTCCCGCCGCGCTGGCATTTGGCTTGAAGGTCCTGACGGAGCCGGGTGTTCGCGCGGAAGTGGCCGAGTTGGGCCGGCGTATCGGGAGAATTGCCCCACCACCTGCCCGGGCACTGGATTTCGAGCAGCAGCGCGCGCTGCGGCTGCTGCGCCTGCCGCCCGGCGGCACGCCCCGCACGCGGCGGGACTGAGCTCAGCCGGGAGCCTGCCTGGCCTCCCACTCGCTGCGCAGGATCGCGTAGATCAGCTCGCCGGTCCACTCGCCCTTGATGAACTCGTTCTCCACCAGGTGCGCTTCGCGGCGCAGGCCGGCCCGCTCAAGGACCCGCGCCGAGGCGGTGTTGCGCGCGTCGAGATGCCCGGCGATCCGGTGCATGCCCAGCCCCTCGAAGCCGAGCCGCAGCAGCGCGCCGACGGCCTCGGTGGCCAGGCCGCGGCCGTGGTAGGCGGGATTGAAGACGTACCCCACCTCGCCCTGCTTGTGCTCCTGGCTGCGCCAGAACAGCACGCAGTCGCCCACCAGTTCGCCGGTCTGCGCCAGTTCGGCGACCAGGGTGATCCCCCGGCCCGCCTCGGTGAGCACGGCCGAACCCGCCCGCTCCGCCACCAACGCCTCGATATCGGCCCGGGTCCGCGGCTCGGTGTACAGGTAGCGGTGGACCTCCGGCAGCCGCTGGTAGGCGTACAAGGCATCGACGTCGCCGTGGCCGTACGGCCGCAGCAGCAGCCGCTCGGTGCGGATCGGATACTCAGGCTCGAACATGCCTTCCCTTCCAGGCCGGGACACCGCCAGTGTGCCAGGCGGCCGGCGCGGCAGGACCCGGCTCGGCCGGGGCGGTCACGGGCGCTGCCTGCGGCGGACGGCGCGGATCGCCGGGTCGGTCGCGTCCGCGCGGGACTCGAGGTACAGGTCGGGCTCCAGGTAGATCACCTTGGCGATGGGGACGGCGGCCCTTACTCTCCGTTCGGCGGCGTCGATCCCCGCCGCGACCTGCTCGGCCCGGTCGTGCGGCCGCACCGCGATCTTCGCCGTCACCAGCAGCGTCTCGGGGCCCAGGTGCATGGTCCGCAGGTGGATGACGCACTCCACCTCCGGCCCCGCCTGCAGTGCCGTCACGATGTCGCGCTCGACCTCCTCGCCCGCGGACTCGCCGATCAGCAGGCTCTTCATCTCCACGGCCAGGATCACCGCGACGCAGCCGAGCAGCACGCCGATCGCCAGCGACCCGGCCCCGTCCCAGGCCTCGTTACCGGTGATCACCGTGAGCGCCACGCCCGCCGTGGCCAGCAACAGCCCGGCCAGCGCGGCCATGTCCTCCAGCAGGATCGCGGGCAGCTCCGGGGCCTTGGCACGGCGGATGAACGCGATCCAGCTGTCCCCGTTGCGCTGCTCGCTCGATTCCCGCACCGCCGTGCGCAGCGACAAGCTCTCCAGCACGACGGCGATCGCCAGGACGACGAATGCGACGACCGGGGAGTGCACAGGCTCGGGATGGGTGATCTTGTGAATGCCCTCGTAGATTGAGAACACGGCGCCCACGGTGAACAGCACGACCGCCACCACGAACGCGTAGAAGTAGCGCTCCCTGCCGAACCCGAACGGGTGTTCCTCGGTCCGGTCGCGCCTGGCCCGGTTCCGGCCGAGCAGCAGCAGGAGCTGGTTCCCGCTGTCGGCGACCGAGTGCACGGCCTCGGCGAGCATCGACGCCGAGCCGGTGATGAAGAACGCCACGAACTTCGTGGCGGCGATCCCCAGGTTGGCGGCGAGCGCCGCGACGACGGCGGTCACGCCGGCCGAATGCGGGGCCTGCGCGCCGGGCGTTTCCCGCTCCGGCGCCTGTTCGCCGGGCGCTTCCCGCTCCGGCGCCGCCCGCTCTCGCGCCTCCGGGGCCGGGGCCTCCAGGGCCTCCGGGGCCGGCGCCTCGGGTGCCGGCGCCTCGGGGCCCGACGGCCCGGGCTGAGCCGGCTGCCCGGGCGCGGGCCGCGCGGACGCCGCGGGGCGCCCCCGGGCCTTGTCGGGCGGCCCCTGCCCGGAGTCAGCGGTAATGTCCGGTTCCCTCCTAGGCGATCCGGGCCTTCAGCTCCTGGATCGCCGCGATCGGCGCGGGATCGATGCCGTTCGCGATCGCGAGATAGACGGAGGCGTAGTCGATCAGCGCGACAAGGCTGGCGAGCCGCTCGAGCGGGAGGTCACCGGACGCGGCCAGTTCGGTCACCTCGATGCCGCGGTCGGCCGCGATGCGCGCGGACTCCTCCCGCCGCCTGGCCACCTGCGGATGCTCGTGGGTATCCCGCAGCAGGATCAGCCGCAGCGGCACCGGCGGCGGCTCGGCCAGCCCGGCCGGGTCCAGGCCCGTCGCTTGCGGCCCGGCCGCGAACGGCCCGTCGAACGTGACCACCTGGTTGTGGTTGGCCTCGGGCAGCACGCCCGCGATCGCCGGGTACTTGCCGTTCTCATGCAGCTGGCAGGCGAACCGGGCGGCGGCCACGCCCGTCAGCGGGGAGGTGCCCCAGATCATGGGCAGCGTGCCGGACAGGTCAAGCGCGAGCGTCTTGGCCGGGTTGACGAACGCCTCGCTGTCGGGCCGGCACAGGTGCGCCACCCGCTCCAGTGCCGCGGCGGCCGACTCGTAGGCCTCCTCGGGCATGTCCAGCACGCCGAGCCGGGCGGCGGCCGCGACCATCGGCACCGACAGGCCCCACAGCATAGATCGCGGCATGCCCAACGGCTTGACAGCGATGAACGGAGCATGGGCCTGCTCGGCCAGCAGGGCGAGCGGCGAGCCCTGGCTGCCCACGCCGAGCAGCCGGCAGCCACGGCGCACGGCCTCCGCCGCGGCCGATAGCGTCTCCTCGGTGGCCCCCGAGCAGGACACCGCGATCACCAGGTCGGCCGCACCCACCCAGCCGGGCAGCCGGTAATCGTGCACGGTGGTCACCTGGACCGGGCAGCCCAGCCCGGCGACGGCCGCGAGCACCTCCCCGGCGATCCCGGAGCCGCCCATCCCGGTGACCACGATGGCACGCGGGCGCCCGCCCGCGGTCAGTCCGTCAAGGCTGGCTTCCGCCGCCGAACGGGCCGCCTCGCGCACCTGAGCCGCCGACGAGGCGACCTGCCTGAGCATGCTGGACGGGTCGGCCGTCTCGAGCAGCGCCACGTCGTCGAGGCGCCCGGCTGCCGCCAGGGTCACCCCGCATCCCCCCCGGCTCCCCCGCCCTCCGGCGGGCTGGGGCGGCGCGCCTCGTCCACCAGCAGCACGGGGATGTCGTCGCGCACCGGGTAGGCGAGCGCGCATTCGGGGTTCGTGCACACCAGTTCGCTGGCCGCGTCGTCCTCGCGGAGCGGGGCGTGACAGGCCGGGCAGGCCAGGATCTCAAGCAGCCAGTCGTCTATCTTCACGGCGTCTCCTCCTGATGGCGGCGGCGCAGTCAGCCGCCACGCACGATGCGCAGGACCTCGTCACGCGTCGCGGCGAGGGTCGGTTCGTCGGATGCTTCCACGTTCAGCCGCAGCAGCGGCTCGGTGTTCGATGGGCGGACGTTGAACCACCAGTCCTGGCCGGTCACGGTCAGCCCGTCCAGGTCGTCCATGTCGACACCGGGACGGTCGGCGAAGGCCCGCCGCACCGCCTCGGTCGCCGCCCGCTGGTTAGTGACCTCGCTGTTGATCTCGCCGGATGCGACATAACGGCCGTAGCTGGCCAGCAACTGCGAAAGCGGCGCGTCCTGCCCGCCCAGCGCGGCGAGCACGTGCAGGGCGGCGAGCATGCCCGAGTCGGCGAACCAGAAGTCGCGGAAGTAGAAGTGCCCGGAGTGCTCCCCGCCGAACTCCGCGCCGG
Organism: Streptosporangiaceae bacterium; assembly: GCA_036497045.1. Taxonomy (GTDB): domain Bacteria; phylum Actinomycetota; class Actinomycetes; order Streptosporangiales; family Streptosporangiaceae; genus DASXKD01. The sequence continues at coordinate 401 of DASXKD010000061.1, read as the reverse complement.
TCTCGGCCATCCGCGCCTTGATGAACGAGTGGCCCACCCGGGTGCGCACCGGCTTTCCGCCGCGGGAGGTGATGAGCTCCGGCACCGCCCGCGAGGTGATCAGGTTATGGATGATCGTCGCGCCGGGCTCGCGGGCCAGTTCCCTGGCCGCGATCAGCGCGGTGAGGACGGACGGCGAGACGATCTGGGCCCGCTCGTCCACGACGAAGCAGCGGTCCGCGTCGCCGTCAAAGGCCAGGCCGACGTCCGCGCCGTGCTCCAGCACGGCCCGCTGCAGGTCGGCGAGGTTCGCCGGGTCGATCGGGTTGGCCTCGTGGTTGGGGAACGTGCCGTCCAGTTCGAAGAACAGCGGAACCACCTTGACCGGGAGCCCGCCGAGTACCCGCGGGACGGTATGGCCG
>DASXKD010000060.1:0-8887 GCA_036497045.1 Streptosporangiaceae bacterium | reverse complement strand
CGGGCAGCCCACCCAGGTGCTCCTGCACCTGACCCTGGCCCAACTGCGGGGCACCCCCGGTGGTTCGGCGGCCGAGGACGCCTGGGCAGCCGCCCGCGCCTCCCAGCCGGGCTGGCTCACCGGCCCCGACGCCGACGCCGCGCTGTGTGATGCGACGGTGGTGCCGGTGGTGACCGGGCACGTCGACTGGGCCGCTCTGGACCGGTTGACCGACACGTTCCTGCTGACCCGCGGCATCGGCCGCCACACCGGCCCCGGCGAGCCCGCCGGCCCGGGCGGCCCCGGCCAGCATGACGGCCTGGGCGGCGGCCATCCGTGTGGCAATGCTGACCCTGGCCAGCCCGGCAGTACCGGCCAGCCCTCGTGGCCCGGCCATCATGGCGGTTCCAGCCGAACCGGCAGCTTGCGCCCCGGCCAGCCCAGCGGGCCGGCCCCGGCACCGCTCAGCCCCGCCACCCGCGACCGGCTCCGCCGGGCGCTGCTCGGCCTGGCCGCCGACACCCTCTCCGGACCCGAAGGGCTAGCTGCCCGGCTGCGCGCCGCCCTGGACGGCAAGCCACTGACCACCCTCAGCCTGCCGCTGGACATCGGCGCCGCCACCGACACCATCCCAGCGCACCTGCGCCGCGCCGTCACCACCCGCCATGCGTGCTGTGCCTTCCCCGGCTGCGACCAGCCCACCACCGTCTGCGACATCCACCACATCGTCCCCAGATCCCGCGGCGGCCCGACCAGCTTGCCTAACCTCGTCCCCCTCTGCACCTTCCACCACCTCACCGCCATCCACCGCTGGGGCTGGAGCCTCGCCCTGCACCCCGACGCCGCCACAACCGCCACCAGCCCCGACCGCACCCGCACCCTGCACAGCCACGGACCACCCCGGTACTCCCCACCGGGCCACCCCCCACCCGGACACGACCCACCCAGCCGGGCCGCCTAGCTGAGTCGCCTAGCCGGGCGCCTAGCCGAGGGCCAATGCGGCCACGGTTCGTTACTTTTGGCCGAGTGAAGGCGGCTCGGACTGCGGTGCTGACATCAGTGCGCGGACGGAGCGGTACGACATGACCGCCAGACAGGACCGTGCCGACAGCAGAGACAGGACCGAGAAGGCCGAGCCTGCGGAGAACAGCGAGGCGAAGGAGCCGACAGAGCCCACCGACAACGCGGAGCCCACAGATCCGATGGACAGCACAGAACCCCGCGAACCAATCGACAGGACCGAGTCCTGCGACCATAGGGACCACCGTGACGAGTCCGGCCCGCGAGCCGCCGAGAGGTTGCGCATGACCTCATGATGGCGCACGAGGACTCGCGCCCTCCGCCGCACCCGAGAGTGCCGCGACCGCGAGCCCACCGAGCGAGGCCAGGTCATAGCCACCTTCCTGGATCAGGACCGTCGGCCCCAGCGCCGAGACCATGCGCCCGGCGGCCCGGTAGCCAGCCTCGGTGACGCACAACGGGCTCTCCGGGTCGGTGGCAGCCGCGTCCAGGCCGAGAGACACCACGATGGCATCGGGCTCCAGGGCACGTGCCTCGTCACACAGGGCGCTCACTGCGGCGAGCCAGTCATCGTCCCCGGTTCCGGGGGTCAGCGGCAGGTTGCGGTTGAAGCCCTTGCCCTGGCCGCGGCCTCGTTCGGTCGCGTAACCGGCATAGTGCGGGAACCACCCCCCGCCAGGATCGACGTGGAGCGAGCCATACCAGACGTCGGCCCGGTCATAGAAGATCATCTGGGTACCGTTGCCGTGGTGGGCATCGATGTCGAGCACCGCGATCCGCCGTGCCCCGCCAGCCAGTAGCGCCTGCGCGGCGATCGCCGCGTTGTTGAGGTAGCAGGACCCGCCGTACGCGTCGCGGGTCACATGGTGACCTGGTGGCCGGCACAGCGCGTACGCGAGGCGCTCGCCCCAGCTGACCAGGTCGGCGGCGGTCAGTGCGGCGTCCACGGCTCCCCTGATCGCAGCCCAGCTGCCGGGGCCGACCAGCGTCATCGTGTCGTAGCAGAACAGTCCGGCCCGCCCGTGCACGGCGGGCGGAGCGCGCTCCGGCAGCCCAGCCAGCATGCCCGCGGTCGGGAAGACATAGGGGACCACCCGGTCGCGGCCGTACTTCGCGGGCAGCCCCGCCGCCGCCCAGTCCTGCCACACCCCGGCCAGGTGGTCGACCAGTTCCGGGTCGTGGACCGTGCGCACGATCTCGTCACCGTGCCGGACCGCGGCCACCACCGGCGCCCCGGCCGCAGCCAGCGCCTCGCGCAGGACCAGCGCCCTGGCCGGGACCTCCGTGCCGTCCTCCCGGACACCCAGCCACACCTCACCGCCCGGTTCATGCCGCAGGCAGTCCTCGCTCCACACCACCGGCACCGGCAGGCTCACCGGTTCACCGCCTTGGCGGCTTCCGCGCAGGTTGCGGAGGTTAGCATCACGGGATGTCGCACGTCACCGATCCTGGCACGCCCACACCACCCGTTGCGCCCCGGTTCCTGCCCGGCGGCCCGCCGGCCATCCTGCCCGGCGGTGAACCGGATCCCTATGCGTGGATGCGCGACCGGGACCTGCCCGCCATGCGTGACTATCTGGCGGCCGAGCGCCTCTATTACGACCAGCAGTTGGATGCCGGGCTGTGCGTGGAACTGGCAGCGGAGCTGATCGCGAGGGTCGCCCCGGGGGAGGACTCGGTGAGCTGGCGCCGGGACGGTCACACCTACTTCACCAGGACGGTCCCGGGGCAGGAGTTCGAGCAGTTCTGCCGGGCCGGATCCGGCGACGCCCCCGCGCAGGTGCTCCTGGACGTCAACCTCCTGCTCGACGACCCGGCCTGCACGGGCGGCTATGTGGAGCTTGGCGTCCGCGAGGTCAGCCCGGACGGCCGGCTGCTCGCCTACTCGGTCGATTTCGACGGGGGCGAGATCTACCAGCTCCGGGTGCGTGACCTGGTCAGTGGCACCGACCTGGCAGACCGTATCGACGGCACCTACTACGAGCTGGCCTGGGCGGCCGACTCACAATCGTTCTTCTACACCGTCCCCGACGCCCGCTACCGACCGCACGAGATCTGGCGGCACAGGCTGGGAACCCCGGCCGACCAGGACGTCCTGGTGTTCGGCGAGCGCGACGAGCGGTTCGATCTGACCGTGCGGTCCACCCGCAGCGGGGCGTTCGTGCTGATCGAGTCGGCATCGCGGGACACCACGGAGACGCTCATCATCCCGGCGGCCGACGCCGGCGCAGCGGCAGCCGTCCTGGAACCGAGAAGGGCAGGCGTCGAATACCGCGCCGATCACGGCGACGGACCGGACGGCGGGGAGTTCTACCTGGTCACCAACGATCAGGCGACGGAGTTCCGGTTGGTGCGAGCGCCGGTGCGAGCGCCCGGCAGCGCCGCCTGGACCGAGGTCATCGCCGGGTCGCCGGACACGCGCCTGGTGTCGGCCGACGTGTTCGGGCGATACCTGGTGGTGGAGCAGCGGCACGGTGCCGCGACTCAGTTGCGCATCATGGACCGCCACACCGGTGAGCAGCGGCTCATCGAGGCCGGTGGCCCGCAGGTCTCGCTCGCGCTGGCGACCAACGAGGATTACGCCGCCCCGGCGGTGACCGTGTGCACGCAGTCGCTCATCGACCCGCCGGCCTGGCACGACGTGGATCTGGCCAGCGGCCGCTGGGAGCTGCGCAAACGGCAGGACGTGCCGGGCCACGATCCGGCGCGGTACGTCACCGAACGCATCACCGCGCCCGCGGCGGACGGCACACAGATCCCGGTCACGATCGCTTACCGCCGCGGCGCCCGCCCGGACGGCACGGCGCCGTGCCTGCTCTACGGTTACGGGGCTTACGAGTCATGCGACTGGCCGGAGTTCACCGTGTCAACGCCGAGCCTGCTTGACCGGGGTTTCGTGTACGCGATGGCGCACGTCAGGGGCGGCGGTGAGGGCGGCCGCGCCTGGTGGCTGGACGGGCGGCTGGATCGCAAGCGCAACACCTTCACCGACTTCATCAACGTCGCCGGCATGCTGGCAGACCGGGGCTGGGCAGCACCGGACCGGATCGTCTCGCGCGGGCTTTCCGCGGGCGGCCTGCTACAGGGTGCGGTGTTCTCGATAGCGCCGCGGCGCTGGCGGGCTGTGGTGGCCGAGGTCCCGTTCGTGGACTGCGTGACCACCATGCTGGACCCGGACATCCCGCTCACCATCAACGAATGGGACGAATGGGGCGACCCCCGGGATCCCCGCATCCGCGCCTACATGGAGTCCTACAGCCCCTATGACAACGTGCCCCCGGGGCCGCGCCCGGACCTGCTGGTCACCGGGAGTCTGCACGACCCCCGGGTGCTGATCCATGAGCCGGCCAAGTGGGTGGCCAGGCTCAGGGCCACCGGCGAGGGCGGCACCGGCGAGGGCGGCACCGGCGAGGGCGGCTCCGGCGAGGGCGGCACCGGCGAGGGCGGCACCGGCCGGCTGCTCTTCCGTCCCGAACTCGGCGCCGGGGCGCACGTCGGCCCGGCGGGTCGCTACGACCGGCTGCGCTACGAGGCCGAGGTACTGGCGTTCATCATGGCCTCGGTGCCGCTCCCGCAGCGGTGATCACGAAAGCGTGATCGCGCCGCGTTATCCCTAATTTGCGAGATTCTTTTACAGGCTTTGCATTACCCGGCCAGCAGCCACGGTTACATCGCGTTGATGACTCACAACAGTGCTGTGACCTTGACATATATCGAATTTATGTTCGATAGTGTCAAGGTGAAAGCGGGGATCACACAAGTCACACGGCTATCAGCACGGGGAAATGCGGCCCACGTGCTGCCGGCCGGTAATCCGCCGGCCGGGGCGCTGCCGGTGCTGCCGGCCCTGGGCGAACTGCTGCCGGGCGGGCTGGCCCGCGGTTCGGTGGTGGCGGCCGGGCGCTGGAGCCTGCTCTGCCTGGCCCTCGCTGCCGGTGCGTCGGTGGCCGGGGCCTGGTGCGCGGTGGCCGGAGTGCCGCAACTCGGGGTGAGCGCGGCGGCAGGCGTGGGCCTGGATCCCGCCCGGATGCTGCTGGTCGCGGATCCAGGCACGGCCTGGCCGCAGGTGGTGGCCTCGCTGCTGGACGGTTGTGAACTGGTGCTGCTGCGCCCCCCTGACCACGCCCCTGCTCAGGTACGGCGGCGGCTGGAGGCTGTCCTGCGCCGCTGCGGTGGCGTGCTCGTGGTGGCCGGGGACTGGGACGGCGCACAGGCGCGGCTGCTTGTCACCCGGCAGGAATGGGCCGGGATCGAAGCCGGTCACGGGCGGCTGCGCGCCCGGCGGGTACTGGTGGTGGCGGACGGCCGGGGTGCCGCGGCCCGGCCACGGACGCAGTGGCTGTGGCTGCCGGGCCCGGATGGCTCGGTCGGCCTTGCGGACCAGGTGGTCACGGAAATCCAGGCCACCGGGTGACCGCACACCGGACGACAGCGCACCGATGGCAGTGCATCTGACAGCGGCCGGGGTTCCGCCCGCCCGGGTGCTGGTGGTGCGGTGCCCGGACTGGCCGGTGCCGCCGGACCCGGGACGCGCCTTCGAGCAGGTGGTATCCCTGGTCGAGGAGCTCTGCCCGCGGGTGGAGGTGCTGTGGCCCGGCGCCTGCGCGCTCGGTGCCCGCGGGCCGGCCAGGTACTTCGGCGGGGAGGAAGCCCTCGCCGGAAAGATCATCGAAGCGGTCACCGGCGGCGGCTTCGCCTGCCAGGTCGGCATCGCCGATGGGCTGTTCGCCGCGCAACTCGCCGCCCGCGCCGCGGCGCCGGTCACGATGGTCGCCCCTGGGCAGGCACGCGAATTCCTTGCCCCGTACCCGGTCAGCGTGCTGGACAGCGCGGAAGTGGCCGAGCTCCGGCCGGACAGTGCGGGGATGACGGAACTGCTGCCCCGGCTGGGCATCGTCACGCTGGGGGACCTCGCCCGGCTGCCCGCCAGCCAGGCGGTGAACAGATTCGGGGTGGCGGGAGGCGTCGCGCACCGGCTGGCCCGCGGCCTGGACCCCCGCCCGCTGGCGGCCCGGCCGCCCCCGGCCGACCTGTCGGTCAGCGCCGGGTTCGATCCGCCCGCTCCGCTGGCCGAGCCCGTGGTGTTCGCCGCCAAGGCCCTCGCCGAGCGGATGCACGCCGGCCTTGCCGCCCAGGGCCTTGCCTGCGTGCGCGTTCAGGTCCAGGTGATCAGCGAGGACGGGCAGGAGCACGCAAGGCTGTGGCGGCACGACGGGCTGCTGTCCGCCCTTGCGGTGGCCGAGCGGGTCCGCTGGCAACTGGCCGGCTGGCGCCCGGACGGCCCCAGGGACGAGGCATATCCCGGCGGGATCGTCCTGCTCCGGCTGACCCCTGACCTCCTCGTCCGCGCCCACGGCCGTCAACTGGGCCTATGGGGCGACGCGGTCGTCAGTGACCGGGTCGCCCGTGCCGCCCTGCGGGTGCAGGCCATGCTCGGCCACGGTGCGGTGACGCGGCCCGTGGCGGCCGGCGGCCGGGGCCCGGCCGAGCAGGCAACGCTGGTCCCGTTCGGGGACGCCCGCGATCCGGAACGCTCGCCGGACCGGCCCTGGCCGGGACGGATTCCCGTGCCGGTCCCGGCCACCGTGTGCCAGGACCCGCTGCCCGCCAGGGTCACCGATGCCACCGGGGCCCCGGTGACCGTCACCGGGCGCGCCCTCCTCTCCGCTCCACCGGCCCGGATGTCGGCCAGCGGCGGGCCGTGGCTGGCGATCACCGCTTGGGCCGGCCCCTGGCCCGTTGCCGAACGGTGGTGGCGGCCGCAGGCCGCGCGCAGGCGGGCCAGGTTCCAGCTGGTCACCGAGGACGGGGCCGCCTGGCTGGCCGCGGTCCAGGACGGCCACTGGCAGATCGAGGCCAGGTATGACTGAGGACGGGAATCATGGGATGGGACAACCCGCCGGTACCGTGGCGCGAGCTGGAACGCCGGCTGTCCTGGGGAACGGCCGAAGACCCGGGCGGCGCCGGACCGGACCGGCCGGAGCCGCGCCCGGTCATCCGCCTGCCGGCCCACGGCCACGTCCCGCCCTGGGCCGAGCTGCACTGCCACTCGTCGTACAGCTTCCTGGACGGTGCCTCCAGCCCCGCCGAACTGGTGGCCGAGGCGGCCAGGCTCGGCCTCGAAGCCCTGGCCATCACCGACCACAACGGCATGTACGGGGTGCCCCAGTTCGCCCAGGCGGCCGCCAAGCTCACCGAGCAGACGGGCATCAAGCTGGGCACGGTCTTCGGTGCCGAGCTGAGTGTTGGCCCGGGGGAGCACTCCGCTGTCCCGGGGGCGAGCCCCCGGACCCCATGGCCCTGGAACCCCCCGGTGGCCTGTGGCCCCGTTCCTTCGTCACGGGGCCTTGGCCGTGCCGACGCTCGGGCTGGCGCCCCGGACCCGGTCGGCCGGCATCTGCTCGTGCTCGCCCGGGATCCGGCCGGGTACCGGCGGCTGTGCTGGGCCATCAGCGTGGCGCAGCTCGCCGGGGGCGAGAAGGGCCGCCCCGTCTACGACCTGGAGCAGCTCGCCGGAAATCACGGCGGCCGCTGGGTGATCCTGACCGGCTGCCGCAAGGGCGCGGTCCGCGCCGCGCTCGCCGCCCAGGGCCCCGAGGCGGCACGCAAAGAACTCGGAGCACTCCGCGACGCCTTCGGCCGCGACAACGTCGTGGTCGAGCTGACCAGCCACGACCTGCCCGAGGACGACGAGCGCAACGACGCCCTGTACGAACTGGCGCGGGCCACAGGCACCACGGCGATCGCCACCGGCAACGTGCACTACGCCTCCCCTAAGGACGCCCGCATCGCCGAAGCGCTGGCCGCCGTCCGGGCCCGGCGCAGCCTGGACGAGATGGACGGCTGGCTGGCCGCCTCCGGCGGCGCGTACATCAGATCCGGCGCGGAGATGGCGCACCGGCTGCGCCGCTACCCCGGCGCCGTCGGGAACACGATCGGGCTGGCCCGCGACTGCGCGTTCGAGTTCGGCGTGATCGCGCCCAAGCTTCCCGACTTTCCGGTCCCCGGCCGCCACACCGAGGGGACCTGGCTGCGCGCGCTGGTCGCCAGGAAGGCACTCCACCGCTACGGCCCGGAGGACGCCGAGCGGGTGAAGGGCGCCTACGCCCAGATCGCCCGCGAGCTCAAGGTGATCGATGACCTGGGATTCCCCGGTTACTTCCTGATCGTCCACGACATCGTCAGGTTCTGCGAGGAAGCGGGCATCCTGTGCCAGGGCCGTGGCTCGGCCGCGAACTCAGCCGTCTGTTACGCGCTGGGGATCACCAGCGTCGATCCCGTATTGCATGAACTGCTTTTCGAGCGATTCCTCTCGGCGGGCCGGGACGGGCCCCCCGACATCGACCTGGACATCGAGCATCGCCGCCGCGAGGAGGTGATCCAGTACGTCTACGGCAAGTACGGCAGGGACAAGGCGGCCCAGGTGGCCAACGTGATCACCTACCGGCCGCGGCTGGCGCTGAGGGACGCCGGCCGCGCCCTCGGCTATGACAGCGCGCAGCAGGACCGGTGGGCGAAACAGGTCGGGCCGCGTGAGTACGGGCCGGGCCAGCCGATCCCGCCGGACGCGGAGGTCCCCGAGCCGGTCGTCGCGCTCGCCGCGCGGATGCAGCGGCTGCCCAGGCACCTGGGCATCCACTCGGGCGGCATGGTGATCTGCGACCGGCCGGTGGGGGAGGTGTGCCCGGTGGAGTGGGCCCGGATGCCGGGCCGGTCGGTGCTGCAGTGGGACAAGGACGACTGCGCGTTCGCCGGGCTGGTCAAGTTCGACCTGCTGGGCCTGGGCATGCTGACCGCGCTGCGGGACTGTTTCGAGCTGGTGGCGGCGCATCACGGGGTGCGCTGGAACCTGCACTCGCTCCCGCAGGAGGACCCCGGCGTCTACGAC
>DASXKD010000059.1:0-5128 GCA_036497045.1 Streptosporangiaceae bacterium | reverse complement strand
TCCTCTTTCGTCTTCAGCGCGACGGCGAAACCGATCCCCGCCTCGAACGGGTCGACCTGGTCGCAGAACTCATAACCGGCGAAGATCAGGCCCGACTCGATCCGGAGAACGTCCAGCGCGTCCAGGCCGAGCGGGGTCAGGCCGTGGCCGGATCCCGCCTCCCACACCGCATCCCACAGCGCCACGGCGTCTCGCGGATGGCACCACAGCTCATAGCCGAGCTCACCGGTGTACCCGGTGCGCGACACGATCAGCGGGAGGCCGGCCGGGCCGCCGATCCTGCCGATCGCGAACCTGAACCAGCCCAGGTCACCAAGCGCGGGCTGCGTCGGCGGGGTCCACACCAGGTCGCGCAGCAGTTCGCGCGACTTCGGCCCCTGCACCGCGATGTTGTGCAATTGATCGGTGGAATGCTTGACCCACACCTGGTCCAGTCCCAGCCTCCCGGCCTGCTCGCGCAGCCAGATCCCGTCGTACTCGTCGCCGCCGACGAAGCGGAACCTGTCCGCGGCAAGGCGGAAGACCGTGGCGTCGTCCAGCATCCCCCCCGTCTTGTTGCACATCGCGGTGTAGACGACCTGGCCGTCCGCGAGCTTCCTGATGTTGCGCGTGACGGCCGCCTGCAGCAGGGCCTCGGCGTCCGGGCCGACCACCTCGAACTTGCGCAGCGGGGAAAGGTCCATGACCACCGCGCCCTCGCGGCAGGCCCAGTACTCGTCGATCGCGCCGCGGTTGTCGAAGCTGGTCGGCAGCCAGTAGCCGCGGTATTCCGTGGTGCGCCTGGTCAGCGCGGACCAGCGGGGCTGGAACGCCGTCTGGCGGGTAAGTTTCGGCTCGGCGTCCGGGGTGACTCGGTGCGCGATCGCCATGGAGAACCTCTGCTCGGCTGGGTAGACGCGGACGTGGATGTCGGTCGGGTTCCAGGCGTTGGCGGGATCGATGTCGTCGGGGCAGGCCGAGGACGCGCACACCATGTCCGTCATGGCCCGCAGCAGCACGTAGTCGCCCGGACCAGACCAGGGCTCGTCGAAGAAGAGCTGGTTGGCGGAGTTGAAGAAGGTGTTGTAGAAGAAGTTCAGCGCGGGCCAGCCGCGGCGCGCCGCCACGCCGAACCGGCCGAGCTGCCCGTTGAAGTTGTCCGTGCAATTGATGTGGCCTGGGTAGCCGAGATCCTCGTAATACTTGGCGTTGCAGGCCAGCGCGAAGGTGTCGTGCCTGCCCACCGTGTCTTGCACCACCTCCACCAACGGGCGCATGTCCTGGTCGAAGAACTTGCCGTACAGGCCCGGCTGGGGGTAGGCGTTGCCCATCAGGTTGCGGGTGGTGGTGGCGTCAAGTCCGCGCTCGACGCCATCGGACAGCCGCCGGGAGTCGAAGGCAAGGAAGTCGGAGCATTGCCGCCCCTCGACGTCGATGACCTGGATGTACTGACCGGCCTGCACCTCGTACGCCAGCGCCGTCGCGGAATCCACCCGGAGGTCCAGGACCGGGTCTGCCAGCGGCTGCGGCAGCCGTGGCTCGGCCGGCGGCCGCGGCCGCAGCCGCCGGATCTCGATCTGCAGGTCCGACGGGGGATTGTGCTGGTCCACCAGCATCAGCCCGCCGGGGGCCGCGACGATGCACGTCACCGGGTGCTGTGCCGCGAAGCCTGCCGACGCGCCGGCCGGCGACCACTCGCCGAACAGGGCCACCGCGCGGGCTGCTGACGGGTCCAGGCCGCGCGCCGCGAGGATCCCGACGACCTCCGCTGCCGCCAGGGCGCCCGGAGTCCGCCCAGCCTCCGGGTCAGCGGTGACGCCGCCGCCGGATGGGCGCGGGGCCGCCATGGCCCGCAGCACCGTCGCCGCGCCATCCGCCGACGTGCCAAGCTCCCCGAAGCCCTCGCCACCGCGGGCAAGGACCGTGAGCTCACCGCGCTGCCGCCCCTCGGCGTCGATGATGGTGATCTCGTCTCCGGCCCCGAGTTCCACCGCGGTGACCGCGCCGGGGTGCACCCGGTAGCGTTCCAGCCGCGGGTCGGCGGGTGGCAGGCCGGGGAGGATCAAGCGGGGACGGCCGGGCGGTGCCTGCCCGTCAGCGCCCGGGCGCTGGCGCTCTGCCGTCTTCTCCTGGCTCAAAGCTGGACCCTTTTGCGTCGATGGTCGCCAGGATCATCATCCGCCCGGATGGCGGCTACGCGCCAGGCGTCGCCGCCGAGGGCGCTGCCCCAGCCACACCAGCCGTCACGACAGCCCCAGGATCTCGCCGTCGGAGTCAAGATCGATGCGCGCTGCGGCCGGATTCGCGGACAGGCCGGGCATCGTGCGGATGTCACCGCAGATCGGGTACACGAATCCGGCGCCGACCGAGGCACGCACCTCCCGGACCGGCAACGTCCACCCGGTCGGCGCCCCTTTGAGCGCCGGATCCGAGGAGATCGACAGGTGCGTCTTGGCGATGCATACCGGGAGCTCGCCGAACCCGGCCCGCTCGTAGGTGTCGAGCTGCTTGGCGGCCTGCGCGGAATAGGTGACGCCCGCCGCGCCGTAGACGCGCTGAGCCACGGTCTCGATCTTCTCCCGCAGGGTCGCATCATCGGGATACAGGAACCGGAACCCGTCGGGCTCGTCGGCGGCCTCGGCCACCGCCTCGGCCAGCTCGGTCGCGCCGCGGCCGCCCTCGGCGAAGTGGGTGCACACCGCGGACCGGACTCCCATCTGGCCGGCGACTTCGCGGATCGCCTCGTGCTCACTGGGGTGGTCGGTCGGGAACGCGTTGATGGCGACCACAGGCGGGACACCGTGCAGCCGCACGTTCTCGAGCTGCTTGCGCAGGTTCGCCGCGCCGGCCAGCACATCGTCGGGGTTCTCCGCCAGCAGCTCGGGCGGCAGCGGCCGGCCCGCGACCACCTTGTACTTCCCCGAGTGCGCCTTCAGCGCACGGACGGTCGCGACGACCACCGCGGCGTCCGGCCGGAGCCCCGAGGTGCGGCACTTGATGTTGAAGAACCGCTCGGCCCCCATGTCGGCACCGAACCCCGCCTCAGTGACGAGGAAATCGCCGGTCCGGATACCGATCAGGTCGGCCACCACCGAGGAGTTGCCGGTGGCGATGTTGCCGAACGGGCCGGTGTGCACCAGCACCGGGGTGTTCTCCATGGTTTGCAGCAGGTTCGGCTTGATCGCGTCGCGCAAGATCACCGCCATCGACCCCGCGGTGTCAAGTTCCTCCGCGGTCACCGGGGAGCCCGCAGCGGTGTAGCCCACGACGATCCGGCCCAGCCGCTGCCGGAGGTCAGCCAGCGATGAGGACAGCGCCAGCGTGGCCATCACCTCGGAGGCGGCCGTGATGTCAAACCCGGTCTGTCTGGTCACCCCGTCGGCCTTCGGGCCGAGCCCGATCACGATGTTGCGCAGCGCCCGGTCGTTGACGTCCAGCACCCGGCGCCAGGTGATCTCGTTCAGGTCGAGCCCGAGCGCGTTGCCCTGGAAGAGGTGGTTGTCGAGCATCGCGGCGAGCATGTTGTGCGCCGCCGTGACCGCGTGCATGTCGCCGGTCAGGTGCAGGTTGAGCACCTCCATCGGGACGACCTGGCTGTAGCCGCCGCCCGCGGCGCCGCCCTTGATGCCGAACGTCGGGCCCATCGACGGCTGCCTGATGGCGACCGTCGCCCGCTTGCCGATGTGCCGGAACGCCTGCCCCAGCCCGACGGTCGTGGTGGTCTTGCCCTCGCCGAGCGGCGTCGGGGTGATCGCCGTGACCACCACGTACTTCGCCTTCGGGGCGTCGGCCAGTTCCTCGATCGCCGACAGCTTGATCTTCATGACCTGCTCGCCGTAGGGCTCGAGCAGGTGCATGCCCAGGCCGATCTCGCTGGCGATGTCGTCGACCGGCTTCAGTTGTGCGCCGCGGGCGATCTCGAGGTCACTCGGGAATGCCATGTTAGGGCTCCTCAAATTCCGGGGGGTTCGAAACCGTCGATGTCAATCGCGAACTCGGCGCCCGCTCGGAGCAGGGCGTCGAACAGGTACTGGCCGGAGGACCGCTCGCAGTGCAGCAGGTAGGAGCGGGTGCCCCTCAGGTCGTCGCGGATGACGTCGGTGGCCAGCGCGGCGACCGAGGTGCGGAACGCAGCACCGTCCGGCGTGACGTCATCGGAGAGGTCGATCCCGCAGACCTTGGCGAGAACACTGGCCGCGGAAGATCCGCTAAGCCTCATCAATGCCCGGCCGTGCGTGAGATCGACCCAGGTGACGGATTCGCCAGGTGCCCGGGCGGCGGTGTTCTCAAGCCTGGGCGCCAGTGCGGAGGCCTGGCCAGCGGGCGCGAGCAGCAGCCATTCCCCCGGCCCCGAGCCGACCACGAGCGTGCCGTCGGCATCTCGCGCCGCCCGGCCGAAGCGTACCGGCAGCGAGGCCGCGGCCCGGCCGGTGATCGGGGCCCGCAGTTGCACCTTGGCCAGCGGCGTGCAATCGGTGAGGGTGAGCTCGCCGGTACCCCTGCCATCGGCCCGGCGCCCGCTCACCTCCCAGCCGGCCGTCACGACCACGGGCGGCGCGGGCGCGATCGGGCTGCGCGCCACCGGCTGGGTGCTGGCCCGGGGGGACGCCCCCGGGGAACTCCCCCGCTCAGACACGCATCCGCCCTCCGTCCGGGTCGACGTGAGCGTGCTGCGGGGTGACCCGCGCCGCGATCAGGCGGCCGTCCGGCAGCCGCACGGTGACGACGGTGCCCGGCTCGGCGAGGCGGGCATCGACCTGGGCGAGGCAGATGGACCGGCCCAGCGCTGGAGACATCCGGCTGGAGGTAATCCGGCCCGCGATCGTCCCGCCCTCCATGACCAGGCTGGCCTCCTCCGGTACGACCGAGGGGTCAACAGGCTGGAGCCCGACCAGCCTGGCACCAATACCCCGGGCAAGCTGCCAGGCCAGTTCCGGCTTCCCGGCGAAATCGTCCTTGTCCAGCTTGATCGCCCAATCCAGCCCGGCGCTGAAGGCCCGGGTCAGACCGTCGGTGTCCTGGCCGACGATGAAGTGGCCCTTCTCCAGCCGCAGGATCCGCTGCGCCTCCACACCGAACGGGGCCACCCCGAGGTCGGCGCCCGCAGCCAGCAGCGTCTCCCAGACGTGCAGCCCGTACCCGGCCGGGA
>DASXKD010000058.1:0-15631 GCA_036497045.1 Streptosporangiaceae bacterium | reverse complement strand
CGCCCAGGTGGCACGGGGTGACCACGCTGCGTTCGCCGAGGTTTACGATCGCGTCGCCGCCCCTGTTTTCGGCACGGTGCGCAGCGTGGTACGCGATCGTTCGCTGTCGGAAGAGGTCACCCAGGAGGTCTTCGTCGAGGTTTGGCGGGCAGCCTCCCGGTTCGATGCCTGCAAGGGCAGCCCGATGGCGTGGGTAGCCACGATCGCGCACCGGCGCACCGGCGGCACCGCCACCGTGATGATGTCCCGCCAGGATCGGATGCTGGTGTTCGCCGCGACGGGACTACGGGCGCTGCCCGGCGCGCAGTGCTACGAACTGTGGCTGATGCGGCCAGGCGCGGACCGGCCCGCCGGGCTGCTCCCCATGCCCAAGCACGGCATGAGCGGCCCGGTGGTCACCACCGGCCTGGAGGCCGGCGACCGGCTGGGCCTGACTGTGGAACCTGCCCACGGGTCCCGGCGCCCGACCACGCCGATGATCCTCGTGCTCGCCCTTTAGGCGCGCTCGGCATCGGTGCCGCCGGCGGGCCCGGCGCGCGGGGCGCGGGTCAGGACGTCGTGGTCTTGGCGGCGGGACTGCCGCCCGGGTGGAACACGCCGAGCACCCGCAGCGTGCGCTGCGCGGTGTTCTCCAGGCAGTGCTGCTGCCCCGGTGGCAGGTGAATGCAGGTGCCCGGGGCGAGGGGATGCTCGGCCGGCCCGGCGTGCAGGACGCCCTCGCCGTCCAGCACCAGTACCACCTCGTCGTAGGTATGGCTGTGCGGCGGGGCCCGGCCGGGCGGGATCTCGCCGACGAACTGGGTGGCCGCCTCGCACCCGTTACCCGGCCCGAACAGGACGCGGAACCGCCGGTCCCCGGTGACCTCCACGGCGCAGTCACCCAGTTCGGACAGCCGCGGCCCGGCCGCCTCGGCGGCCGCCTGCGGGCCTGCGGGCAGCGTGACGCGGTCAAGTGTGAGCGGCTCCGCGGCGCCCGCGGCCAGGTGGCACCGGGTACCTGGCGGCAGCCAAAGGGCGGTGTCCGGCCGGATCGGCGTGCCCGGCCCTTCCTCGAATGTCAGCAGGGCTGCCCCATCGATCACGTACCACAGTTCGCCGCCAGGCCCAGCCGCCGCATCGACCCGCGACCCGGGCGGCATCTCGACGCGCCGCCTGACCAGGCCGTCCCGTCCCGGTGCGGTGTCCACGAGGGTGCGTACCACCACGTCCATGGGCCTATCGTCCCAGATACGCGCGTTTGAGGTCTTCGCTGGCCAGCAGCTCCGCCGCGGGGCCTTCCAGGACGATCTCCCCGGTCGACAGGACATAACCCCGGTCGGCGATCGACAGCGCCATCGCGGCGTTCTGCTCCACCATCAGGACGGCGACGCCGGAGGTGTGGATCTCCTTGATGATCTGGAAGTTCTGCTGCACAAGCGCGGGGGACAGGCCCATCGACGGCTCGTCCATCAGCAGCAGCCGGGGCCGCGACATCAGCGCGCGGCCCATCGCGACCATCTGCTGCTCACCCCCGGACAGCGTGCCCGCGAGCTGGCCGCGGCGTTCGAGCAGCCGCGGGAACAGCGCGTGCACCCGGTCGAAGTCCTCGTCGAGCTTCTCACCGCCGCGCAGCACCGCGCCCATTTCGAGGTTCTCCCTGACCGTCATCTGCCCGAACAGCCGGCGGTTCTCCGGCACGATCGCGATGCCACGGGCGATCCGCTGCGGCACCGCCCAGTCCGTCACGTCCTCGCCGCGCAGCAGCACCCGGCCCGTGCGCGGCCGCACGATGCCCAGGATCGTCTTGAGCGTGGTCGACTTGCCCGACGCGTTGCCGCCGAGCAGGCAGACCAGTTCACCGTCGCGCACCTGCAGCGAGATCCCTTCGAGGATCCGCATCTGGCCGTAGTAGGTGGTGACGTTGTCGAGGCGGAGCAGCGCGGTGGCAGCCTCCGGGGGCGGCGCGCTCATCCCGCGTCCGACAGTGCTTCTGGGTCGCGCCCGAGATAGGCCTCGACCACCGCCGGATGGCTCGCGACCGCGTCGAAGCTGCCCTCGGCGATCTTGACACCGTGGTCGAGCGCGACCACCCGGTCGGAGCAGGACGCGACCACGTGCATGTCGTGCTCGATCACCAGGATCGCCACGCCGCGCTCGTCTCGCAGCCGCGAGATCAGCTCGGTGACCTCGTGCGTCTCGGTGGGGTTCATCCCGGCGGCCGGCTCGTCGAGCAGCAGCAGCCGGGGCCGGGTGGCGAGCGCGCGGGCGATCTCCAGGCGCCGCCGGTTCGCATACGACAGCGAGTACGCGGGCTGATCCCAGCGGTACCCGGCCAGCCGCTGGCCGAAGAACGACAGCACGTCGGTCGCCAGCGCCCGGGACTCGCGCTCCTCGCGCCTGGCCCGGGGAAGCCGCAGCACCGACTCCCACGGCATCGCCTTGGTGTGGCCGTACGTCGCGGCCATCACGTTCTCCATCACCGACATGTTCAGGAACAGCCGCAGGCTCTGGAAGGTCCGCGCGACCCCCATCCTGGCGATGTTGTGCGGCGTCAGCCCGGCGATCGACTTCCCGGCGAAGACAACGTCTCCGGCGCTCGGCTCGTACACGCCAGTGATCACGTTGAAGACCGACGTCTTGCCCGCGCCGTTCGGCCCGATGAGGCTCACGATCTCCCGGTCGCGCAGCTGCAGGTCCAGCTCGGAGAGCGCGCGCAGGCCGCCAAAGGACAGCGAAAGACTTTGCAGTTGCAACACGGACTCCCCACCGGCCCCGCTGCCCTCCGGGCCGGCCATCCCTGCCTCGTTCGCGTCCGTGCTCATGTGATGGCCTCCACGCGCCGTTGCCCCAGCAGCCCCTGCGGACGTGCGTTCATCATCACGATCAGTATCGCGCCGATCATGAGCTGCCTGGTGACGGCCGGTTCGACGCTCAGCCGGGTCTCCCAGACGAACGCCGCCAGATACAGGGTGGGCGGCAGCAGGATCGTCCGCGTCCGGGAGCCGGCCTGGACCAGCGCGATGAGCAGGCACACCAGTGCCACGAACCCCCAGTTACCGGCGACCGTGGCATTGGCAGGGACGATCACCCAGTCGTGCAGCGCGCTGCCGATCCACCCGGTCGAGGACAGGCTGCCCGCCACCGCGCGTGCCGAGATGGCCGTGGCGATGGCGTGGACGGCGAATCCGAGCGCCACGGTGGCCGCGAGCACCAGCCCCAGCCTGCGCCACGGGCGCAGCTTGACCAGCAGGGTCAGCAGTATCAGGCCGTAGAACAGGTAACCGGAATCGGTCGGGCTGCGCAGCAGCCCGTCGTAGATAACCATGATCAACAGGGCGCCGGTGGCCGCGCCGGCGATGCTGCCCGCGCCGCCGAGGATGAGCCCGGCATAGATCAGGATCAGGATGGGCGTGTCGAAGTCGGTCGGGAACACGCTGATCTGCTGCGCGGCGAAGATGGTGCCCGCCAGCGCCGCGACCGCGGCGCCGAACGCGAACGCCATCAGCTTGACCCGGTCGACCGGGATCGTCATGGATCCCGCCGCCAGCGGGTCCTCGCGCACCGCCCGCCAGGCCCGCCCGGTGCGCGAGAATTCCAGCAGCCGCAGCACCGCCATGGTGACCACGAGCACGATCACCAGCAGCAGGTAGTACCCGGTGTTGCTGGTGATCTGATAGCCGAAGACGCTGATCGGGTCGATGCCGACGATCCCGTTAGGGCCGCCCAGCGTGGCCGGCGCGACGTTGTTGGTGAACTCGACGAACGCCTCACCGAAGAACAGTGTGATGATCGCCAGGTAGTCACCGACCAGCCGCCTCGATGGCAGCCCGACCAGCACGCCGAGGGCCGCCGTGGCCAGCATAACCAGCGGTATGGACAGGTAGCTCGGCAGGTGGATCCCGTTCGCGCCGACCTGGCCCGAGGACACCAGCGCGAACCCGTACGCGCCGCAGCCGAAGAACGCGACGTAGCCGAGGTCGAGCAGTCCGGTCCAGCCCACCGTGATGTTCAGCCCCACCGCGAGCAGCGCGATCACCAGCGCGTCGATCCCGACCTGCAACTGGAACCCGCCGAGGCCGATCAGCGGCAGCGCGGCCGCGGCCAGGCCCACCAGGGCCAGCCGTGGCCACCAGCCGACCCGCTCGGCCTGCCGTTGCGCGTGGCCCAGCCAAGACGGCAGGTACTCCCGGCGACGTGCCTGTCTGGCGACCCACTCGTCGGCCCCGACCTGAGGCCCGGCGGGCGGTGGGCCCGCGGGCGGCGGCGGCGAATCGAGGCTCACGGGGTGCTCACACCTTCTGCAGTTGCGCCCGGCCGAGCAGCCCGCTGGGCCGCACCAGCATCACGACGATCAGCAGCGCGAAGACGAACAAGTTGGTGTACGTCGAGGAGATATACCCGGTGATCATCGACTCAGCGACGCCGATCAGCAGGCCGCCGAGCATCGCGCCGGGCAGCGAGCCGATGCCGCCGACCACGGCGGCGGTGAACGCCTTGAGGCCCACGATGAACCCGATGGTGGGTGTCACCTGGTTGAACAGCAGCCCGCCCATCACCCCGGCCACCCCCGCGAGCGCCGACCCCAGGAAGAAGGTCGCCGAGATGGTGAAGTTCACGTTGATGCCCATCATCTCGGCGGCCTCCCGGTCGGCGGCCACCGCCCGCATCTGCTTGCCGAGTTTGGTGCGGTTGACCAGTTCCCGCAGGCCGACCGTGAGCAGTAGGCCGAGCACCAGGACCATGATCTGCACCGAGTCGATGGTGACGGACCCGATCGTGATCCCGGACGAGAGCGAGATGAAGTCCGCGGTGTTGTAGACCCGGAACTGCGCGCCGAACAGCAGCAGCGCCGCGTTCTCCAGGAAGAACGAGATGCCGATCGCGGTGATCAGCGGGGCGATCCGCGGCGCGTCCCGCAGCGGTCGGTAGGCGAACCTTTCGATCGCCACGCCCAGCCCGCCGACCAGCCCGCCCGCCAGCACGAACATGATCAGCAGCAGCAGCGGCACGGAAATGCTCAGCGCCGAGGGCCCGCCGAACCACTGGATCACGAAGAACCCGACGTAGGCCCCGATCATGTACAGGTCCCCATGGGCGAAGTTGAGCAGCTTCAGCACCCCGTAGACCATCGAGAAGCCGAGCGCCACCAGTGCATACAGGGCACCGGTCGTGATGCCGTTCACCAGTTCCTGGAAGAAGAAGCCCATCCGCGTGAGTTCCTGCCTGCCGTCGTCCTGCCCGGTCCCGCCTGGCAGCGCGCCCGCCGTGAGCCGGCGCGCCGCCAGGCGGCTCGCTGGGTTCCGCCGGTCAGCCGGGAATCAGGTTGTACTTGCCGGTCGAGTCGATCTTGAACAGGAAGAACTTGCCGTTCACGACGTCACCACTGGAGGTGAACTTGATCGGCTGGCCGAGGATCGTCGTGGCCTCGTTCGTGTTCTTGATGGCGGCGAGCACGTTGGCGCGGCTTGGCGTCTGGCCCGACTTGCAGACCGAGGCGATCGCCTCGTCGATCACGTGCTGCGCCGCGAACACCGGCGGGCCGAACGTGCCAAAGTTGCCGTACTTGGCCTTGGCGGCCGCGGCGATCGCCGCGTCGGCAGGGATCGCAGTGATGTCCGGGCCGAACGAGGACACGTACGAGCCGTTGATGCTGAACGTGCCCGGTGAGAACAGGCCGTCCGTGCCGAAGATCACCGCCTTCTTGTGCTCCTGGGCAATGTTGCGGCCGAACTGCTGCGCGTTGGACGCCACCTGCCAGGGCAGGACCACCACCGTCGTGGCGGGCGTGATCTTGGCCACCAGCGAGGAGAAGTCGGTGAGCTTCTGGGAGACCGACTCGTGGTCGACCTTGATCCCGGCCGCCTTGAAGATCGGCATCATCGCGGCGACCAGGCCGGTGGAGTAGGCCTCCTGGTCGTCCACGATCATTAGCGCCTTCGGGTGC
This sequence comes from Streptosporangiaceae bacterium, assembly GCA_036497045.1. GTDB lineage: Bacteria > Actinomycetota > Actinomycetes > Streptosporangiales > Streptosporangiaceae > DASXKD01. The sequence continues at coordinate 9,708 of DASXKD010000058.1, read as the reverse complement.
AGGTTGTTGATGATGTAGTGGGCGTCCTGCGGCCCTTGCACGCTGTCATTGGACACGGTACGGAAGAACGTCGGGTACTTGCCGGTGGTGAGCGCCGCGGCGGTCGCAGAGCCGCTGATGAACGGCATCCCGGCCCTGGCCATCAGCGGGCCGATCGCCTCGACCTCCTGGCTGCCGGCCGGGCCGACCACCGCCACGACCTTCGAGTTCGAGGTGAGCTGCTGGGTGACGGTCGTCGCCTGGGCCGGGTTGAGCTGGGTGTCACCCTGGACGATCGTGATCCTCGTCTTGTTAGCCAGGTCGTCCTTGGCCACCGCGAGCTGCGCGAAGTGCAACTGCTCCTGCCCGAGGACGGCCACCGGGCCGGTGAGCGGGCCCTCCATGCCAACCGAGGCAACACACGACTTGGTCGTGCCGCTGGCGCTGGAACCGCCCCCGCTGCTGCTGCTGCTGCCGCCGCAGCCAGCCACGGCGAGCGCACCTACTGCCGCCGCGGCGACGATGACGCTTGATTTCATGAGTACGCCCTCCTTAGCGATCCAAAGTGCTGTTGATCAAACCATTGCGCTGTGCGCCAGGGCAAGGGAAGGGTTTTGAGGTTCGGCCAGCGGTTGTGATTCGATCGAAATCTACGCGTTCACCAGTGCCGTCGCGGAGAGGAACCTGCCGATGACCGAAACACTCCGTTCGAGCTTCGACGTCGCCTCGGTGCGGGAGCGCTTCTCCTCCCTGCGGGACTTCGCGTTCCTCGACGCCCCAGGCGGCACCCAGGTGCCCGACGAGGTCGGTGAAGCCATCGCCCGGGCGCTGCGTGAGGCGAGCGCCAACCTCGGCGCGGGCTATGCGACGAGCCGCCGGGTGGGCGAGATCTTGGCGGAGGCCGAGCACAAGGCGGCCCGGTTCCTCGGCTGCGAGCCGCACGAAGTGATCTTCGGTTCGAACATGACCTCGCTGAACTTCACGCTCACCCGCACCGTGGGCCGCGGCTTCCGGCCAGGCGATGAGATCCTCGTCTCCTCGGCGGACCATGACGGCGGTGTCGCCCCCTGGCTGGAGCTTGCCCACGATCGTGATCTGGTCGTCCGGCACGTCGAACTGCAGGATGACACGACGCTCGACTTCGACGATCTGCAGCGCAAGCTCGGGCCGCGCACCAGGGTGGTGGCGTTCGCGTGGGCGTCCAACGCGATCGGCACGGTCGTCGATGCCCGCCGTGTCAGCCAGTTGGCGCACGAAGCCGGGGCACTGGCCTGGATCGACGCGGTGCACTACGCGGCACACGAGCCGATCGACGTCCGCGAGGTCGGCGCCGACGTGCTGCTCTGCTCGCCGTACAAATTCTGCGGCCCGCATCTGGGCATGGCCTTCGGGCGGGCCGAAGTGATCGAGGGCTGGCGCCCGTACAAGGCCCGCCCGGCACCGACCGTCCCGCTCGGCCGCCGGTTCGAGACCGGCACGCAGCCTTACGAGCTGCTCGCGGGCTTCAACGCGACGATCGACTACCTGGGCTCCATCGGGGGCTTCGAGGCGATCGTGCCCTACGAGCGCGCGCTCGGACAGCGCTTCCTTGACGGCATCTCCGACGCGGTGACCGTGTACGGGCTGCCGGGGATGGCTGGCCGCGTGCCCACGTTCCTTGTCAACGTGGCTGGCGTGGCGGCGGAGCAGGTGGCCGCCCGCCTCGCCGAGGCGCAGATCGGGGTCTGGGCGCACGACTCGTGGTACTCGCTGAATCTGTACCAGCGGCTCGGCTACGCCGGCAAGTCGGTGCGGATCGGCTTCATCCACTACAACTCGGCCGACGAGGTGGACCGCCTCATCGAAGCCCTCGAAGGGGCCCGCAAGGCGTGACCACCCCTGCGCTAGCGCCGGAGAACGGCGCAGCGTGCCGTGGCCGGGCGCCACCCATGATCACGGACGATCCCATGCGTTTCCGCGGTAATCGTCCGTGATCATGGCTGAGACGACTACCGCCGCGGGAACACGTCCTGCAGGGTGGTGTTGTTGTGGATCTTCAGGTGGTGGCGGGTCATCATGCTGTGCACCCACTTGGCCAGCCCGCGCATCGGGCCGTTGCCCGCGTCGCGGATCTTGTAGTAGCCGGTGGGCACCCAGCTCGAGCCCGGATACCAGCGGGTGAGCTGGACATTCTCGCCGGGCTGTGGCGCCTGGAGCACCACATGCCGCCAGTAGTAGAGGGTGACGTGGCCGTCGCCGAAGAACACCAGGTTCCCTGGCTTGGGATGATGAGTCTGCGGCACCACTGCCCGGCTGTCGAGCATCCCGTACGTGGTCCGCGGCAGCCGCATGCCCACCTTGGCATAGGCAGCCACCACCAGTCCGGAGCAGTCGAAGCCGCGGCTACACGGACCGGTGCCGCCATACACGTACGGGCAGCCGATCTGGCGCAAAGCCCAGGACATGGCGTCCTGGCGCCGGTTGGCGCTGGCGGGCGCCGCGATCATTCCGACCACGGTGAATGCCGCTACCAACGGCAGTGCGGCCCTAGCCAGCAGCCTTAGTTTCGGTGATGTGGGTGTCGGTGACTTTCCGTGATTCCAGTGGTTGAAAAGGGTGAATTTCTTGACGAGATGGGGGCGCACAAGGCGTTCCTAGTCTCAGGCAATAGGGCGACCCACCGGTCGGCGCAAGGCGAGTTCAGGGCCAAGCGCCGCAGAAACCGGCACGTCCCGAGCACCTTAACCCGTTCTTAACCCACATGTGGGTATTTCTTGGATTTGCCGTGGCGAAGGCCGAAATAAGGCGTGACATGGCCAGCCGTGTGCTACATCCCTCATCGAGCGGATAAGGCCTGGATTGGGAGGCTTTTTGTCGCATAGGGTAACTGAATGCCTGCCATTGGCAATCAGATTTGGGCTTTTACCGTAATCATTGAGGGGTTATTTGCCCAGTGTGACGCGTGTTGCTCCAGGTGCCCTGACAAACCCAAGTGAGGCATGACCAGTAGCGGGAACAGGGCCGCAAGCCCCACGGCACTCAGTCGCCCTGGGCGGATGGAGAGCAGCCAGTACCAGAGGAGGGGCGCGCGGCCGGGGGTCACCGGGCGCCCAGCCCCCGTGACCCCGGCCGCACGGGCTGGGCCTGGTGTCGGCGGGGTTCCAGGCCATCGGGGCCCGGGGTGTCCCGGGGCCCGGCGTGTCCCGGGGCAATGCGGTGCCACCTGGGCTAGCAGCGTTAGCTGGTGGCGCCGGTGAGGATCGCGGCGAGCTTGTCCAGGTTGATGTTGCCGCCGGAGACCACGCAGACGACCGTCCCCGAGCCTGCCTGTCCGGACAGCGCGGCGGCCAGGGCGAGCGCACCCGCGCCCTCGGCGATCACCCGGGCCCGCTCGGCCATCAGCCGCACCGCGACCGCGACCTCGGCGACGCTGACGGTCAGGGCACCGTCGATCAGCGGCGTGATGAGCGGCCACATGCTGTCAAGTACGCGCCGGCTGCCTGCCCCGTCCACGAACGAGGCACGGTAGTCGACGTCGACCGGGTGCCCGGCGGCCACGGCGGCGGCCAGCGCGGCGCCGGTCTCCGGCTCGGCGGTGAAGATCTTCGTCTCCGGCCGCAGTGCCCTGATCGCGCTGGCGATGCCGACGGCCAGCCCGCCGCCGCCGTACGGGATCACCACGGCGTCCGGGGCGGGCAGGTCCTCGAGGATCTCCAGGCCGATCGTCCCGTTCCCGGCCATCACCGCCGGGTCCTGCACCGGGTGCACGAACAGGCCCTCGGCCCCGTCGAGGTGGCTGGTGACGATCACGTTCCACCAGTCGTCGTAGGGCAGCTTCACCACCTGGCCGCCCAGCCGGGCGATGGCCGCCAGCTTCGCCTCCGGCGTGTGCTCGGGCACGGCGATGGTGGCGGGCACCCCCAGCGATCGCGCGGCCCAGGCGACGCCCTGGGCCATGTTCCCCGCGCTCGCGGTGACCAGGCCGCCGGCCCGGGCGCTTGGCGGCGCGAGCTGCACCGCGTTGGTTGCGCCGCGGATCTTGAACGAGCTGATCGGCTGAAGGTTCTCCAGCTTCAGATAGATGTCGGCGGGGGCATCCTCGGTGCGCAGCCGCACCAGCGGGGTGCGGATGGCAGCCCCGGCGATCCGCTCCCTTGCCGCCTCGATGTCGGCCAGCGCGATCACAGTTCGACCTCCGTGCCCAGGCCCTGGTCCCTGGCTGCCGCGACCGCGATCTCGGCCGCGGCGAGGTCCTCGACGCCGATGCCGAGCGAGCGGAACAGGGTCAGCTCCGCGTCGTCCCTGCGGCCCGGCGCGCTGCCCGCGAGCACCTCGCCGAGTTCGGCCCGGATGTGCTCCTCACCGGTGATCGCTCCCTCGCGAACCGCGAGCTGGAACTCACCAGCCTCGTGCCGTACCGACTCCCGGCTGTCACAGAACAGGGCGCTCGCGGCCACGGTAGCGGTGTCGATCTCGCGGGCCTGCGGGGTGCTTGCGCCGACCGCGTTGACGTGGGCGCCGGGCTTGAGCCAAACGCGGGCGAGCACCGGCTCGCGCGAGTTGGTCGCCGCGACCACCACATCGGCGCCGCGGACCGCCTCCTCGGCGGTCGCCACGGCGCTGACCTGCGTGCCGGGCAGTGCGGCCTCCTCGGCCAGTGCCTGGGCGTGCGCCTGGGTGGGTGCGTAGACGCGGACCTGCCCGAAGTCGCGCACACCGGCGAGCGCGGTCAGGTGCGCCCGGCCCTGGACGCCTGCCCCGAGTATCGCCAGCGTGCGAGCGTCCGAACGAGCAAGCAGGCCGGTGGCGACCGCGGTGACGGCGGCGGTACGGATCTCGGTGACCGCGGAGGCGTCCAGGATCGCGGTGGGCACGCCGGTCTCCCCGTCGAACAGCGTGACCGTGCCCTGGTGCGCGTCCAGGCCGCGCGCCGGGTTGCCGGGAAGGATGCAGATCGTCTTGAGCGCGAACGCCGCGCCGCTGTCCCGCTGCGCGCCGCGCCAGCTTGGCATCAGCCCCATCAGCCCGGCCGCACCTGGTGGCCGCATCACCGTGCGCAACGGGTGGTAGGTCTCGCCCCTGGCCCGCGCCGTGAGCACCGCGGCCATCGCCTCGGCGCAGGCCCGCGGTGGCAGCGCGGCCACCACGTCGCGATGGCTGAGAACAAGTACCCGCATCAGCTGACCGTCCTTTCGACCAGGGCCCGCTCCGGCCCGGTGAGCGGGTGGTGAAGCGCCTCGGCGACCGGGGCCAGGTGCTCCGGGCGACCGGGGCCGATCACGACCTGGGTGATCCGCTCGTCGGCGAGCAGCCAGGCGAGCGCGAGGCCGGCCATGGAGACGCCACGGCTGTCGGCCAGGGCCCGGAGCCGGTCGAGCGCGTCGTAGGTCGCGCCGGTGACCAGCCCACGATAGGGCTCCGGGCGCTGGGTCATCCGGGAGCCCGCGGGGAACGGCTGACCACGGCGGTACTTGCCGGTGAGCCAGCCGCCCGCCAGCGGGCCGAACGCCAGGTAGGCGACGCCATGCCCGGCGCACAGGTCGAGCAGCCCGACGCAGTCCTGCCGGTCGAGCAGCGAATGGCTGTTCTGGATGGCTTGCGGCGCCCCGGCCGCGAGCGCGGCGGTGAGCTGCGCGGTGTCGAAGTTGCTGACCCCGTAGGCGCCGACGGTGCCCCGGGAGCGGGTCTGCTCGAACGCGCCGAACGTCTCCGCGAGCGGCACGTCCGGGTCGAAGTCGTGGGCCAGGTACAGCTCGACGTGGTCCACACCGAGCCGGTCCAGGCTGGACCGCAACTGACGGGCGATCCGCCCGGGGGCCAGGCCATGATCGGCCCCGGCCGTCATCGGGTTGCAGGTCTTGGTGGTGAGTTTGGGCCGGACCCCGCGGGTGGCGATCCAGTGGCCGATGGCGGCCTCGCTGCGCCCGCCGCCGTAGGCGTCGGCGGTGTCGAAGTGGGTGATGCCAGCCTGCCAGGCGGCATCCATCACCGCCAGCGCCTTGTCTTCGCTCAGCCCCTGGCCGAAGAACTCCGGCGCCGAGCCGACCCCCCCGAAGTTGCCACAGCCCAGCGCGATCCGGGCGATCGGTAGGACGGGCGGCCGCGTGATCTCGGGCGTCTCGCTCATCGGCCGGGGCCGCTACTGATGATCATCCGAAACATTCAACCAGGCGCCCGAATCGCCGAGCAATGCCGGTTCGCCCGGCAGCCATGCTCAGTTAGGTTGTAATGATGTAATCACCGATGTCGAGCCTGGCAGGGAGAACGGAGGCCGGGCGGAAACGGTTGGGTAGCCGGAGAACAACGGTTAAGTGGGGGGAACGGAGAGGCCGGGAACGGCGGGCCGGCCAGGGAACGGAGACGCTGTGCGCAACGACACGGACGCGGCCAACGGCGGACCGGCCGTGGGCAGGCTGGCTCAGGTCATCGCAACTAGAAGCGGCAAGGCGGCGCCGGAGGCGGAGTTCGTCATCGAGCACCGCGAGGCACTGATCTATGCACTGTGCCAGGCGGCGGAACTAGAGCACGGCATCATGTGCCAGTACCTGTTCGCGGCGTTTTCCCTGAAGCAGTCCACGGCCGAGGGGCTCACCGACGCCGAGCTTGCCGCCGCCTTGCGCTGGCGCAAGCAGATCTCCCACGTGGCCGCCCAGGAGATGCTGCACCTGGCGCTGGTGCACAACCTGCTGTCGGCGATCGGCGCCGCACCCCACCTGGCCCGGCCGAACCTGCCGGTGCCCGCCAACCACTATCCGGCGGGCGTACAGCTTGCCCTGATTCCGTTCGGCGAGCAGGCGCTGCGCCACTTTATGTTCCTGGAGCGCCCGGAAGGCATGGACCTGGCCGACGCCGAGGGCCTGGCCGCGGTCGGCCAGGCGGTGCCGCTGATCAGCGAGCGGGACATCGTCCCGCAAGGCCAGGATTTCGCCACCGTCGGGCACCTGTACCGGTCCATCGAGGCGGGCTTCGAGCACCTGGCCGCCACCTACGGGGAGGACTGGCTGTTCGTCGGGCCGCCGCGGGCGCAGGCCACCGCCGGGGCTTTCCGCTGGCCGGAGCTGGTCTGCGTGACCGACCTGGCCAGCGCCCGGCACGCCATTGAGGAAATCCTGGAGCAGGGTGAGGGGCCGCGCGGCGTCTGGCGGGACGCCCACTTCGGCCAGTTCGTGAACATCCTCGACGAGTACCAGCAACTGAGTGTCGCGAACCCGGGCTTCAACCCGGTCCGGCCGGTGCTGGCGGCCAACGTGCGCCAGCACGAGCGGGACGCGGACCATCCGGTCATCTCCGACCCGCTGACCGCGCGGGTGACCGACCTGTTCAACGTGAGCTACGAGATCCTGCTGCAGATCTTCGAGCGCTTCTTCGCCCATACCGAGGAATCCGATGGCCAGTTGCAGGTGCTGGCCGATGCGACGATCGCGCTGATGCTCCGGGTGATCAAGCCACTCGGCGACCTGATCACCACGCTCCCGGCGGGGCCTGCCCACCCGGGCCGGACCGTCGGTCCCAGCTTCGAGCTGTTCTACGAGAACGACTACCTGATGCCGCACCGAGAGGCCGCCTGGGCGCTGCTGGCCGAACGGCTGGACCAGGCGGCCTGGCTGTGTGAGGCGATCGGCTCGGGCCGCGGCGCCGCCATCGCCGGGCCCCTGGAGCCGGTGCTCGGCGCGATGCGGAAGATAGCGCGCACCCTCGCCGCGCACCTGCCGCCCGGCAGCGCGCACGCCGCGCTGGCCAGCACGCCGGCGCCACTGGACGCGGCGGAACTCGACGCGCTGGTGCGCCAGGCCGCCGGGCTGGCGGGCGCCCTCGGCCCGCGGCCGGCCGCCGATCCCGGCCGGGCCCTGGGTGAACTGTTCGACACGGCCTGCTCGATCGTGACGGCGGCGGCGGCCGGGCAGGGCTGCGACGCCGCGAACCAGGCGCGGATCGTGCCCAGGCTGGCCGACAGCGTGCTCCGGCCGCTCGCGGGCGCGCTGGCCCAGATCGCCGGCCCCGGCGCCCCGGGCCAGGAAGGCACCCACCGCCAGGCAGGCACCCGGGGCGCCACCGGCGCGCCGCCCCAGCCGGGAATAGCAGCCGCCGACCGGGTCTGGGAGCTGGCCAAGACGGCCACCGAACTGCGGGCGCGGCTGGGCCAGGCCGGCGACTGCCCGCCGGAACTCACCGAGGCCACCGCGGCACTCCAGGACCTGGCCTGCCGGCTGGTCCGGCCCGGCCAGGCCGACTCCCGCCGCGCCGAACTGTGGCAGCTTCAGGCCGGGCTGCCGGCCCAGATCCAGGCGGCCCGCAACGGGCCCTACCTGGTGACCAACGTGCCGCGGCTGACCGACCACCTCGGAGCGCAGCAGCGGCCCGTGCCGCAACTGGCGCTGTGCCGCTGCGGCCAGTCGGCGATCAAGCCGTGGTGCGACGGCAGCCATGCCCGCACCGGCTTCCGCGACGCCAAGGATGCCAACCGGGTCCCCGACCGCCGGGACAGCTACCGGGGCCAGGAGCTGACGATCTTCGACAACCGCGGTATCTGCCAGCACTCGGGACTGTGCACCGACCGGCTGGCCACGGTGTTCCGCGCCGGCGCCGAGCCGTTCGTGGCACCGAGCGGCGGCCGGCTGGACGAGATCATCCGCGCCGTCCGGGACTGCCCGTCCGGCGCGCTGAGCTACGCGATCGGCGGTATCGAGGCGCGCGACCAGGTCGACTGGGGCAACGAGCGCGAGCCGGCCATCGAGGTGACCAAGGACGGCCCGTACCGCATCACCGGGGGGATCGCGCTGGCCGGCCCCGAGGGCGCGGCGGAGGACCGGGCCGAAGGCGCCTCCCGCGAGCACTACGCGCTGTGCCGGTGCGGCCAGTCGCAGAACAAGCCGTTCTGCAGCGGCATGCACTGGTACGTGAACTTCCGCGACCCAGTGCCGGGGGAGGGGGACGAGCCGACGCCCTACGACTGGGCCGGCGGACTGACCGCGCTGACCAGGATGAGTCGGCTGTTCTACGAGAAGCACGGGCCGGCCGACCCAGTGCTCGCGCCGCTGCTGGCGGACATCGGCCCGGGCCAGGCACCCCGGCTGGCCGGCTGGCTGGCCGGGGCGCTCGGCGGGCCCGCCGATGGCGGCGCCGACGTGCGGCAGGCGGTCATCGGCGCGCCCGGCGCGGAGTTCGGCGAGGAGCAGCGGGCCCGGTGGGTGGCGCTGCTGTCCACCGCGGCCGACGAGGCGGCGCTGCCAGCCGACCCCGACTTCCGTGCGGTGCTGTCTTCCTGCCTGGAGTGGGCGTCGCGGACCGCGCTGGCGCTGTCCCGGGCCGGGACGGCTCCCCAGCAGGTCCCGGTGCCGCGCTGGGACTGGGGCCCCGCCGGGCCGCCCGCCCCGGCCGAGGACGACGTGGCCGAGGACGGCACGACCGAACTGCCCGGGCCGGATCAGCCGGTGAGCTTCGCCGCGAACATCAAGCCGCTGTTCCGCGAGCGCGACCGGCAGTCCATGAGCTTCGCCTTCGACCTGTGGTCCTTCCAGGACGTCAGCTCCCGCGCCGCCGAGATCCTCAGCCGGCTCCGGGACGGCTCGATGCCTTGCGACGGCGTCTGGCCGGCCGCGCGGATCGAGGTGTTCCAGCGGTGGGCGGACACCGGCCTGCGCCCCTGACGCCAAGGGGGCGAACCACGGTTACCGGACAGCCGGGCGGGGGCAGGCCGATGGGCCTGCCCCGCCGTTGCCGGAGATTCCTGCGCTGGTCAGCCGACCTTGT
>DASXKD010000057.1:0-9223 GCA_036497045.1 Streptosporangiaceae bacterium | reverse complement strand
GGTCCCGGCGATCACCCTGACCCTGTTCGTGGGCGACATGCTCGGGGTGGTGGAGGGCACCTATCAGCCGATGAAGATCGCGGCGGCCGAGGCGCAGTGGACCACCTGCCAGCCGTGCTCGTTCTCGCTGTTCCAGATCGGCGGCGGCAACAACGACCACACCCCGACGCAGATCATCGAGATCCCGCACCTGCTGTCGCTGCTGGCCACCAACACCTGGAACGGCAAGGTCGTCGGCCTGGACCCGCTGCAGTCGCAATACAGCACGCAATACGGGCCTGGTAACTACGTGCCGAACGTGTTCATCCAGTACTGGGGGATGCGGGTGATGGCCTACGGCGGGGTGCTGTCCCTGCTCATCGGCGCGTGGGGGCTGTGGCTGATCCGGCGCAAAAAGCTGGCCACCTCCCGGCGGTTCTTGTGGCTGGCGACTTGGGCGGTGGTGCTGCCGTTCTTGATGAACACCGCGGGCTGGCTGCTCACAGAGAGCGGCCGGCAGCCGTGGATCGTCCAGGGCATCATGCTGACCAAGAACGGGATCTCACCGTCGCTGTCCACCACCTGGATCGCGATCAGCCTGGCGGCATTCGTCCTCGTGTACGCCGTGATCGCCACGATCGACCTGCTGCTGATGCTGAAGTACTCCCGCCAGCAGCTCCCGCCCCCGCGCGCCGCCGCAGAGGCGGACACCCCCGTGCCCGCCGTCCAGTACTGAGGTCGCCATGAGCACGCTTGTCCCCTTCTGGTTCATCCTCATCGCGGTGCTGTGGACCGGGTTCTTCATCCTGGAGGGGTTCGACTTCGGCGTCGGCATGCTGCACAGCGCTGTCGGCAGGGACGACGCGGAGCGCAGGGCCGCGATCAACACCATCGGGCCGCTGTGGGACGGCAACGAGGTCTGGCTGATCGTGGCCGGGGCCGCCATGTTCGCCGCGTTCCCCGGCTGGTACGCCACCATGTTCTCGGCCTTCAACCTCGCGCTGGTACTGCTGCTGGTCTCGCTCATCGCGCGTGGCCTGTCGTTCGAGTACCGCGGCAAGCGTGACAGCCCGCGCTGGCGGCACACCTGGGATTGGCTGCTGACCGTGAGCAGCTTGCTGGCCCCGCTGTTGATCGGCGTGGCCCTGGGCGACCTCGTGCAGGGGCTCCCCATCAACTCCGCGCAGAACTTCACCGGCTCGTTCTGGGACCTGTTCCAGCCCTACGGGCTGTTCACCGGGGTCACCCTGATGCTGATCTGCGCGCTGCACGGCGCGACGTTCCTGTCCTTGAAGACCACCGGGGATATGTACCAGCGCAGCCGGCGCCTGGCCCGCCGCATCGCTCCCGCCACCACCGCCGCCGTCATCGGGTTCGCCATCTGGACCCACGTGGCGCACAGCGGCACGTTCTTCCTCAACCCCGTGGAACTGCTGGCCGTCCTCGCAGCCATCGCCGCGTTCTGGCTGGTCTACGAGCATCGCGACGGCTTCGCCTTCGCCGCGACCACGGTCACCATCGCCTCAGCTATCGTGGCGATCTTCACGGCCCTGTACCCCAACGTGATGGTCTCCAGCACCAGCGCGGCCAACAACCTGACGGCCGCCAACACCGCGTCCCCGGCGTACCCGCTCAAGATAATGAGCGTCGTCGCGATCATCTTGCTGCCGGTGGTGCTCATCTACCAGGCCTGGACCTACTACGTATTCCGGCGGCGCGTCAGCGCCCGGGAGTTCGAGCGGAAGGCACCGCCCGCCGCACCTGCCCCGCCGGGTACGCCGCCGGCTCCCGTCGGAAAGACAGCCGGCCAGGAGCGGTGAGACCCGTCGATCCCCGGCTGCTGCGGCATGCCAGGGCAGCCCGGGGTTACCTGATCTTCACGGTCGGGCTGGGCTTGGTGGTGACCGCCCTGGTGCTGGCCCAGGCGGGGCTGCTCGCCCATGTCCTGGCGACCGCGGCCCACGGCACGGGCGTGGCGGCCCTGTGGCCGGGCCTGATCCTGCTACTGGTGGTGGTGGCCGCCCGCGCCGCGGCCGCCGGCGGCGGCGAGACCGTGGCGCTGCGCGCCGCGGCCACGGTCAAGTCGCAGTTGCGCCGCCAGCTCACCGCCCACACCCTCCGGCTCGGCCCGGCCTGGCTGGGCGGCCAGCAGACCGGAGAGATCGCCACGCTGGCCACCAAGGGCCTGGACGCGCTCGATCCCTACTTCGCCCGGTACCTGCCGCAGCTTGTGCTCGCGGTCGCGGTGCCGGTGGCGGTGGTGGCCCGGGTTGCGGCCGCCGACTGGATCTCCGCCGTGGTGATCGCGGTGACGCTGCCGCTGATCCCGGTGTTCGCCGTCCTGGTCGGGCTGCACACCAAGGCCCGCACGCAGCGTCAGTGGCGGCTGCTTGCGGCGCTCGGCGGGCACTTCCTCGACGTGGTCGAAGGGCTGCCCACCCTGAAACTGTTCGGCCGGGCGAAGGCGCAGGCGCGGGTGATCGGTGAGGTCTCCGAGGCGCACCGCAAGGCGACCATGGGCACGCTGCGGGTGGCGTTCCTGTCGGCGCTGGTGCTGGAGCTGGCGGCGGCGCTGGCCACGGCGCTGGTCGCGGTGGAGGTGGGCCTGCGGTTGCTGGCCGGGCATCTGGGTTACCAGACCGCACTGCTGGTGCTGCTGCTCACCCCCGAGGCGTATCTGCCGCTGCGCGCGGTGGGCGCGCAGTTCCACGCCAGCATCGAGGGCACCACCGCGGCCGCCCGCGCCTGCACCATCCTGGACACCGCACCGCCCGGCCCGGCCACCGCCGGCTCCCGGCTTCGGCCAGGCACGCCGGTACCGGCCGACCTGCGCAGCAGCGAAATCATGCTGAACGAAGCGTGCGTGGCCTATCCGGGCCGCGACGGGCTGGCCTTGGACGGGGTGAGCCTGGTGATAGCTCCGGGCGAACGGATCACGGTGACCGGCCCGAGCGGGTCGGGGAAGAGCACCCTGCTGGCGCTGTTGCTGCGGTTCGCCGAACCCACAGCGGGGACCATCGAGGCCGCTGGGGTACCGCTGGCGGAGCTGGATCAAGCTGCGTGGCGCGCACAGATCGCATGGGTACCGCAGCGGCCACACCTGTTTGTTGGCACGGTGGCCGGTAACATCGCCCTGGGCCAGCCGGGCGCGAGCCGCGATGCGATCGAGCACGCCGCTGCCCTGGCCGGTGCGGCAGAGTTCATCAAGGCGCTGCCCGCTGGCCTGGACACCGAGCTAGGAGAGCGGGCCGGCCGTCTGTCGGCGGGGGAGCGTCAGCGGATCGCGCTGGCCCGGGCGTTCTTGCGGGACGCCCCGCTGCTGCTGCTCGACGAGCCCACCGCGCACCTGGATGCCATCACCGCGGCAGAGATCCTCGCCACCATCGAGACCCTGATGGCGCACCGCACCGTCGTCCTGGTCAGCCACGGCCTCGGCTGGGCGGGCCCGGCCGACCAGACGATCACCCTGCACCACGGCCGCATGCCCGCGGTGGCGACGCCATGAGCTCGCGCGTGGCAGGCTTGCGCCGCGATCCGCTGGTGCGGGTGCTGTGGCTGGCCCGGCCGCTGCGGGGGCGGCTGATCCTTGCGGTGCTGGCGGGCGCCCTCGCCACGAGCTGCGGGATCGCGCTGCTGGCGACCTCCGGCTTCCTGCTCGCCCGGGCGTCGCAGCACCCGAACATCCTCGCGATCGCGATCGCCGTGGTCGCGGTCAGAGGTCTTTCGGTGGGCCGCGGGGTGTTCCGCTATGCGGAGCGGCTGGCCAGCCACGACGCGGCGTTCAGAATACTTGTGGACATCAGGGTGCGGGCCTTCCAGCGGCTGGAGCGGCTGGCGCCCGCCGGGCTGCGTACGCTGCGGCCGGGCGACCTGCTGGCGCGGCTGGTCAGCGACGTGGACGCCACCCAGGACCTGTTCCTGCGGGGCGTGGCGCCACCGGCGGCCGCAGTCCTGGCGGGGGCCGGTGCGGTGATCGCGTGCCTGTTCATCCTCCCCCCGGCGGGGGCGGCGCTCGTGGCGGGCCTGCTCACGGCCGGGGCCCTGGTCCCATGGCTGGCCGCCGCCCGGGCCCGGCGGACCGGCCAGCACCTCGCCCCGGCCAGGGGTGAGTTCACCGCCTGCTTCACCGACCTGTTGTCCGGTGCGGCGGACCTGCACGCGTTCGGGGCTCAGGAGGCAGCCGCCGCCCGGGCCGCGCACACCGGGACCAGGCTGGCCACGATGGAGCATAGGGCGGCCTCGGGCATGGGCCTGGGGACCGGCCTGTCCAGCGCTACCGCGGGCCTGACGGTATGGGCGGTGCTGGGCCTTGCGGTGGCTGCCACCGGGGCCGGCGCGCTGACCCGGGTCCCGCTGGCCGTGGTGACCCTCACCGCCCTGGCCGCCTTCGAGGCGGTGACCGCCCTGCCCGCCGCGGCGATCCAGCTCGGTCAGGCCCGGGCCAGCGCCACCAGGCTGACCGCGGTCATCGACGCCCCTGACCCGGTCGGCGACCCGGCTGCACCGCTCCCGCTGCCCGCGGGGCCGATCCGCGTGCGGTTGCGCGGCGCCCAGGTCCGGTACGAGCCCGGCGGCCCGCTTGCCCTGGACGGGGTGGACCTCGACCTCGCTGCGGGGCGGAGGGTCGCGCTGATCGGCCCCAGCGGGGCGGGCAAATCCACCGTGGCCGCCGTTTTGCTGCGGTTCTGCGAACTGTCCGGGGGCAGCGCGACCCTGGAGGGGAAGGCCCTGTCCGCTTACGCCGCCGACGACGTGCGGACGGTCATCGGCGGCTGCGCCCAGGACCCGCACATCTTCGACACCACCATCGCCGGTAACCTCCGCCTGGCCCGGCCATCCGCCACCGGTGAACAGCTGGCCAGCGCCGCGGGCCGGGCCGGGCTGCTGCCGTGGATCACCTCGCTGCCGCTGGGCTGGGACACCCCCGTCGGTGCGCACGGCACGGCGATCTCCGGCGGCCAGCGACAGCGGCTGGCCCTGGCCCGGGCTCTGCTCGCCGACCCCCCGCTGATGATTCTCGACGAGCCGACAGCGCACCTGGACCCGGACAGCCGCCGCGCCCTGACCACCGACATCCTGACGGTCACCCAGGGCCGCGCCACACTGCTCATTACCCACGACCTCGACGGCCTCGACCAGGTCGACGAGATCGTCCTCCTCGACCACGGGCGGGTGGCCGCCCGCGGCACGCACGCCGAACTCCTCCGCTCGGGCGGCCTGTACCGCCAGATGTGGCGCCGGGGACGGCTCAGGCAGCATGACAGCGCGGGCCGGCTCATTTGAGAGCACCGGCGCCGGGCAGTCCAGTCACCCGCATGGGTGATGACGGGCGGGTGTGCATCGCGATGTGCTGGGAGCACGACCAGGCAGGGAGGATGACATGTCGGACCGTGTCGACGCGCTGGTGATCTTCGGGGCGACCGGGGACCTGGCCAAGATAGAGACGTTCCCCGCCCTGGTGGGACTGGTCGAGCGCGACGTGCTGAACGTCCCGGTGATCGGGGTGTCCAAGAAGGGCTGGGGCCTGGAGCAGTTCCGCGACTACGCGACCGCGTCGCTGAAGCTCAACAACATGGACACGGGCAGCCCGTCGGCGGTCAAGATGCTCAGCCTGCTCCGCTACGTGGACGGCGATCTCGACGACGACGCCACCTACCAGGCCATGTCCGACATGATCGGACCGGGCGAGCAGGTGCTGTTCTACATGGAGGTGCCGGCGTTCTTGTTCGGGCGGATCGCCCGGGGCATCGCCACGGCCGGCCGCGCCCGGGGCGCCCGGGTGATGGTGGAAAAGCCGTTCGGCTCCGACCTGGCAGGCTCGCGGAAGCTGAACGACACGATGCACCAGTACTTCGGCGAAGAGGCCATCTTCCGGGTCGATGACTGGCTGGCCTTCGAGCCGGTGGAGAACGTGCTCTTCGGCCGGTTCGCCAACTCGGTGATCGAGCCGCTGCTGAACCGCACCTACGTGGAGAGCATCCAGATCACGATGGCCGAGGCGTTCGACGTGTCCGACCGGGGCTCGTTCTACGACAAGACCGGCGCGATCAGGGACGTTGTGCAGAACCACATGCTGCAGGTGCTGGCCACGGTGATGGCCGACCCGCCGGAGGGGGAGGGGCTGAGCAACTGGCGGGACGCCAAGTCGCGGCTGGTGGCCTCGCTCACCCCGCTGACGCCCGAGCACACCGTCCGCGGTCAGTACGAGGGCTACCACGACGTGGCCGGCGTCGACCCCCGCTCGACCGTGGAGACTTTCGTTGCGCTGCGGATGATGTCCGACTCCTGGCGGTGGGCGGACGTGCCCATCCTGATCCGGGCCGGCAAGTGCATGGCGGTCACGGCCACCGAGGTCACCGTCAGGTTCCGGCACCCGCCGCGGGACCTCTTCGGGCTCGCGCCGCTGCCGCACCGCAACGAGCTGCGGTTCCGGGTCTGGCCGGAGACCGCGGTCAGCCTCAGCCTGGCCGGCAAGAAGCCAGGGGCCGGATGGGAGCCGGAGGCGCAGGAACTGACGTTCGCCCAGCAGCCCGGCAGCGACCAGCGCCCCTACGACCGGCTGATCGGCGCCGCCCTGGACGGTGAACGCTGGCTGTTCGCCCGGCAGGACACCGTCGAGGCCGCGTGGAAGATCGTGGACTCGGTGCTCGGCGACGCCGTGCCCGTCCACCCCTACGCCAAGGGCACCTGGGGTCCCAAGGAGGCCGACCGGCTGCTCCCCGACCGGGATACCTGGCACGACCCGGCAGGCTGACCCGCCGGGGTTCCGTACCGAGCAGGAGGTTAGGCGGGCCATGAACGACCAGGACAACCGGCGCCGGGTGGTGATTATCGGGGGCGGGTTCGCGGGCCTGTTCGCGGTCCGGGGGCTGCGCCGGGCCCCGGTCCACGTGACCCTGATCGACCGGGCGGAGCATCATCTGTTCCAGCCGCTGCTGTACCAGTGCGCGACGGGGATCCTGTCCGAGGGGAAGATCGCCGCCCCGCTGCGCGCCATCCTGCGCAAGAACCGGAACGTGGAATTTGTCCTGGCCGAGGTGACCGGCATCGACGTGGGGCGGCGCCAGGTGCTGGCCACGCGCCCGGCCGGGAAGACCATCGAATTCGGCTACGACTACCTGATCGTGGGGGCCGGGGTGGAGCAGTCCTACTTCGGCCACGACGAATTCGCCATGTACGCGCCCGGCATGAAGACCATCGAGGATGCCCTGGTCATCCGGCGCCGGGTGTTCGGCGCGTTCGAGCTGGCCGAATCGGAAAGCGACCCAGCGGAGCGCCGCCGGTGGCTCACCTTCGCCCTGGTCGGGGCGGGGCCGACGGGTGTCGAGCTGGCTGGGCAGATCCGCGAGGTGGCGACCAAGACGCTGCGCACCGAGTACCGGCAGATCAAGCCCGAGGACGCGCGGGTCCTATTGTTCGACGGCGGGGCCGCGCCGCTGGCCCCGTTCGGCCCGAAGCTGTCGGCCAAGGCGGCCGCTGCCTTGGACGGGCTGGGGGTCGAGCAGCACATGCACTCGATCGTCACCCAGATCGACGGCACCGGGCTCAGCGTCCGCGCCGAGGACGGCACCGAGACCCGGTATGACGCGGGCACCGTCTTGTGGACCGCCGGTATCGCGGCGCCGTCGGTGGCGAGCGCCATCGCCCAGGCCACCGGCGCGAAACAGGACAGGGCCGGGCGGATCGAGGTCGGCCCCGACCTGAGCATCCCCGGCCACCCGGAGATCATGGTCACCGGCGACGTGATGAGCCTGAACAAGCTCCCCGGGGTCGCCGAGGTCGCCATGCAAACCGGCCTGTACGCGGGCCGGCGCATCCGCCACGAGGTGGCGGGCCGCACCACGGCCAAGCCGTTCCGCTACTACGACCTGGGTTCGGCCGCCTACCTCTCCCGCGGCCGCGCCGTGGTCTCCGTAGGAAAGCTGCAGTTCGCCGGGTTCCCCGGGTGGGTTGTCTGGCTGTTCATCCACATCGGGTTCCTGACCGGCTACCGCAACCGGTTCGGCGCCGTGCTGAGCTGGTGGTTCGCCTTCACCCGCAACCTGCGCCGGGAACGCACGTTCACCACCAAGCAAGTGGGGATCATGGGCGACGTGTACAACGAGCCGCCCGCGCCCGCCGCCGCCCCAAGTGCCAAGCCGCGAAGCGATTGAGCACTTGCACCGCCGGCAGGGAGGCCACATGACGCCGCCAACCACCACGCCGGCCACCGGTGCGGCCACGCGCCACACCGGAAGCCGCGGCTATGGGCTGCTCCTGTTTGCGTCCGTCCTGCTGGTCCTCACCGGCTGCTTCAACCTGGTCCAGGGCATCGCCGCGGCCACCGGCTCCGATGTGTTCCCGGCTCACGCGCATTACGTGTTCGCGAACCTGACCACCTGGGGTTGGGTCACCGCCATCCTCGGCGCCCTGCAGCTCGTCGCGGCGGTGGGGGTGCTGGCGGCCAACCAGATGTTCCGCTGGTTCGCCGTGGTCGTGATCGGGCTCAACGCCATCGACCAGATGTTCTTCATCCCCGCCTACCCGATCTGGTCGCTGGCCATCGTGGCCATGGACGTGCTGGCGCTGTATGCGCTGTGCGCCTATGGCAGCCGCGAAAACATCACCGCAGTTTAGGCGGAGCCTTTCCCTCTTCGGGCGAGCCGGTTTTCGTGCCAGGCTGGGCGGGTGGACAGTGAGATGCCTCAGCTAGGCGCGCGGGTCCGGCGGGTTGCCGCGCGGTTTGCCGAGGTCGCGTGCCCGCCGGAGGTGCGCACCGGGAACCTGAGAGACATACGGCGCAGCGCGGCGTTCCTCGACTACAGCCGCGGCGGCAACCGGGCCTACGACATCGCCCGCATCCTCCGCGACTACCTGGTGCGCGTCGAACCCGGGTCCGACGAACTCCTCCTCGGCAAGGCATTCTTCGTCGTGGCCGGGACGAGGCTAGCCCGCAGCTACTTCCTCATCGAGCGCTACCGGCTTCTCACCGACGCACCGGAGCTCGCCCACCGGTGACCCAGCGGCGCGAGTCGGCCTCGCTAGCTGTGCTGGCGGGACCGGAGTTCGAACCCGATGACGATCTCGGAGATCCCACGGAACAAGGCGAAGAACCCGACCCAGAGCAGCAGGAGCGCTCCCTGAGCGGGAAACTCCTGCTGGGAGGCCCAGAAGCCGAGCACGATCTCCAGGATGCCGGTCACCAGGCCGAGCCACCAGGAGCTGTTGACGTCCTTGGTGAAGACAGCGGCGATGATGTCGAGCG
>DASXKD010000056.1:0-2099 GCA_036497045.1 Streptosporangiaceae bacterium | reverse complement strand
CTGCGGCACGCCGTCCTGGGCGAGGCGGTGCCCAGCCTTCCCGCGCAGCAGGCCTGGGAGCGCTACTGGTCCGACCACATGGGCCGCGCGCTGCGCATGGACCGGGGTAGCAGCGCGTTGGCTGAGGCGGAGTCCCGGCGGGCGCTCACCGACGGCTGGCTGGCGGCCTGGACCGCCTGGACCAGGCGCGCTTGAGCAGCCGGCTGGCCGCGCTCATTCGCCTGCCTGGGCCGCCTCGCCGTGACCCAGTTCCGGCCCGGCCGGGTTCCAGGCGTCGCCGGCCGAGGCGAGCAGGGCAAGGAACGGACCGATCCGGTGTCCTTCCTGGGCAGGGTGCCGGAAGAACATGTCAGGATCCACGGTGTACACGGAGCGCCGCCCGGTCCTGGTGCGGGTGAGGTAGCCCGCGGCCTCCAGGTCAGCCACGATGGCCTGGACCGCGCGTTCGGTGAGCCCGGCGGCGGCGGCGATGTCCCGGATCCGGGCATCGGGATGGCGGGCGATCTCCACGAGCACGTGCCCGTGCCCGGTCAGCAGCGTCCAGGTACCCGCGCGCTCGCCAGGCTCGCTCATTCTCCTGATTATATATCTCGCGGGACTATTGTCGCGAGATTAAATACGTGAAGTTTTTTTCCCATATCTATTGACGGGATCCGGCCGGGCGCCGATCCTGGGAGTGCGCGACCGGGGAGGTGGGTCCGATGCTTGAAGTTGACGTGGTCAGGGGCGTGCGTGTCGTGACGGTGCCTGAGGAGGTTGACATCACTAACGCTGCCGGGCTGCGGGCGGCGCTGCAGCAAGCGGCCGCGGACGGGTCCCCGGCGCTCGTGGTCGACATGACCAGGACCAGGTTCTGTGACTCCGCCGGGCTTCGTGTCCTGGTGGATGCGCACAAGCGGGCCCTTGCTGAGGGTCGTGCGGTGCTGCTGGCGGTGCCGGCCGCCGCTGTGCTGCGCGTTCTCGAGATCACCGGCATCGACCAGGTGATACCCCACTTCGCCAGCCTGGACGACGCCGTGGCGCACGCCACCGAATCCCCCGGTTAGGGCGTCAGCACGATCTTGCCGGTGTTCTGCCGGGACAGGATCCGGCGGTGGGCGTCGGCCGCCTTGGCGAACGGGTACGTGGCGTCGATCCGCGGCGTGATGCGGCCCGCTTCCCAGAGGGCCAGCACCTCCCCCAGTTCCTGGCGCAGCATCGGGATCTGGTCCCAGAGTCGCCCGATGTGGACACCGCAGACGCTCTTGTTGCGGTTCATCAGCTGCACCGGGGTGAGCCGCGGCATGCTCGCGACCTGGGACAGCACGTGCACCGGACGGCGGCGCTGGCCGCTGGCCAGGTTCGCGAACCCGTAGGCGACCAGTCGGCCGACTGGTCGCAGCAGCTTCAGCCCCTTGCGCCAGTCCGCGCCGCCGAGCGAGTCGAGCACTACGTCCACGCCTTCGCCGTTGGTCAGCCTGCGGACCTCGGCCGCGTAGTCGGCCGTGTGGTAGTCGATGGGGTGGGTGCAACCCTCGGCGCGCAGCGCCTCGTGCTTCGCAGCCGAGGCGGTGCCGAACGTCACCACCCCGTCGATGGTCCGGCACAGCTGCAGCACCGCCGTCCCGACCCCGCCCGCGGCCATGTGCACGAGCACCCGCTCTCCGGGGCGGACGCAGGCGACGCGGAACAGCATGTGATAGGCGGTCAGGTAGTTCACCGGCAGCGCGGCCGCCTCCTCGAAGTCCTTGCCGTCCGGGATGGGCAGCGCCTGCCCGGCGGGGACGCACACCACGTCCGAATGGCCGCCGTACCTGGTCAGCGCGATCACCCGCGAATCCACGAGGTCGTCAGCGACGCCGTCGCCGACCGCGTCGATGACGCCCGCCACCTCGTAGCCCATCACGCACGGCGGCTTCGGCCGGTCGGGGTACAGCCCCTGGGCGGCCATCACCTCGGCGAAGCACAGCCCGGCCGCGCGTACGCGGACGCGCACCTGTCCCGGCCCGGGCACGGGATCCGCGGATTCCCGCACCTCTAGTCCGTCCGGTCCTGCTGAGCTCGTGATCCATATCGCCCGCATGGTCGGTCCCTCTCCGATCGCTAACCGACGAGAGCCT
>DASXKD010000055.1:0-4172 GCA_036497045.1 Streptosporangiaceae bacterium | reverse complement strand
TCCATCCGCATCCCGCACACGTCACAGAAGTCGGTGCTGGCAGAGTCGTGGCCGCTAGGACAGGTCGGCATGCCGCCTCACTTCTTCGTCCGGATCGTCTTGGTCGACCGGGTGTCCAGCGCCATCTCGTCGGCGTCGTCGACCCTCTTCTTCAGCTGCACGGTGCCCGAGGCGGCATCGACCACGTCGACGACCTTGGCGAGCAGCTTGGCGGTGCCCTCGTTGCCGGACTGCTCGGCCAGCGCCACCGCCCGGCCGAGCTTGGCGGTGGCCGTGTCCTCGTCGCCCCGCTTGCGCGCCTCCAGGCCCTCCTGGATCACCTGGGCCAGTTCGGCCTGGCCGGTGTAGTGCGCGACGCTCCCGTTGATCCGGGTGGACAGGGCCTCGTCATCGGTCCAGATGGCCCGCACCAGGCCCTGGCCGAGCACGTCGGGCCCTGACGGCGTGGCCGCGACCAGGCTCACCCGGGCGGCCAGCATCTCCTGCCCGACCCCCGCCGGGGTGACCCGCACGCACAGGTGGTAGTCGCGGCTCTCACTCGCGCCCCAGGCGCCGGTCGGATAGTCGCCCGCCTGGGGGCCCGACTGGACGCGCCGGCCGGTCAGGTCCTCGACCGTGGGCGCGACCTGCTTCAGGAACCGGAACGTCGCATGCTGCGGCGTCCAGACCCGCAGCGACACGTCGGCGACCTGCTTGCCCATGGCGGTCTGCATCATGGCCGCGAAGTCGGCGGCCAGCCCGGACGGGTCGGGCACGATGTCCACGGTGCCAAGCAGCGCGGAGGAGATGCGGCGCAGTTCGCCGACCTGCCAGTCGGTGCCGACGCCGCGGCAGTCACAGCTGAACACGCCCTCGCACAGGCTGATCGCCTCGCCGAGCTGCTCGGGGGTCTCGTGCTGGTTCTGGCCGTCGGTCAGCAGGATCGCGTGCCGCAGCGCGGCCGGGTGGGACAGGAACATGGAGTGGGCCAGCCGCAGCCACTGGCCGATCGCGGTGCCGCCGCGGGGGAGCGAGCCGGCCACGGCCTGCTTGGCCAGGAACCTGGTCTGGTCGTCGGCGATGGTCAGGCCGTAGTCGAGCGGGAAGATCGGCTGGGCCTTGTTGGTGCCCGCGATCACGGCGAACGCCACGCCGTCCCTGATCACGTCCACGGCGGCCGCGGTCGCCGCCTGGGCCTGTTCGATCTTGGTCCGCGGTGACCGCATCGACCCGGAGCAGTCGATGATGATGATCTCCGCGCTGCCCTGGCCGTCCACGGGCGCCGCGACCCCGGTGTCCGGGGAGGTCACCGTGACGATGGCGTTGACATCCTCGGCGCCTTCGGCGAGGTATTCGTTCTGCGAGATTTCCACAGTGAAATCAGTGCTCATCGGCAGGTTTCTCCTCGGGTGCAGGTGCCGTGGGCGGGAAGGGGGCGATGACCGCGGTGATGTTGTCCATGCCACCGGCCTCCAGCGCGAAGCTGACCAGTGCCGCGGCCGTGCCGAGCGGGTCGGTCAGCGCCCCGGGCATGGCCAGTGCGGCCAGTTCCGCGGCGCCTGGCCGGTAGTTCCACAGGCCGTCGGAGCACAGCAGCAGGACGCCGGGGCCGGGCGGGGTGAACGTGGCCACGTGCGGCTCGGTGCCGGCCGCGTCGGCCCCGACCCAGCCGGTCACCACATGGGCCCCGGGCAGCGCCATCGCGTCGGCCTCGGACACCAGGCCGGCCGCGACCATCTCGCTGGCCAGCGAGTCGTCGTCGGTCAGCCGCTTGGCATCCGATCCGGCGCCGAGCCAGTAGGCGCGGCTGTCACCGAGCCAGCACAGCGTCGCGGCCTCGTGGGTCAGCACCGCGGAGACGAACGTGGCCGAGGGCGGGTCCCCGGGCCCGGGCTCGTCAAGGCCGGCCAGCGCCTGCTGCGCCGCGGCGACCGCGGCCCGGGAGGTTTCGAGCAGGTCCGCGTCCTCCCGCACGCCGGCCAGCAGCACCCGCACCGCCACCTTGACGGCGGCCAGCGACGCCTCGTCCGGGCGACGTGAGCTGGACACCCCGTCACAGACCACGGCCAGCGCGACCGGGTGGCCTGCCTGTTCCGCGGTAGCCAGGCCCATGGCGTCCTCGTTGCGCGGGTGCCGCAGGCCCTTGTCGGTGACCCCGGCCAGCAGCCCGAGGTCCAGCTCGATGTGGTCACGGCCAGCGGGCATCTTGCGCCCGCAGGACTCGCAATAGCCGTCCGCGCTGATCTGCGCCGAGTGGCAGGCCGGGCATTCGCGGGCCGCCGTGGGCGCGTCGCCGCTGACCACGGCCGGGGCAAGCTCGGTACGGCAGTTCTCGCAGAAGTTGTCCGTCGCGCCGACCGCCAGGCCGCAGTTCGGGCACACTCCAGGCTCCGGCCCTGTCGTCATATCCACGTCCTCGGGCGGACGCTGTTGGCCATCTCGACCAGCTCGATCCGGCGGCGCCGGTCCAGTGCCAGCCGGGCCTGGGCCCGGTAGCTGCGCTCCAGGCCGGACCGCAGCCCGCGCTCGGTGAACTCGCAGCCAAGCAGCCGTCCGCCGGGCACGGCCCCCCCTGCTTCGGCGCAGGCGAGTGCGGCGCGGAGCACCTCGGCGGTGAGGTACTCCATCTGGATGGCATCGAGCTTGAGCCGGTCCACCCGGGCGCCGGCCTCCCCCAGGTCATCGGGCGACACCTGGGCCTGGCCGGGGCGCGGCGACACCTGGATGCGCACCGCGGTCACCTGCGCCGCCAGGTGGTGGCTGGAGGTTTCGGGCACGGCGGCGAGCGCGGCGATCGCCGCCACCGGGTCGCCGGCCGCCAGCCGGGTCCTGGCCAGCCCGAACACCGCGCCGATGTAGGCGTGGTCCACGGTCCAGACGAGCCGGAAGTAGCGGTCGGCGGCCGCCTGGTCGCCGGCCGCCTCGGCGGCGAACCCGAGCGCGAGCTTGGCGGCCAGTTCGCCGGGCAGTGCGCCGGCGACCGCGTCGAACGCGGCACGGGCACCGGCCGGGTTGCCGCCCGCCAGTTCCCGCAGCCCGTGGTACCAGGCGATGCGCCAGTCGGCCGGGTCCTCGGCGGCCAGGTCCGCCAGCATGGTGCCGGCGCCGGCCAGGTCACCGGTGACGATACGGGAGCGGGCCAGCGCCAGGCGGGTCTCCGCGGACCGCGCGACCTCCTGCGGCGTGCCCTGGTCGCCGGCGACGGCGGCGGCCAGCACGGCGGTGCGCTGCCCGGCGTCCAGCGTGCTCAGCGTGGCCAGGTAGCCGGCCGCCGGGTCGGCGGCGTCCACCTGGGGCACCGGGAGCGCGGTGACGATCTCCGCGGCCGGCGGCGGGGGCTGGGCGGCCGGGCTGCCGTCGGCCAGGGTCCCGGCCACCCCGGCCGCCTGCAGTTCGGGGCTGAACAGCGTGGAGAACGCCGGCCGGGGCCTGCCGTCGGCGACCGCGAGCACCTCGCGCAACACCCCGGTGAGCTGGTCGGCCATCTCCCCCGCCGAGGCGAACCGGCGGTCCGGGTCCGGGTCGGTGGCCCGCCGCAGCGCGCGCAGGAACGACTCCTGCTGTGCGAGCAGCGGAACCGACGCCGGGTCCGGCAGGCTGCTGACGTACTTGCTCTGGTACCCGGCGAACTCGAAGGTCATCACGGCCAGGGCACGGCCGACCGTGTACAGGTCGGAGGACACCGAAGGGCCCAGCGAAGCGATCTCCGGCGCCTGGTAGCCGACGGTCCCGTAGATGGCGCTGTCGTCGTCATCGATCCGGCGCACGCCGCCCATATCGATGATCTTGAGCTGTTCCTCGGTCTGTATGACGTTGTCCGGCTTGAAGTCGCAGTACACCAGGCCCCTGCTGTGCAGGTAGCCGAGCGCGGGCAGCACTTCGATCGCGTAGGCGAGCGCGATCGGCAGGGGCAGCGACTGTCCCGTCTGGCGGCGCTCCTGCAAGATCTGCCGCAGGGATTTCCCGCCTACATATTCCATGACGATGTAACCGGCCGACTGTCCGCTCTTCCGGTCGGCGTGCTGCACGAAGTTGTAGACCGCGACGATGCTGGGGTGCTCGACCTCCGCGAGGAACCGGCGCTCGGCGACGGCCGCCTCCTGGGCTGCCGTGTCGCCGGTGTTGAGCAGGCCCTTGAGCACCACCCAGCGCTTGCCGAGGTTGTGGTCCATGGCCAGGTAGATCCAGCCGAG
>DASXKD010000054.1:0-13535 GCA_036497045.1 Streptosporangiaceae bacterium | reverse complement strand
GTGAACCGGTTCTTCCTGGCGTCGCTGTCCGCCGCGCTGCCGCACGTGGTGGCCGAGGACAAGCTGGTGATGGCCAACTCGGTGTCACCGACCGTCGGCGGCATCGTCGGCGCGATCGGCGGCATCATCGCCCTCGGCCTGAACGCGGCCACCGGCGACACCGAGCGCGGCGCGGCCATCACGCTGGTGGTGGCCGGCTGCTGCTACGTGGCGGCCAGCGCGGTGGCCGCCACCATGCGCCGCGACCTGCTCGGCCCGCAGTTCGAGCCGGGCGCCGAGCCGGGACGGCTGCTCGGCGAGGTGGGCGCGGTCGCCGCCGACCTGGCGGCCGCCGCGCGGTACGTGGTCAGGCACCGCGGGCCGGCCAGTGCGCTCGGCGCCACAGGTGCCGGCAAGTTCCTGTTCGGGATCCTGACCGTGGTGTCGATCCTGCTGTACCGGAACTACTTCTACCCCTCAAGCGCCCCGGTGGCCGAGGCCCATGTCGTGCTGCTGGCCACGGTCTCCGCAGTCGGTTACGGCTGCGCGGCGCTGGTCGTGCCGCCCGCCACCCGGCGGCTGTCCAAGCGGGCCGTCATCGCGCTGCTGCTCGCCGCCGCCGGGGTGGTGACCGCGGTGCTGGGCGAGAGCTTCGACGAGATCGTGTATCTGGCCTTCGGGTTCTTCCTGTACCTGACCGCGCAGGGCGTGGCCATCTGCGCGACCACGGTGCTGCAGGAGGAGACCGACGACGCATTCCGCGGCCGGCTGTTCGCCTTCTACGACGTGATGTTCAACGTCTCGCTGGCTGTCGGGGCGATTGCGTGCGCGGCCTTCGTGCCGCATGACGGCAAATCACCGGTGATCCTGGGGGTGGTCGCGGCCGGGTACGTCGCAGCGGCGGCCGGCTACTGGCTTTTCAGCCGTCAGTCCCCGCCGGTCTCCTCCGGGGGCTCCGGCACGTCCAGGCCCTCCTCGCCGGCCCAGTCAAGCAGTTCCTGAACGGCGCGCTCGTGGCCGAGCGGGCCGTGCTCCATGCGCTGTTCCAGCAGGTACCGCCAGGCCTTGCCGACGATCGGCCCCGACGGCACGCCGAGAATCTCCATGATCTCGGTGCCGTTCAGGTCCGGCCTGATCTTGTCCAGTTCCTCCTGCACCGACAGCACGGCGATCCGCTTCTCCAGGTCGTCGTAGGCGCGCTCCAGGCGCTGCGCCTTGGCCATGTTCCTCGTTGTGCAGTCCGCCCGGGTCAGCACGTGCAGCCGGGTCAGCAGGTGACCCGCGTCCCGCACGTAGCGCCGTACCGCCGAATCGGTCCACTCCCCCTCCCCGTAGCCGTGGAACCGCAGGTGCAGCAAGACCAGCTCGGACACATCCGAGACCACGGCCGAGGGAAAGCGCAGCGCGGTGAGCCTGTCCCTGGCCATCGCCGCCCCGACCACCTCGTGATGGTGGAAGGCCACCCTGCCCCCTGGGCCGGGCAGCTTGCGGCGGGTCTTGGGCTTGCCGATGTCGTGCAACAGCGCCGCGAGCCGGACCACCAGGTCGTTCTCCAGCCCGTAGGCGGCCTCCAGGGTGGTAGCACGGGCCAGCACGGTCAGCGTGTGCTGGTACACGTCCTTGTGCCGGAAATGCTCGTCCCGCTCCAGCCGGAGCTTGGGCACCTCGGGCAGGACCTGTTCCGCGACCCCCGTGTCCACCAGGACGGATATCCCGCGCACCGGTCCGTAGGGGCCGGGCGAGCGGAGCAGCTTGGTCAGCTCGCCACTGATCCGTTCCGCGGACACCACCGACAGCCGGGCGGCCATCGCGGTCATCGCCGCCCGCACGCCGGGTTCCACGGAAAAGCCGAGCTGCGCGGCGAACCGCGCCGCGCGGAGCATCCGCAGCGCGTCGTCGTTGAACGAGTCTTCCGGCCTTCCCGGCGTGCGCAGCACCCTGGCCCGCAGGTCACGCATGCCGCCGAAAGGGTCGACAAGCTCCAGCGACGGCAGCCGCGCCGCGATGGCGTTGACCGTGAAGTCGCGCCGGGCCAGGTCCGCCTCCAGCGACCGGCCGTAGGTCACCCCGGGCTTGCGCGAATCCGGCTGATACTCATCGCTGCGGTAGGTGGTGATCTCGCAGACGATGTCGCCTTTGCGCAGGCCCAGCGTGCCGAACTCGATCCCGGTCTCCCAGACCTTGTCGGCCCAGCGGGCGGTGATCTGGCGTACCTGTTCCGGCCGCGCATCGGTGGCCAGGTCGTACTCGACGTCCGGGCGCGTGCGGCGGAGGAAGACGTCCCGGACCATCCCGCCGACGATGGCCAGTTCGTGGCCGTGGTCGGTGAACAGGCGGGCCAGCTCGGCTATCGGCGCCACTTGACCGCGCAGCAGGTCGGCAGCGGCGCGGCGCTGGTCCGGGGTGAGGTCAGAGGAATCCGGCACGCCATGAGGGTAGGGCTCGCGGCGGCCAATCGGAAATGGACCGGCACCTGCGGTGCCCGGCGCCGGGGCTGGTGCGGCGGCCGCGGCGCCGCATGCGCGGCCGCGAGTGATGATCGCGGGGCGTAAGCGGCAGCCGACGATCGGCAATAACATTTCGGCATGGCGTGTCAGCGGCCGGGCCAAGGCCCCGTGACGAAGGAACGGGGCCTTGAGCTACGGGGGGTTCCGGGCCGTGGTCTCCGGGGGCTTGCCCCCGGAGAGGCGGAGTGCCCCCCCGGGCTAGCACAGCACCGGGGGCGAACGGTGACCCGGCGGTGCCTGCGGCTGGCGGCCGCGGCTGCGGCACTGGGCGCCGGGTGGCTCGCGACGGTGCCCGCGGCGGCCGCGCCAGATGCCGGGACCGGGGCGGTCCGCACCGCGGCAGCGGGCCAGTTCGGGGCACGGACACACCCGTGGATCGCGATCACATCGCTGAGCCCGACCATCGCGACGCCCAAGGGCAAGGTCATCGTCTCGGGAATCGTCGCCAATCCGACGGCTGCGACGCTGCAGGGCCTGACGGTGCAGCTCTGGTCGGCCGGCGTCGCCCTGTCCAGCCGGTCGGCCATGCACGGCTACCTGACCGCGCAGAGCTCGTCGGGCCTGGCCTCCCAGGTGCCCTTTGCGCAGCGCACCCTGCCCGGCCGGGTGCCACCGCACAGGACCGAGCCGTGGACCCTGACGCTGGATGTGGCCCAGACGCAGATGCACATGTTCGGCGTGTACCCGCTGGCCGCGCAGTTGAGCAGCGCGGGCGCGGTACTGGACATGGCCCGCACCTTCCTGCCGTTCTGGCCGGGAAAGCGGGCGGCACACACGGTGAAGCCACTGACCATCGGCTGGGTCTGGCCGCTCATCGACACCCCGCAACGGGGCGCGTGCCCGGCGCTGCTGTCCAACGAACTCGCGGCCAGCGTGGCACCTCGCGGGCGGCTCAACTCACTGCTCGCGGCCGGCCAGTCCACCGGCGGCCACCGTGCCATGATCACCTGGGCGATCGACCCGGCGCTGCTGAGCGACGTCTCGGTGATGAAGCAGCGCTACCAGGTGAGCGCCCGCGCGGACTGCACCGGGGCAACGACCAAGCAGGCCAGCCGTCCCGCGGCGGCGTGGCTGAGCGACGTCAGGGACCTGGCCGGTGAGCAGGACTTCTTCAGCACCCCCTACGCCGACGTGGACATGGCCGCCATGGCCCACCATGGGCTGGACGGCGAACTCACCACCGCGTTCGCCGATGGCCAGGCCGCGGCGCAGCAACTTCTCGGCCGGTACCAGCGGTCCACCCCGGCCGCGCCCGGCGTGATGGCCTGGCCGGCCGACGGGGTGGCGGACTACGGCGTCCTGGAGGAACTGGCGGCGCAGCAGCACGTCCAGGTGATGATCATGGACAGCAAGCTGATGCCGCCCGCCACCCAGGTCAACTACACCCCCACGGCGGTAACCACCACGCCCAATCGGTTCGGCGGCCTGATGCACGTCCTGCTGTCCGACCACAAGATCACCCAGATCCTGTCGCTGCGGCGCAACCAGATACCCGGCGTGGTGCCCGGCGTGGTGCCCGGCCCGGCTCCGATGCCGGCCAGCGTGCACGCCCAGGTCCGGCAGGCCGCCGCGTTCGCCAAGGAGCAGTGGTTCCTCGCAGAGACAGCGATGATCGCCGCCGAGCCGGCCCGCGCATCCCGCGCGGTGGTGGTCGCCCCGCCACGCCGCTGGGATCCGTCCCTGGGCCTGGCCGACACGCTGCTGAACGAGACGGCCACCGCACCTTGGCTGCGCCCGGCCACGCTGGCCAGCATGGTCGCCGATGGGCCAGCGCCGGGATCGCCCGCCCGGCGGGCGCCGCCGTTGAATCTGCTGAGCCGCCGCGAATTGACCGGGTCACTGCTACGGCAGGTGCGCGACGAGCTTGTCGCGCAGGTCCGCCTGCTGGACAGCATCCGCACCACGGGCGGCCGGGGCTACCTGTCCACCGCTGTGGAGGCGGTCGAGTCCTCCGCCTGGCGTGGCGGCAAGAGGGCGCAGCGGCCGGCCGAGCAGTTGCTCCGCCACGAACTGTCCTTCGTGACGGGGAAGCTGGCACAGGTCAGGATCGTCACCTCGGGGCGGGTCACGCTCGGCGGCAAGGCGGGCGACGTGCCCGTGTCGGTACGCAACAACCTGCCCTATGCGGTCACGGTCCAGGTCAAGGCCAGAGTGGCGGCCGAGGACCAGGTGACGATCGCGCCCTACAAACGCCTGGTCACGGTGCCAGGCAAATCCGAGGTGCCGGTCCGGATCCCGGTGCAGGCCGCGGCCGCCGGGTCGAAGACGCTCACCCTGTGGCTGGCCACTCCCGGGGGGGCCAACCTGCCGGGCGTGCCGAAGACCCTGACGGTGACCGCCACGCACTTCGGCACGCTGGCGATCGTCATCATCAGCGTCGCGCTCGTGGTGTTCGTGCTCTCCGCCGCGGCCAGGGCGATCCGCCGCGGCGGGCCGCAGGAGGGGGACGCCGGCGCGGAGGCGGAAGAGCTTGACCCCATGCCCAGCCCGCGCGATCCGGCATCTGGAGGTGATGAACCCGGTAGCGTCGGTTCGGGGACCGCGGACGAGCGTCAGCCAGCCAAGGAGGACGATGACCACGCCACCGCCCCGGGCGGGGCAGACCGCCGCTGACGTGACCGGGCGGCCGCAGCGCCGCGACCGGGCGGCACCGGGGCCTTACGGCAGCGCTGGATCCCCAGCGGCCGAGCCCGGACGGCTGCCAGGCTCGCACCGCGCGCAGCCACCGGGACCCGGCGGCGGGCGCCCGCCCGGCGATGGCCGGGGCACCAGCTCACGGCCGGGCGTCGAGAACGTGAACGTCGTCCGTTCCAGCGGCGTCATGGCGCTGGGCACCCTCGCATCCCGCGGCACCGGGTTCCTCCGCACGCTCGTCATCGCCTACGTGCTCGGCATCGCCGGGATCTCGACCGCGTACAACAACGCCAACACGCTGCCGAACGCGGTGTACGACCTGATGCTCGGCGGCATCCTGACCAGTGTCGTGGTACCGCTGCTCGTCAACGCCGCGAAGCGGGACGCCGACGGGGGCGAGGCCTACGACCAGCGGATGTTCACCCTGGCCACGATGGCGCTGGCCGCGCTGACCCTGGTCGCCACCCTGGGCGCGGCACTGCTCGTCGACCTCTACGCGCACGACCTCACGCCGGCCGAGCATCACCTGACGGTGATCTTCGCGTTCTTCTTCATCCCACAGATCTTCTTCTACGGGGTGAGCTCGCTGGCCGGCGGCGTGCTGAACGCCAGAGGCAGCTTCGCGGCGCCCATGTGGACCCCGGTCATCAACAACGTCGTGGTGATCGCCGTCCTGTTGCTGTTCGTCGCGATCGGCGGGACCAGCGCCTCGACGACCACCATCAGCGGCACCGAGGTGCGGTTGCTCGGCGTGGGCACCACGCTCGGCATCGTGCTGCAGACCGCGGCGCTGATCCCGTTCCTGCGCCGGGTGGGGTTCCGCTGGCACCCGCGCTTCGACTTCCGCCGCGTCGAGGTGGCCGAGATCAGGCGGATGGCCGCCCCGCTGTTCGGCTACATCCTCACCACCCAGATCTCGTTCCTGGTGGTGCTGAACGTGGCCAACGCGGCGCAGCGGCACGCCCCCTACGACGGTGTCCCGACCTACGGCTTCGCCTGGCAGTTGTTCCAGATGCCGTACGCCATCGTGGGCATCTCCGTGATCACCGCGCTGCTGCCGCGGATGAGCGCGCACGCCTCCGAGCGGAGGTTCTCCGAGGTCAAGCTGGACTTCTCCGGCGGGGTCCGGCTGTCCTCGGCGGTCGTGGTGCCCGCCTCGCTGTTCCTGCTCGTGCTGGGCGCGCCGTTCGCCGAGGCACTGTTCGGCTACGGCCAGACCTCGGCCAGCGACGCGAGGTACATCGGCCTGGTGTTCGGGATCTTCTCGCTCGGCCTGGTCCCGTACATGATGTTCCAGCTCATGCTCCGCGTGTTCTACGCCATGCGCGACAGCAGGACCCCGATGTACATCGGGGTCGCGGTGATGGTCGTGAACGTTGCCGCGAGCCTGTTCTCGCTGGCCGCGCTGCCCGCCGGCCACGTGGTGGAAGGCGTGGCCGCCGCCTTCGGGCTGGCGAACCTGGCCGGCGCGGTCATCGCGTGGCGCGTCCTGTCCCGGCGGATGCGCGGCCTGCACGGCAGGCTGATCGCCATCAGCCTGGTCCGGATGCACCTGGCGGCCATCCCCGGGGCGATTTTCGCGCTCGCGGTCTCCTTCTCCGTCGGGGTCATCTTCTCCCCCGGGCCCGCGTTCGGGATCATCACCGTGATCATCGGTGGGAGCGGCGCGCTGCTGCTTTACGTGCTCTTCGCCAGGGCGCTCGGGGTCACCGAACTGACCGAACTGAGCCGCGGGCTGCGGACGAGGCTGAGGCGATGAGACGGGGAATGCCACCGGACGGCTATGCCTGGGCCGAGTCACCGACAGGTAACGGTTTGCGCGGGCGGAGGGCACGGGCTTCGGCGCGTTGGCACTCGCGGCCTACGATGGTGGCGGCAGCATGATGATGTACGTCGTCGTGCTGGCCACCCCGGGGGCGCGGAAGGAGGGTCGAGGGCCTGCCCCGCTCTTGACTGCATATTGATGAGCACCTTCATCTCTGAGCCGGGTACCCGCCTTGGCGGGCGGTACCGGCTCGAAGACCGGGTCAACGCCAGCAGTGGGTGGGCTGCGTGGAAAGCGATCGACGAGACGCTCGCCCGGCCGGTCACCGTCTTGACCTTCGCGAGCGGGTTCCCGCGCATCACGGACGTGGTGACCGCGGCACGGGCGGCGAGCAGGCTCACCGACGCCCGGCTTGCACAGGTGTTCGACGTCGAAGAGGACTGGGACCACGCCTACGTGGTGATGGAGTGGGTGGCCGGGGACTCCCTGGAGGACCTGCTCGCCGACGGGCCGCTTGACCCGGCCCAGGGCGCGGAGATCATCGCCCAGGGCGCCGAGGCGCTCGCCGTCGCGCACGCCGCGGGCGTGGCGCACCTGTGTCTGAACCCCGACTCGCTGCGCTGGACCGCCGGCGGCGGAGTAAAGATCGTTGGTATCGGCGTCGATGCGGCCCTGGCCGGCGTCACGGCCGACGACCCGGCACTGACCGACACCCGCGGCCTGGGAAAGCTGCTCTACGCCGCGCTCACCGCCCACTGGCCGGGCGGTGAGTGGCCGTCGCTGCCACCAGCGCCGGAAATGGACGGGCACCTGTGCAGCCCGCGGCAGGTGCGGGCCGGCGTGCCGACCGGCATCGACGACGTCGCCTGCCGGGTTCTCTTCGAGCACACGGGCGGAGGCAACCCTCCGGTCACCACGCCCGCCATGCTGGCCACCGCGCTGAACCGGGTGATACCCGCGCCCGCCGCGCCGCCGCCCGCCCCGCACGGTGGCTACGGCATCGGGCCCGCGACGCTCGCCCCCGGACCGCCCTACCGGCAGCGTGGCGGCGGGCCACCACGGCGGGCCGGCCGCGACCCCATGGCCGGCCGGGGGCCCGGTGGCTCCCGGGTGCTTGCGGTCCTCGCCGGGGTGCTGGTGCTCGCGGTGATCGGCGTCGCGGTGTGGCTGTTCAGCCATCACAGTCCGGCGCCGGCGCCCAGCGCCAGGCAGACCCACAGCGCATCCCCGAGCAACACCCCGTCGGCGGTGCTGCAGCCGCAGAGCGCGGCCGCGTACGGGCCCAACAACGGCGACAATGGGAGCCAGGCCGGGCTGGCGATCGACAGTTCGCCGGGCACCGCCTGGACGACCGACTCCTACCAGGGGTCGGCGCGCTTCGGCAACCTGTACGGCGCCACGGGCCTGATGCTTGACATGGGCAAGAGCGTCAACGTGTCATCGGTGACGGTGACCTTCGGGAGCATGCCCGGTACCCACGTGCGCGTCGAGGTCGGCAACACGGGCACGGGAACCGGCACAGCACCGCCGCCCGGGTTCACCACGCTGGACAAGTCGGCCAACGCGGTCGGCCAGGTGACCTTCACCGGGCACAGCACCGCCTCCGGCCGGTTCATCCTGATCTGGTTCACGAAGCTCGCGCAGCAGTCCGGCCAGTCCGGGCAGTTCCAGGCGGATGTCTTCAACGTCGTCGTGCGAGGATCGTCCTGACGCCCCTCCCTGGGGAACCGCCGCCCGATGCCGAGCTGCTCCGGCGGCATGTGAATGGCGACAATGACGCCTTCGGCCTGCTGTTCACCCGCCACAAGGACCGGCTGTGGGCGGTCGCGGTACGTACGCTCGGGGACCCCGAGGAAGCGGCCGACGCCCTTCAGGACGCGATGATTTCCGCGTTCCGTCAGGCCAGCGGGTTCCGCGGGGACTCGGCGGTGACCACCTGGCTGCACCGGATCGTGGTCAACGCCTGCCTCGACCGGCTGCGGCGGCGGGCGGCCAGGCCCACCGTCAGCGGGCTGGACGAACGGGCCATGGATGTCCTTTCCCCCGGGCCGGGCGGCACCGACGCGGCGGCCGCCACGGAGACCTCGCTCGACGTCATGGCCGCGTTGCGGACCTTGCCGCCCGACCAGCAGGCTGTGCTCGTGCTCGTGGACATGCTCGGCTATTCGGTGGCGGACGCCGCAGCGGTGCTCGGCATCTCGACCGGCACGGTGAAGAGCCGCTGCGCCAGGGGCCGGGCCAGGCTGCTGCCCAGGCTGGCTCACCTGCGTGGCCGGGGGGAGCCGTATGTCGCCGGGGCCGCCCCGGTGTCATCGGCGCCGCAAGATGGCACACAGCTGGGGAACCAGCCGCCGTCGCGGCGCGTCTCACCTGCGGAAGGAGGTGAGCCCCAACTGTGAGAGGGCATGCCGACGCAGCGACGCTGGCGGCGTTCCGGGAGGAACTGCTGTCGGCCCGCAAGGCCGCGCAGGTGTCCGCGCACCTGACCACGTGCCCGCGCTGCGCTGCGCTGGAGGCGCAACTGGCCGAGGTCACCAGCCTGCTCAACCATGCCACCGCGCCGCCGATGCCAGACGCGCTCACCGCGCGGATCCAGGCTGCGCTGTCCGCCGAGGCCACAGCCAGGGCCGTGGACGCTCGCCCGCTCGCCGCTGCGGCGGCTGGGGCGGGCGCTGCCACACCGGGCCCGGCCGGGCATAACGGCTCGCAGAGCACGGCCGGACGGGACCGCACCGGGGATAGGACCGGGCGGCGGGCGGGATGGCGCGGCCACGACCGATCCTGGCTGGCGTTGCGCGTCGCCGCGGTCACCGCCGCGGTGGCGGTGATCGCAGGCGGCGGCTACGGCGTGGCGCAGTTGCTGACCGGGAGCCCCGCCGTGACCGGAAACGCCTCCGGCGGCGGCGTGGCAGCCCCGAACATCCGGGTCACGGGCCCCGTGCCGCGCACGTCCGCCGGCGGTCTCAACGCGCCGGCCGCGTCCTCCGGCACTGGCAGCAGCGCCCGCAGCAGCGTCGGCACCCTGGCACCCCTGGTGGTGAGCAGCGGCACCGACTACCAGCCAGCGAGCCTAGGCGCACGGGCCAGCGCCGTCCTGGCACGACTGACCAAGAATGCGCACTCACCCTCCCAGCCAGGCCCGAACATAGCCCCCACGCAGAACCAGGCAAATCTCTTCCCCGACCTGCAGTCCTGCCTGCTACACATCGCCCACGGCCAGCACCCGCTGCTGGTAGACCTGGCCAAGTACCAAGGCCACCCAGCCTTGGTCGTGGTACTCCCGGCCACTAACGGCGGCCAGCCGCGCGCCCTGGTCCTAGCCCCCGGCTGCACCAGCACCACGGCCCACGTCCTAGCCACAGCCACGCTCCCCCGCTCGGGCTGAGCGCGCGCCGCACATGCGAGTCACGGGAATCTTCAGGCCCTAGGATCGGTTGACGCCGGTGCCAGTCAAGCGAAAGGCAATCGGACCGTGAGCGCCATTCACGACGTCATCGTCATCGGATCGGGTCCCGCCGGGTACACGGCCGCGCTGTATGCCGCCCGTGCCCAGCTCAAGCCGCTCGTTTTCGAGGGCTCGGTCACCGCTGGCGGCGCGCTCATGAATACCACCGAGGTGGAGAACTTCCCCGGCTTCCCCGGCGGGATGCAGGGCCCGGACCTGATGGACGCCATGCGTAAGCAGGCGGAGCGGTTCGGCGCCGTGCTGCTCGCCGAGGACGTGACCGAGGTGGACCTGAAGGCTGACCCCAAGGTGGTCATCTCCGAGGGCGAGACCTACCTGGCCCAGGCGGTCATCATCGCGACCGGGTCGCGGTACCGCGAGCTGGACATCCCGGGCGAGAAGCGGCTGTCCGGCCACGGGGTGTCGTGGTGTGCCACCTGCGACGGGTTCTTCTTCCGCGAGCAGGAGATCGCGGTGGTCGGCGGCGGTGATTCGGCCATGGAGGAAGCGCTGTTCCTGACCCGGTTCGCCAGCACGGTGACGGTGATCCACCGCCGCGACCAGTTGCGCGCCTCCAAGATCATGCAGGAGCGGGCGTTCGCCAACCCGAAGATCAAGTTCCGGTGGAACAGCGAGGTCAGCGAGGTTCTCGGTGACACCAAGATCACCGGCCTGCGGTTGCGTGACACGGTGACCGGCGAACAGAGCGACCTGGCCGTGGGCGGGGTGTTCGTGGCGATCGGCCACGACCCGCGCAGCGAGCTGTTCACCGGGCAGTTGGACACCGACTCCGAGGGGTACCTGCTCGTCGAGCAGCCGTCCACCAGGACCGCCATCCCCGGCGTGTTCGCCTCTGGCGACGTGGTGGACCACACCTACCGCCAGGCGGTCACGGCGGCCGGGACGGGCTGCGCGGCCGCGCTGGACGCAGAGCGCTACCTGGCGGGCGGGACGAACCCGCGAGACACATACTGAACCGATGGGAGAGGAAGGAAATGGGCACCAAGAAGGTGACCGATGAGTCCTTCGAGGCAGACGTCTTGAAGAACGACAAGCCGGTGCTCGTGGACTACTGGGCCGAGTGGTGTGGCCCGTGCAAGATGGTCGCGCCCGTGCTGGAGGCGATCGCTGCGGAGCACGGCGACAAGCTGGACATCGTGAAGCTGAACGTCGACGAGAACCCCAAGGTCACCCAGAAGTACGGGATCCTGAACATCCCCACCCTGGGGGTATTCAAGAATGGCGAGGTCGTCAAGGAACTCGTCGGGGCCCGGTCCAAGTCAGCCCTGCTCCGCGAACTCGCCGACTTCATCTGACCAAAGCGGACGGCCCTGCGGCGATCTGGTTGCGGGGCCGTTTTGCGCCCGGATCCAGCCGGGGAAGGCACCGGCGGTTTTGGGCTCCGCGGGCCGCGGCGAAATGCGGCCGAGGGCCTGTCAGGCCAGTCGTAGCGCCCGTTCTGGAGTCATCGAGCCGAGCAGGCGTTCCAGCGCTACTTCCACGTCTTCCCGCCACGACACGGTCGTTTTCAGCTCCAGCCGCAACCGCGGGAAATGATGGTGCGGCCGCACCGTTTTGAACCCAACGGCCAGCAGGTAATCCGCGGGCAGCATGCACGAGATGCCTTCCCCCCGCAGGTCGCCGAACGCCTCGATCGCCTTGACGCCGCGCCTGGTCAGGTCCTTGGCGACGCCCTGGACCAGCATCCGGCCCAGCCCGCCGCCCTGGAATTCGGAGAGAATGTTGGCCGTCATCAACAAGACCGCATCACCGCTGACCGGGCTGGTCGGAAAGGCGACGGACCGCGGCACATACAACGGCGGGGCATAAAGGACATAACCGGCCGGCACGCCGTCCACATAGGCAATTTTTCCGCAGCTGCCCCATTCGAGAAGCATCGCGGAGACCCACGCCTCCTTTTCCAGCGCGGGATCGCCAGCCTCCTGTGCGCGGGCGTGGCTGACCGGGTCAAGCTCCCAGAAGACGCACTTGCGGCACCTATGCGGCAAGTCGTCCAAATTGTCAAGTGTGACGTTGGCGAGGCGGCGCGTCACCGGCAGCCCTTCGTCTGAAACAACTCTCCCGAGCGAGCCTGGCTTCCGCGCGCCCTACACGGCGAACGCCGGATGGCACGAGCGGACCACCACTGGCCCCGTACCCTGACATGGTACCCACGACCGGGAGGCGGGATCGTGCTCTGCGGCATCTCGCGGACGGATCTCATCGCCTCCGCCGTGGCGGCGTTCTTCCCCGAGGTCAACGTCACGCCGGGGATGACCGGGGACGAGCGCCCCGCAGGTGGCGCCGGACGCGGCCGGCGCAGTCTCGGCACCGCCCGCCGCGGCCTGCTCGGCCAGGCCGCCGCCAGGGGAACCTAAGGCGAACTCTGTCCCGTGTTACCCGGGGGTATGGTCACGCGGCACCAGGCGGGTTACCTTATGTCGCAATGTGCAGCCCGGCTTGGCAGCGCTTAGTTGTGGGCTGTACGCAAGGCGTGACCAGGGCAGCGCCTGACAGCGAGCAACACCCGCACGGAAAGGGAGTGAGGGCGATTCTCAATCGTTTCGGAAAGGCACTGATCACTAGCGCGGCAACGGCAGCGGTCATCGGCATGGCAGTCGCGCCGGCGTTCGCCACCGCAGCCACGTGGACCGTCAAGCCTGGTGGTGCCACCACAGGTACGGCCGGAAAGACAGTGATCACCGACACGACCGCGGCCCAGTCGGTGACCTGCACGTCCTCGACAGCAAAGGGCACGCTCAAGCACGGCTCCGGCCTGGCTGGTGCGGGCCTCGGCACCGTCGCCTCGCTGGCCTTCAAGGGGTGCACGATCCTCGGCCAGACTGTCTCGGTGACAATCACCGGAAAGATGCCGCTCAATGGCATCTCCTACAACGCGACGACGAAGGTCGCGAGCATGACCATCACGAAGATCCATGGGTCGTTCTCTGTCGCCAGCTTGGGTTGCAGTACCACCATTGACGGCACGAGCGCCACAGCTCACAACGGAATGGTCAAGGCCACGTTCAGCAACGGCACCGACACGCTGAAGGTGCTCGCCAGCGGCGGCAACCTGCACCTCTATAACAACACCTGCCCGGTGATCAGCAGCGGCGACGCGGTGAACTTCACCGGTGGCTATAAGTTGACGCCCAAACAGGTCATCACTAGCCCCTGAGACCAGGCGCGGATTAGCAGGCCAGGC
>DASXKD010000053.1:0-12453 GCA_036497045.1 Streptosporangiaceae bacterium | reverse complement strand
GGCGGGACTGCTCCAGGACGCCGTTGCGGGCGTCGACGAGGATCAGGGCCAGGTCGGCCGTCGATGCGCCCGTCACCATGTTCCGGGTGTATTGGATGTGCCCGGGCGTGTCGGCGATGATGAACTTGCGGCCCGGGGTGGCGAAGTACCGGTAGGCCACGTCGATAGTGATCCCCTGCTCCCGCTCGGCCCGCAGGCCGTCGGTCAACAGGGCCAGATTGGTGTAGCCATCCCCCCGCTCACGACTGGTTCGTTCCACGGCGTCGAGCTGATCGGCGAAGATGGCCTTCGAGTCGTACAGCAGCCGCCCGATGAGCGTGCTCTTCCCGTCATCCACCGAGCCGGCGGTGGCAAACCGCAGGATGTCGGTGTGATGGGTCCAGGAACTCACCACGGCTTCGGCGTTCTCCCCCGGCATTAGAAGTACCCTTCCCGCTTGCGGTCCTCCATGGCGGCCTCACTGGTGCGGTCGTCCGCACGGGTCTGGCCGCGTTCGGTAATACGGGTCGCCGCGATCTCCGCGATGACCTCCGAGATCGTGGCGGCCGTGGACTCCACGGCTCCGGTGCAGGTCATGTCGCCCACTGTCCGGTACCTGACCTTGGTCTCGTAGGGCTGCTCGTCGTCGGGCCGCCAGGTGTAGGAGCTGTCGGCGAGCAGGATGCCGTCGCGCTCGAACACGCTGCGCGTGTGCGCGTAGTAGATCGACGGGATCTCCAGGTTCTCCTTGGAGATGTACTCCCACACGTCCAGCTCGGTCCAGTTGGAGATCGGGAACACCCGGATGTGCTCGCCCCGGTGGATCCGGGTGTTGTAGAGGCTCCACAGCTCGGGCCGCTGGCTCTTCGGATCCCACTGGCCGAACTCGTCACGGAAGGAGAACACCCGCTCCTTGGCGCGGGCCTTTTCCTCGTCCCGCCTGGCCCCGCCGAACACCGCGTCGAACTGGTTCTCGGCGATCGCGTCGAGCAGCGAGGTGGTCTGCAGCCGGTTGCGGCTGGCCCACCGGCCGGATTCCTCGACGACCCGCCCGGCGTCGATGGACTCCTGGACGGAGGCCACGACGAGCTTGACGCCGGCCTCGGCGACCCGCCGGTCCCGGAACTCCATCACCTCGGGGAAGTTGTGCCCGGTGTCGACGTGCATGACGGGGAACGGGATCCTGGCCGGCCAGAACGCCCGCTCCGCCAGCGCCAGCATGACGATCGAGTCCTTGCCGCCGGAGAACAGCAGCACCGGCCGCTCGAACTCCGCCGCGACCTCGCGGATGATATGGATGGACTCGGCTTCGAGCGAGTCGAGCTGGGACAGCGAATAGTCGTTACGCACTGGGGCCATCGAGTGGTCTCCGGAGTGTTGACTGGTCAATGGGCACGGCGTGGCAGAACCTCACTGGGGGCGGTGCGACCCGGCGGCGCCGATCGCTTCCAGCAGTGGTTCCGCGAGCACTACCGGACAAATCAGGATATCCGGCAGCAGCGGATCTGGCTGGTTGTATCGCAAGGGCGAGCCGTCCAACCGGGATGCGTGCAGCCCGGCGGCCAGCGCCACGGCGGCCGGCGCCGCAGAATCCCACTCGTACTGCCCGCCCGCGTGCACGTAGGCGTCGACCTCGCCGAGCATGACCGCGGCGGCCTTCGCCCCGGCGGAGCCCATCGGCACCAGCGTCACGCCGGTCTCCTCGCGGAGCCGTTCAAGGAAGGCCGGTGGCCGGGTCCGGCTCACTACTATCCGTAGCTGAGCGCCGGCCCCGGAGTCGCCATTGGCCGTCGGCACCTTGGGCGGCGCGGCGGTGGACAGCACCTGGCCCTGGGCCGGCAGTGCCACCGCGCCCGCGGTCAGCTCACCCCGTTCCCAGAGCGCGACGTGGACCGCCCAGTCGGTGCGCCCTTCCTCACCAAACTCCCTGGTGCCATCCAGCGGGTCCACGATCCAGACGCGGCCGGCCGACAGCCGGGCCGGGTCGTCACGTCCCTCCTCGGACAGGACCGCGTCACCCGGCCTGCGCGCCGCCAGTTCGGCGGCGAGGAATTCATGGGAGAGCCGGTCCCCCGCCTTGCGCAGGTCACCAGGATCGCCTCCCCCGGCACGCAGCCCGAGCAGCAGCGTCCCGGCCTGCTCCGCGAGTTCAGCGGCAAGGCGGTCGTCGTCGGATGTCATGAAAAGCGGCTCCATCTGCAGGCCTGGCAGGGCCACACCAGGGTAGGGCATTTCCGGGGACGGCCCGACACGCCGCCGGATCGGTGACTCAGATCTCACCGGGCGGAGCGCTGGCGTGAAAAGCGTTCTGAGCGGCGGCGAGGCCGTCGGCGAGCAGCATTTCTACCGCATCCGCGGCCCGTTCGAGCACCGGGGGCAGTTCTTTGCGCTCCGCAGCGGAGAAGTCCCTGAGCACGAACGCGGCGGGATCCATCCGGCCCGGCGGCCTGCCGATGCCGATCCTGGCCCGGTAGTACTCGCGAGTGCCCAGGCGGCCGGTCACCGACCGGAGGCCGTTGTGGCCGTTGTCTCCGCCGCCGAGCTTGAGCCTGATCGTGCCGAATGGCAGGTCAAGCTCATCGTGGATCACCACGAGCTGCTCCGGCCCGAGCCGGTAGAACCCGCTGACCCCGGTCACCGGCCCGCCGGATTCGTTCATGAACGTGAGCGGCTTGATGATGGTCACGCTCTGGCCGGCCAGCCTGCCTTCCGCGGCCAGCGTGCGGAACTTGCCGGCCTTGAAGCGTGCGCCGGCCCGTGCGGCCAGCACGTCCGCGGTCAGGTAGCCCGCGTTGTGCCGGTTGGCCGCGTAGGCCGGGCCCGGGTTGCCGAGCCCGGCGATCAGCCACCTGCCAGCGGTCATCGGCGGCCCCGGAGATCAGCCAGAGGAGTCGTCCGCAGCCTCGGCGTCCGGCACGGCATCCGGCGCGGCCGACACCTCCTCCGCGGCCGGCGTCTCGCCGAGATCGGCCTCGATCTGCTCGGCGGTCGGCGCCGCCAGCACATGCAGCACGAGGGCCTCGGGCTCGGCGGCCAGCGTCACGCCCTCCGGCAGGGTGAGGTCCCCGGCGTGCACGGCGGATCCGATCGCCATGCCCTCGACGTTGACCTCGATCCCCTGCGGGATCTGCGTCGCCGACGCCTCGACGGCCAGGCGCACCATCTGCTGGTCGAGCAGGCCCCCGGGCTCCACCTCGCCGGTGACCTGCACCAGGATCTCCACCGTGACCTTCTCGCCGCGGCGGACCATGATCAGGTCCACGTGCTCGATCGCGCCCCTGATCGGGTCGCGCTGTACGGCCTTGGGCAGCGTGAGCTGCGGGCGGCCGGACAGCCCGTCCACCTCGATGAGCACGTTCGGCGTCTTCAGCGCCATCAGCAACTGGTGGCCGGGGAGCGTGATGTGCCGGGTGTCGGTGCCATGCCCGTAAAGGATGGCAGGCACGCGGCCCGCGCGCCGTGCGCGGCGAGCGGCCCCCTTGCCGAACTCGGTGCGCGGCTCGGCGACGATGCGGACCTCGGGCACGGGACTACTCCTTCATGGGAACCTTGACTCACCGCACGGCACACGGTTCGTGATCCGGTGGCTTGACCGGCTGACAACGCACGGGCCGCCAGCCTCAGGCGCGTGAAGATTCTAGCCGACACTGGCTACCCAGGATGCCTGCGCAGGTCGCGCTGGACGTTCAGCCACACAGAAAGCCGCCCTTCGACGCGCCCCGGCGTCCCCAGCGCCCGGCTTACCAGCAGGTCGAAGTCGTGCCCGTAGTGGGTCTTCCGGTCCACGAACACGGCGGCCACGCCTGAGGCGGCACACAGCTGGCGGATCGCCGCGACCGCACCGGCGGTCATGGGCGGCGGTGGCGTGTGCGGGTACTGGCCGGCCTCCAGCACCGCGGCGAGCACTGGCGGCCCTTGCGGCAGCGGGTGCCAGGCGCTCCGCACGACGGCCCCGGGCGCGAAGACGTCACCGCCGAGCAGGCGGAATCTCATGCCAGAGGCTGCCTGCCACATCATGGCGTCGTTACGCGGGGCCAGCTCGAAAGGAAAGGTGAGTACCACCGCTCCGGGCGGCACCCCGCGGACCTGCGTGCTGGTGAAAAAGCGCGGTACGCGGACCGGATGGGAATGGATGGGAAGCTCTGGCACGAGCGGGAAGAGCGCCACAAGCCCCACCGCTGCCACCACGACCGGCCGCACCCAGCCCCGGGCACGGCCCGGCGGGCCCTCGCCCTGGCCGGGCGGGCCTGGATCGGCGGGCCCCTGCGTATCGCCCGGGCCGGCGGCGCCGTGCGGGGGCGCCGGGCGCTGCCCGTGGCCCTTGCCGGTTGCGGGCACGGCCACAGGCACCAGGGAATCGGCCGGGCTGGGCTGGCCGTGGCCAGCGACCGTGCTCGTCCGGCGCCATCCGTACGCCCAGGTCCGGTCCAGCCCGACGGCCACGATGACGGCGGCGGCAAGCTGGACGTACAGCGACAGCCTGGCCGGCTCCAGATTCTGCAGAATCGGCAGGCGGGTGAACACGGCGAACGGGAGCGGGATGCCTGACGCTTTGCCCGCCACCGTGAGCTTGGCGCCAAGGCCGAGTATGAAGGCGACCAGGCCGATCACGGCGGCGACGGCCACCAGCGGCACCCGGCGGTAGCGGATGACGAAGTAGCACAGCAACACCAGGAGCGGGAACCCGAGGTAGAAGCCGTTCTCGATGGTGCCACCGGCGGGCAGTCGCTCACCCACGGCCTTCAGCACGCCGGGCGCGAGAAGCTGGCGGCCGGTCGGGAAGAGCGGCGAAAGCAGATCCGCGTGGTAGCGGGCCAGACCGGACAGGATATGCACCGGCCCGGCGGGCCGGTTCGGGCCCGCGATCAGCAGCCAGATGGCATACCCGGCGATAACCAGGAAGACAGGCAGCGCCGCGGCCAGCCCGCGGGCCAGCGCGCCGGCCCGCTCCGGCACGGCGCGGGGATATCGCAGGGCAAGCCACGCCAGCCCGACAACGGCCATGATTGTGCTGGTCAGAAGTATCTCGGGAGATATCAGGTACTGC
The DNA here is from genome assembly GCA_036497045.1 of Streptosporangiaceae bacterium. GTDB lineage: Bacteria > Actinomycetota > Actinomycetes > Streptosporangiales > Streptosporangiaceae > DASXKD01. Next base: position 7,427 of record DASXKD010000053.1, on the reverse strand, counting down.
AGCGCGGCCACCAGCCCGAGCAGCAGGCCGCTACGGACCGGCGACCTTCTGCGGCTGACCAGCCAGTCGTCGAGCAACGGGATGAACAGCGGCACCAGCGGCACGAAGATCAGGAAGACATGCCGCACCGCCTGCCCGGCCAGGTAGGGGGAGAAGGCGAACAGCAGGCCGCCGCCGAAGGCCGCCGGCCACCACGAGGTGTACCGGCGCAGGACCCAGAACATCGATGCCCCGGAGGCCGCCAGGCCCAGCTTGAGCAGCAGGTTGAACGTGGCGACCGGCCCGGCCAGCAGCGTGATGGGCATGCCGAGGACGCCCAGCAGCGGCATGGCGGTGTCGATTGCCAGGTTCGCGCCCCTCGGCGCATTGAGGTATTGCGTGAAGAACGGGTTGAGCCCGTGCGTCAGCGCATGTGACGTCCAGGCCAGGAACCACGTCTCCTGCTCGGGGTCACCGCACGCGCAGCCGGGCAGGTGCCCCGTGCCGAACGGTGTCGCCGGCCAGTAGAGGAGGCAGGCGAGCACAAGGTAGACGGCGCCCACCGCGCCGGCTTCGGCGAGGGCGCGCAGCGGGGACCGGGCCTTCTGGGGCAGGCTGGGCGCTGGTGTCACGGCTCCATCATTCAGACCGCTACCATGATCAATTGGCCGGGGTGGCCCACACATGCCCAGGCAGAGCCCAGGTAGGCACTGGTAATGCGGCATCCAGTAGTGGGCACAGCCAAGGATAAATACGGGCGGTTCAGCAGTGTGTGCGTAGAAGCGCAGATTACACTGGCCGATTACCAAAGCTGGCCAAACGCAGATCCCAGGAATCCATCAGTTGAAGCTGTCGATCTTGATGCCCGCCTACAACGAGGCGGCAACCGTCGGCATCGCCGTCAAGCGACTCCTCGACATCCACTATCCGTGCGACGTCGAGGTCGTCGTCGTGAACGACGGCAGCGCGGACAACACGAGCGTGGTGCTGGCCAGCATCGACGACCGGCGCGTCACGATCGCCGAGCACCCGGTCAACCGCGGCAAGGGAGCGGCGGTGCGGACCGCGGCGGCCCTCGCCACCGGTGACTACCTGGTGATCTTCGATGCGGACCTGGAGTACTCCCCCGACGACATCCTCGGCCTGCTCACTCCCGTGACACGAGGCGACGCGGAGGTGGTGTATGGGATCCGCAAGTTCGGCGCGTCCACCGCTCACTCGTTCTGGTTCGTCATCGGCAACCGGGTGAACACCTTCACCGCCAACGCGCTGTTCAACACGTGGATCAGCGACCTGCACACCTGCCTCAAGCTGTTGCCCGCGAGCCTGTTCCGGGAACTGCCGCTCACCGAGAACCGGTTCGGCCTGGACACCGAACTGACCGCCATGCTGCTGGCGCGGGGGGTGCGCCCCTACGAGGTGCCGATCACCTACAAGGCCCGCAGCCGGGAGGAAGGCAAGAAGCTCACCTGGGGCGACGGGGTCGTGGCGACCAGGATCCTGCTACGGGTCAGGCTGCGCCAAGCGCTCACCGACCGCCGTGCCCGCATGCACACAGCCCTGGCCCGGCGCCCGTGAGCGTGAGGTCGGCTCAGCCACCCGGCGCACCGCTCGCCCGCACCGGGAACCGGCCGGTGACATGAGGGGAATGAGCGGTGCCGTGGCCCGGCAGTGCCGAGCCACGGCGCCAGCGCCACAGCGCCAGCAATGTACCGGGACCTAGACCAGATCTAGACCTCGTAGGTATGGTCCGGCTGGACGCCGCCGTCATCTGGCGGCGTCGTTGGCTCCGGATCGGGCTGCTGCGGCTGGGCACCTTCGTCCGGCTGCTCTGGATCTGGCGCAGACTGCTGGCCCTCGTCCTCTGGATCCCCCATGATCGTCCTTCCTTTCCCCGTATCCCCGGGAGTTGCGTCAATAGTGGCAACTACGGTCAGCAGCCTAACGGCGATGGGACATCGGCGCCGTCATGACCGCAAATGTGCGCATCAGGAATGGTGATCACCAATCGGACGATCATGCCGCCCCTTCGGAGAAGCGGCGCTGGGCTTCGGCGGCGCTGTCGTTGTCGCCAAGTTCCCCGAACAGCCGTACCGCCTCCGCGAGCGACGCTCGGGCCTGGTCGTTCTCTCCCAGCTGCCGTTGCGCAAGGGCAAGCCGTTCGAGGGCTTCCGCCCTGCCATATTGGTCATCGATGTCTGCCCAGATGGCCAGCGATTCGTTGAGTGCCGCGACCGCCTCCGCCAGGTGGCCGGAGCCGAGATACGCCTCTCCCAGATCACTGAGAACGTCCGCTTCTGTCCTGCGGTCACCAAGCTCCCGGAAGATCGCCAAGGCCGCATACATATGGTCGATGGCCTCGGCATACCTGCCAAGCTCCCGGCATGCGCAGCCGATCAATTCCAGGGCGATGCCCTCGCCATAACGCTTCCCGGCCCGCCGCTGGATTGCCAGCGACCGTTGCGCCGCCTCCAGTGCCTCGCTGAACCTGCGCAGGTCGAAGTAGGCATTCGCCACATTGGTCGCGGCACGGGATTCACCGCGCAGATCCCCAAGCTCACGGTAGATCGTCATGGCCTGCTCAAAGCACCTAATGCCCTCTTCCCGGCGCCGGACACTGTAGGCGATGCCGAGGTTGTTGAGCATCCAGGCTTCGGCGTGCCGGTCGCCGAGCGCGCGGGCGCTCTCCAGGCCTACCTGATGCGCGGTTACTGAGTCACCCCAGTGGCTGCGGCGGTAGTAGAAGCTCATCGCCGCGGCCGGGAGCTTCCACGCGATCTCATGTAGCCCGGATGCGGCCGCCAAGCGGGCGGCGGCCAGCAGCCCCGGGCGCTCGTCCTCACTCCAGGTGATGGCGTCGTCCAGTTCGGTGAAGCTCAACTGGTGGACCCCATCGGGGGCCGGCTCAAGTGGCACCCGGGTGTGCTGGGGCGAGATGACCCGGGCGGCTGCTTCGGTCGTGTGCAGATACCAGTGGAGGACGCGCGTGACGGCGGCGGTGCGGTCTTGCCCGGTTTCCTGGGAATAGGCGCGGTCGGCGGCGTAGACGCGAAGCAGGTCGTGGAAGCGGTACCGGTCGGGCTCGGGTGATTCCAGCAGGTGGGCGTCGAACAGTACGTCCAGCGCATCGGCGGCCGCCTCTTCCCTTTCGCCAAGCAGGGCAGCCGCGGCCGACAGGCTGATCGATGGCCCGGTCCACAGGCCCAGCAGGCCGAACGCCCGCGCCGGGGCGGGGCCGCCGGGCGCGGTGGGGCCGGGCAGCGTGGCGAAGCTGACCTCGAACGACGCCCGCACGGCCAGGTTGCCTACGCGCAACTCGTCCAGGCGGCTGCGCTCGTCGGACAGCCGGCCGGCGAGCGTGTGGATGCTCCAGTTGGTCCGGGTGGCCAGCCGGGCGCCGGCGATCCTGATCGCCAGCGGCAGGCGCGCGCAGGCGGTGAGCACCGCGCCGGCCGCGCCGGGCTCGGCGCTCACCCGCCTGGTGCCGACGATCTTGGTGAACAGCGCGCGGGCCTCGTCTTCCGACAGCACGTCCAGATCGAGGACCGCACCGCCGGCCAGTTCCGGCAGCCAGTTCCTGGCGGTGATCAGGACCGCGCAGGAGGCGCTGCCGGGCAGCAGCGGCCGTACCTGCTCGATGCCGCGCGCGTCGTCCAGGACGACCAGCACGCGCCGGCCGTCCAGCCTGGTCCGGTAGAGCGCCGCGCGCTCCTCGGCGTCCATCGGGATCCGTGCCGGGTCGGCGCCCAGGTCGCGCAGGAACCTGGCTAGCACCTCCGCCGGGTCGACCGGCTGGGTGGCGCCCAGCAGGCTGGCATAGAGCTGCCCGTCGGGGAACCCGCCGCGCAGCAGGTGCGCCGCGTGCACCGCGAGCGTGGTCTTGCCCTGCCCGCCCGGGCCCACCACCAGCACCACCCGCACCGCCCCCGGGCTGCCGTCGGCTACGGCGGTACCGGCCAGCAGCTCCCGCAACTGCTCCACCTGCCCGGATCTGCCGGTGAAATCGGCGATATCGGCCGGCAGCTGTGCCGGCATCGGCGGGGGCGGCACTTGCGCCGGTGCCGGCATGGCGAGGCTGACCAGAACCTGCTCGCTATCGGCCAACAGGATCTGCTGGTGAAGCTGGCGCAGTTCGGCGCCCGGGTCGACGCCCAGCTCCTCGGAGATCGTCTTCCTGGCCTGCTCGAATACTTCCAGCGCCTCGGCCTGCCGGCCAGCGCCACACAGCGCGCGCATCAACAGCGCCCACAGCTTCTCCTGCATCGGGTGGTCCGCCAGCAGCCGCCGGAGCCGCGGCACCGCCTCGGTGTATCGCCCGCACGCCAGGCTGGCCTCGGCGTACAGCTCCTCCGCACCGGCCCGCGACTCCTCAAGACGGTCCGTCTCTGCCGTCATCTGCTGGGTGAGCGGCACATCGGCCAGCGTCGGCCCCCGCCACATGTCCAGCGCCCCGCCGAGCAGCTCCACCGCCCGCTCCGGCGCACCGTCATCGAGCGCGTGCCGGCCGTCGGCGACTAGCGCGGCGAACCGGTCCGCATCCAGCTCTCCGGGGGCGAGCACGAGCTGGTAGCCCGGCGCACGGGTGACAATCACCTGGCCGTCGGCATCCCCGATCAGCTTGCGCAGGTGGTGTATATAGACGCTGATCAGGTTGGCGCCCCTGGCCGGCGGCTTGTCCGGCCAGACCGCGTCGATCAGCACATCGGTGGACACCAGCTCACCGGGGCGCAGCAGCAGCGTGCCAAGCACCGACCGCTGCTTGGCCGCCCCGATCTTGGTCCAGCCTTGATCGGTCCGCACCTCGAGCGGGCCGAGGATGCGGAACAGAGCCGCCCCGGATGGCTCAATCACTTCTTAATCGTCGCGCAATCGCGTGTTGCCATGCTCATTTCAACCACAGGTGTGGGCAATGAGCCGGATGAGACCGGAATAGCTGCGGATCTCCGCGGGGGCGATCCGGAGCGAACCGTGACGCGGCGGCTGATCGGCCGCACGATCACGGGACGGTTCTCCTCCGGCCAGCGAACGGCCCAGCCGCACAGGCGGCTCCATGGAGCCGGTGGCCGCTGCCCCCGCGCTTGCCGGGGCGGGGCAGCGGTCACCGCCAAGGCGTCCATCCTTTCGTGATCAGACCTAGTGGCCTGAAGGCCGCCGCCGGCGGAAAGCCAGCCCTCCGCCGGCGGCTCAGGCCTGCCTTCGATCAGGAGTAGGGCAGGAAGCAGATCCCCGCGTGCCCGGAGACGCCACCACGGGTGGCCGAGCCCTGGAGGTTGTCGCTGGCGATCCATAGTCCCGCACCGGTGAGCAGCATGTCGTCGGCACCGAGCCCACGTGCCCGTGAGTAGAGCCCGGCGGTGTTACCAGAGTTCTCAAGCAGCCTCCCACCTGAGGCCCCCGGAGTGAAGCCGCCCATGCCTGGCGCGTTGACCGAGCCGGTACCTGGGTGGCTACACCCGTTGGCGTTGCCGGTTGCGCTGGCAGCCGGGCCGGTCAGGTGCGGCCCTCGAACAGGCTGGTCACCGACCCGTCGCTGAAGACCTCCTGGATGGCCCGCGCGAGGAGCGGCGCGATCGAGAGCACGGTGAGCTTGTCGAACCGCTTCTCCGGCGGGATGGGCAGGGTGCTGGTGACGATGACCTCGCTGATCCGGGAGTTCTTCAGCTCATCGACGGCTGCACCGGAGAGCACCCCATGGGTGGCCGCGACGATCACCTGGGCGGCTCCCTGGGCGAACAGGGCCTCGGCCGCCTTGCTGATGGTCGAGCCGGTGTCGATCATGTCGTCCACGACGATGCAGGTACGCCCGGCCACGTCGCCGACGACCTCGAGCACCGCCACCCGGTGGGCGACGTCGGGATCCCTGCGCTTGTGGATGATGGCAAGCGGGCTGCCAAGCCGGTCGGTCCACCGCTCACAGACCCGGACCCGGCCCGCGTCCGGGGCGACCACCGTCACCTGCGAGATGTCCACCCGGCCCTCGATATAAGAGGCCAGGATCGGCAGCGCGAACAGGTGATCCACCGGCCCGTCGAAGAAACCCTGGATCTGCGCGGTGTGCAGATCCACAGCCATCAGCCGGTCCGCGCCCGCGGCGGCGAACAGGTCCGCCATCAGCCGGGCCGAGATCGGCTCGCGGCCGTGGCTCTTCTTGTCCTGCCTGGCGTAGCCGAAGAACGGTGTCACCACGGTGATCCGCTTGGCCGAGGCGCGCTTGAGCGCGTCGACCATGATGAGCTGCTCCATGATCCAGCGGTTGATCGGCGCGGTGTGGCTCTGCAACACGAACGCGTCGCAACCGCGGACCGACTCAAGGAACCGGACGAAGATCTCGCCGTTGGCGAAGTCAGACAGCCTGGTGGGGGTGGGCTCAATGCCGAGAGAAGCGCCGATCTCCTGGCCAAGGTCGGGATGCGCCCGGCCGGAGAACAGCATGAGTTTCTTCCTGGCCTTGACCGTAATGCCAGTCACGCCTGTGTTTCCTTTCTTGCGGGCCTGCCCGCGCCGCTCCGCGACCGCACGGCCTTGCTGGCGGGCAGCCCGGTACCCGGCGCCAGATAGGTGAAGGGATCCACGGTGACGCCAGCGCCGACGCTGGCGGACACGCCGACCACATGCGTGAGCGTGGCACCTTTGCCGACGGCGGTGTCCCGCAGCACGCAGCCCGGACCGACATAGGCCCCCGTCTCGACCACCGTCGAGCCGGTGAGCTGGGTGCCCGGGCCGATCTCGACATCGGGCTCGAGGATCACGCCCGAGTCGATGAGCGTGGTCAGCGGGTCGATGATTGTCACGCCCGCCCGCATCCACCCGTCCAGAATCCGCGCGTTGAGTATCCGGCGGGCGTGCGCGAGCTGGACGCGGTCGTTCACCCCGCGGACCTCGTCGCCGTCGGGGATCGTGACGGTGCCCACATGGTGACCCTCCGCACGCAGGATGGCGGCCACATCGGTGAGGTATTCCTCACCCTTGGCGTTGTCGGTCGGCAGCCGCTTCACCGCGTCAGCGAGCAGGCCCGATTCGAATGCGTAAACGCCTGAGTTTATTTCCGTGACCGCCCGCTGCCCGGGAGTCGCGTCGGTTTCTTCGACGATCTCGGTAAAGGCGCCGCGGTCGTCTCGCATAATCCGGCCATACCCGGTGGGATCGGTCAGCAAAGTCGTCAATGCGGTGGCGGCGGCATGCTCGGCGGCGTGCGCGCGCACCAGCGCGGCAAGGGTGCTGCCGCGCAGTAGCGGCGTGTCGCCGTAAGTAACCACTACCGTGCCCAGGCCCAAGCCGACTGTCTCGGTCACGGTCCGGACTGCGTGCCCGGTGCCGCCCTGCCGGTCCTGGACGACCACGCGCACATCCGGCGCATGCCGGGCCAGATGCGCGGCGACCTGGCGGCGGCCATGGCCCACCACGACGATGAGCTCGGCCGGGCGCAGTTCCCTGGCGGCGGCCAGCAC
>DASXKD010000052.1:0-8343 GCA_036497045.1 Streptosporangiaceae bacterium | reverse complement strand
GCCAGGGCAGGCGGCCCGCCCGCAGGCAGGACTCGCCGTCCGCCTCCCGGTAGCGGGTGTCCGCTGTGTTCACTGGACACCCGCTCGCGAGGCAGCCGACATCTGCCGGGGATTGGCGGAGAGCGGCACCCGGGCCGGTCCTCCTGGCCCGCGCGGGCCACCGTCCCGCGCCCGGCCGAACAGCCGAGCGAGCACGGCGGTCGCCACCGCCACCGCCGATCCGACCTCGATCAGCGCCACCCACCAGACGCCGAGGTCATTGCCCGCGGTCAGGGAGTGCAGGAACGCCGCGGGCCAGGCCAGGTAGGCCAGCCAGTGCATGGCCCGCCAGGCACGCTGGCCAAGCCGCCGCCGGGCAAGGCTGGTAAGCAGCACCGCCCCGGCAAGATCCACCGCCAGGGTGCCGAGGCCGATGGCCAGGGTCCGGTACGGTGACGCGAACGGCAGCAGGGTCGCGGCCCACCCGATCGTGACGAACGGGTCGAGAATCGCGGTCACGATGTGCAGCACCAGCAGGGCGACCGCGAACAGCGACAGGGTCCGGTGCAGTTCGGCGACCGCGAACCGGGGCCAGCGGGCCGGTGCGGAGCCGGTCCTGGTCGCTACGCCGAGGACCACGACGATGCTGAACAGGACGAGCAGGACCAGGCCGCTCCCCCGGGACAGGAACCACAGGCCTTGCGAGCCGGTGATCGCAGCGCTCATGGCCATCACCTCACCCGGAGTGGCCTGGCAGGCCTGCTGAGGTCCTCCGGTGGCCAGCGCGTACCGTCGGGCCTGCCGCTCGGGCCGGCCGGCATCCGCGGGGTGGCGGGCACCTTGACCAGCCCGCCGACGGTGGCCGGCCAGCCGCCGAGCAGGCGCACGCTTCCGTCGTGGGCGACCAGGCGGGCGGGCAGGCCCTGGGCGGTCAGCCAGCCGGCCGCCTGCTCCCCCGCGACGATCGCAGCGGTGGCCGCCGCATTGGCCTCCGCGCAGTTCGCGGTGGCGACGCTGGCCGTCCGCCACGGCCCCGCCGCGGGCAGGCCGGTCCGCGGGTCCACGATGTGATGCAGCGTGCGGCCGCCCCGCCGCCACTGACGGCAGCGGATCGACGAGGTCGCCAGGCCCCCTGCGGATAGCCGGACCTGCTGGCCCAGCGGCTTCTCCGGGGCGCACACCTGCCCGGTACGGCGAGCGGCAGGCTCTCGGCCGTGCTGCCCATGCTCGTCGCTGACAAGCACCGGCCAGCCGCCCAGCGGCGCCTCTCCCGCCACGGCGATGTCGCCGCCGAGGCTGACCAGCACGCCGCCACCGGGCACGCAGTCCGCTGCCGCCCGGGCGGCGCGATCGGAGCCGAGGCCTTTGGCAGTGGCTCCGAGGTCGAGCCGCACGCCAGCGGCCAGTCGCAGGCGCCGGCCGTCGAGCTGCACCGACTGCCAGCCCGGCACGTAGCCCGGTTCTGGCGGCGCGGCTTCGCCGGCTGCGCCCTGCGGCAGCGCCGCGAAATCGCGGTCGTAGCCAAGGCCGCACACAGCGCCGCCCACCGTAGGGTCCACCAGGCCCCCGGTCCACTCGGCCGCGGCGAGCGCGACCGCGATCGCTTCGGCGAGCCCTTCGCTCACGATGCAGCTTCGCCGCATCGGGTCGTCCCCTGGGCGGGCGCTCGCGGACCGGGCCGCCGCACTGAAACAGCGCTCGGCCAGGGAAATCTCGGAGTCGTCGCGGAACCGGCTCGCCTGCTCATCCAGCAGCGCCAGTTCGGCGTCCACGGTAGCGAGCACCCGGCCCGTCCAGTTGGGCGGCCAGACCACCACCCGGGCGGTCGTGCCCAGGGCATCTCGCTCCGCGACGCCGACGGTCGCGGCACCGACATCCACCGGGCACCAGTCACGGGCCTCTTCCGGGCCCATCGCGGCCATCAGTTGTCCCGGTAGGAGACGATGCGGGTCCCGCCCGGCCCGGTCCGCACGGTGACGCCGGAGCCGCTGGAGGTGGCCACCGGAGCGGACAGGGACGGCTTGTGGGCGCCGGTGGCCGCCGTGCCGCCAGGCACTGAGGAGGTCACCGCACCGGTGGCCGGTGTGGCGGGGGGCGCATGGTGCGCGAAGTAGCCGGTGGTGGCGGCCACACCCGCGATGAGGAGCGCCGCCGTCCAGTTGGAGGCCTGGCGCACCCGGCGCACTCCGGACCCGCGGGCACCGTCACCGCGCCGGTAGTCGCGCGGGTCGTCCGCGCCGTGGGGATAGCGAGGGTCTTCGTCATAGGCGGGCAGCCGCACCCAGCCGGGCTGCTCGGGCGAGTCGTGCTCCATCGGTGGTTCCTTCCAGGTGGTTCGCGCCGGACTGTCCGGCTCCTTCAGGCTGCGCCAGAGCGGATGTGACGGCCGTGAGCGGACGATGTGAGCCGTTCACATGGATCTCTCCTCGTTCTCACATCACCGGCTGCGTAACCTCTGGGCTATGCGAGTGCTGGTGGTCGAGGACGAGGCCCGGATGGCCCGGCTCCTCAAGCGCGGCCTGGAGGAGGAAGGCCATGCCGTTGACACCGCGGGCGACGGGCCCGAAGGGCTGTGGCTGGCCACGGAGAACAGCTACGCCGCCGTCGTTCTCGACGTGATGCTGCCCGGTTTCGACGGGTTCGAGCTGTGCCGCAAGCTCAGGGCCGCCGGGGTGTGGACGCCCGTGCTCATGCTCACCGCCCGCGACGCGGTGGATGACCGGGTCCGGGGCCTGGACGCGGGCGCCGACGACTACCTGGTCAAGCCGTTCAGCCTGCTGGAACTGGCCGCACGGCTGCGCGCACTGGTCCGCAGGGACGACCGGGCCCGCCCGGCCGTCCTCACCGAGGGGGACCTGAAGCTGGATCCCGCCAGCAAGCGCGCCTGGCGTGGCCGTGCCGAACTGCAGCTCTCACCCAAGGAGTTCTCCCTGCTCGAGCTGTTCCTGCGCCATCCCGGCACCGTGCTGACCCGGTCCCAGATCATCGAAGCGGCATGGGACTTCGCCTATGACGGCACCTCGAACGTGGTAGACCAGTACGTCACCTACCTGCGCCGCAAGATCGATACCCCGTTCGGGCGGCACGATCTCGAAACCGTCCGTGGCATGGGCTACCGGCTCCGCCACGCCGAACAGGAGTGAGGGTGTCGATCCGGCTGCGCGTCGCACTGGTCTTCGCGCTCGCCCTGGCCGTGGCGTTCGCCCTCGGCGGCTGGCTGTTCATCAGCCAGCTCTCCGCCGCGATGCTGAGATCCACCGACGCCGCTCTCACCGCCCGGCTCAACCAGGTCGGCCTCTACACCGAAGACGACGGAAACCCGCGCTCACCGGCGGTGGCCCGCGGTAAGCCGGCCCCCGGCGAATACATCGTCCAGGTCGTCGGCCCTTCCGGGCAGGTCACCCAGGCCAGCCCCGACGCGGGGAACATCCCGCTGCTGTCTCCCACACAACTGCGGCGCGCCCGCCAGGGACGGCTGACCCTGACCCGGACTCTCGATGAGGAGCCCGAACGGCTCATGGCTGTTCCCCTTGGCGGCGAGCGGCACGGATCGGTGGCGATCGCGGGCATCTCGCTCCAGCCGTCCAACACCACGCTCCACCAGGTCACCGGCGCGTTGGCCGTGGGCGGCGCCATTTTTGTGATCGTGGCCGGCTTCGGCGCCTACTGGCTGGCCCGCGCCGCGCTCGGCCCGGTCGAGCGGCTGCGGCGCGAGGTGGCCGCGCTGTCCGAACGGGACACCGGGTCGACGGTGCAGGTGCCCGGCACTCACGACGAGATTGCTGCTCTTGCCGGGACGATGAATGGCCTGCTGGTGCGGTTGCACGGCGCACTGGCGCGGCAGCGGGCCTTCGTCGCGGACGCGAGCCACGAGCTGCGCACGCCGTTCGCGGTGCTGCACGGCGAGCTCGAACTGGCCGGGCGCCCCGGGCGGAGCCGGGAGGAGCTCAGCGCGGCGGTGGCCAGCGCGGCGGAGGAAGCCGGCCGGCTGACCCGCATCACCGACGACCTGCTGCTGCTCGCCCGGGGCGATGAAGCCACGCTCAGCATCAGCCTGGCCCGCACCGATGTGGCGTTGCTGCTGGCACGAAGTGCCGAGCGGGCCGGCACCCGTGCCGCCGCGGCGGGCGTGACCTGCCGGGTCCATGTCCAGGCAGGGCTGATGGCCGTGATCGATGAGGGACGCATCCGCCAGGCGGTGGACAACTTGATCGACAACGCGCTGCGGTTCGCCCCCCGCGATTCCGAGGTGGACCTGTGCGCTGAAATGGCAGGCCAGGAGCTGGTGATCGAGGTCCGCGACCGCGGGCCGGGGTTCTCGCCGTCCTTCCTGCCGCAGGCGTTCGAGCGGTTCGCCCGGCCCGACCTGGGCCGGGCCCGCGACGCCGGCGGGGCCGGCCTGGGGCTGTCGATCGTGCAGGCGATCGCCCACGCCCACGGCGGCCGGGCGGTGGCGGGCAACCGCGACGGGGGCGGCGCCGTGGTCCGGCTCGAGATCCCCTGCCCGCGGGAACCCTCGCAATAGCGCACGCTGGCCGGGCTACTGCTGGGGCCGGTCGCTACCGAGGTAAGCCTCGGCGATCCGCTTGGGCACGCACATGCGCCACGCGTCGATCACGAGTTCGGCCAGTTCTGCCTCGTCGAGCCGGGCGAGCCTGGCACGGACCCAGTTGTAGCGCTCGTCCGAGCGCACCGGCAGAAGGAACTTGTCCGGCTCGCTGGCCACCAGCGCGGCCCGCTCCTCCTTGGGGAAGCCGAAGCCAAGCAGCTCCTCGTCGGGGGATATGGACAGAAAGACGATTCTGCCCACCCGGAACTTGACGTAGTCCCGGACCAGGGCCTCGTAGGCGCGGGGCAGGGCCAGGGCCAGCCGGCGCACGTCCTGCGCGGTAGCCATCGGTCAGGCTCCCGGCCGGAAGGCCTGCGCCAGCTTGTCGGTGACCGCGTCGACCCCGGCATCAATGCGCTGCCGGGAGCGGTCCTCGTCATACCAGGCGACGATCTCCCGGGCGCCCTGCTCGAACGGGATGACTGCCCGGTAGCCCGGCACCACGCTGCGCAGCTTGGTGTTGTCGAACACCATGGAGTGCGCCTTGTCGCCGAGCAGGGTGGCACCCCAGACGGGGTCGGCGGCGGCGATCACCTCCGAGGGCACGTGCACGATGTCCGCCATCACCCCGGCGGCGGCCGCCAGTGCGTGCGTGATCTGGTCCCAGGTGAGCACGTCATCGGAGGTGATGTGGAAGCAGTCGCCGAGGGTGCGGGGGTGCCCGAGCAGCGGCACGAAACCCTGCGCGAAGTCCTCGTGGTGGGTCAGCGATCTTGTCCCGGGAGTACTGCAGGTAGGGGTTGCGTAGCGGGGTGGACTCCACTACTGGGACCCGGGACGGCGGCGTCTGGTACGCCGACGCGGAGCTGATGAACACGAACTGCCCGGCCCGGCCGCGGAAGACGTTGATGTCGTCTTGCACCTGATCTGCGGTATAGGCGACCCAGTCCACGATCGCATCGAACTCGCGGCCACCCAATGCGTCCCTGACACTGGCCGGATCCCTGGCGTCGCCGCGCAGCACGGTCGCCTCCGGCGGCAGCGGGCGGCTGGTGGTCTGGCCACGGTTGAGCACGAACAACTCGATGCCGCGCTCGACGGCCAGCCGCGAGCATGTCGAGCTGATGATCCCGGTGCCGCCGAGGAACAGAACCCGCAAGCCAGACATGGACCCCACCCTAGGACGCTTCCCGGACAGAACACCGGGGTGCCCGGTCCGGAGAAAACCGGACGGCGGCCCCATCCTCCCTGGGGGCCGCCGTCCGGCAGACGGTGTGGGCAGAGCGGCTATGCCGAGTGGCCCGCCGTGGCGGAGCCGATCGGTCGTGGCTCGGCATCGGGGCCGCCGCCGTCGCCTGCGCTGTCTGGCTCGGGCCGCCAGATGAGCCGGTGGACTGGGATGAGCCTGGGGATGTCCCGCAGGCCGGGGATGAACGGGATGGCGAGCAGCAGCAGGGTGGCGATGCCGGTCAGGTAGACCGCCCAGACGTCCACGTTGGGAGAGTTTTTGAACGGCGCGACGTGGTACCAGAGCTGGTACAGCCATAGCCAGGGCTGGCCGGGGTAGCTGCCGGTCTCGTTCATGACGCCCCACTGGTCGCCGGTCAGGTGCATGGCTTGGGCCTGGTTGGCGTAGTAGCCGCCGTCGGCGATGAACAGCAGCGGCTTGGTGTAGTCGGTGCCGTAGAACTGCCGCTGGGCGAGCAGGTCGGCGTCCAGGGCGCCGGAGCGGGCCATGTTCAGTTCGTTGGCCATCATCACCGGGACGGGCCCGTCGTTGGCCGCCGGCACCACCGGTGTCCCGTTGACGAACTTGACCTTGGTGACCGCGTTCCCATACGCGGTGGCCCACTTCTGCTGCTGGGCAGCCGGGGCACTGGTGTAGGTGGTGAGCGCGGCCGCCAGCGCCGGGCTGAACGGGGCCAGCTTGCGCAGCGGCGTGATGACGAAGTCCTGCGCGCCGTTGACCGGCTGGGTGACACCGGACAGCGTCTGCCAGTTGACCGGCCCCACCTGCTGCACCGCGGCGGTCCCGTTGTTGTACGGCGGCCCGTAGGAGGCGGCCAGGCCGGTGCCGTCGAGTTCCGCCGCGGAGGTGCCCAGGAAGTCGGCCGGCGCCACCTTGGCCCAGGACTGCACCGAGACCGACGGCACGTCCGGCGAGGACAGCACGGCGGCCATGATCAGGACCAGGGCCAGCGCGATCGCGGTGGCGATCGTGCCCTCCTTGAGGATGTCGTAGCGGCGGGTCCGGCCCCGCCACGGCCCGGCGTCGGCCTGTTTGGCGGCCTTGCGGCCGGCCCGGTCCCGCCAGCCGATCCGCTTGGCCGGCAGCGGGTGGCTGACCCCGCGCACCCGGACCAGCAGCACGTGGGCGCCGACCAGCGCGATCAAGATGATCGGCACCAGCACGACGTGCCACAGCAGCATCTGGCCGAAGTTCATCACGTTGAAGAACGCACCCACGCCGGTCGCGTTGAACGCGTCCTTGCCGTTGGTGGCGATCCACTGCGAGTCGAAGTTCTGCTGGGCCAGGTACCCGGTGAAGCACTCCACGACCGAGGCCCCGAAGGCCACCACGCCGGTGATCCAGGTCAGCGCCCGGCGGCCGCGCCAGGCGGCCATCCAGAACTTGCCCCACAGGTGAATCACCATGAACGCCATGAACAGCTCGACGCTCCACAGGTGCATGCTGTTGAAGAAATGGCCGACCGGATTGGTGTGCCACCAATCGGTACCGCCGATCGCAATGGCGAACCCGGAGACGATGGCCAGGCCCAGCGCGGCCAGCGTCGCCACCCCGAACACGTACACCCAGGAGGCGACGTAGGCGGGCTGCCGGTCGGGCAGCAGCTTCTGCGGCGGGAGCGTGCGCAGCGCCCACCGCCGGGTCCGGGCGGTCCACATCCGGGCGTCGGCGTCGTCACCCATACCGGGCACCGGCTCGCCGTCCGGGGCGGGCTCAGCCGCAGCGGCCAGGGTGCGGTTCCGGTGCGGGAAGGGCAGCAGCAGTGCCGCACCGAAGATCGCGACCATGACGGCGATCACCACCAGGTTCGCGACCGAAATCTCAAAGATCGACCAGTGCAGATAGGTGCCTGGCTGATTCAGGTCGATGGCAGCGACATGGGGGGCTGCCATGAGGGCCGTAGTCATCGGATGCTCCTTTTGAATTCGCGCAACCGGGATGGTCGGGAAGCCTTGAGCAGAGAATGCGGCCCACGGCCGGGCGGCCAGTAGGGCGGTCGGTCACGTCAGCGTGGGACCTTGGTCCCACGCACGCAGAACGACCACAAGATGAAGATGTAGAGGGCTGGTGCCGCGAATCGTGGCGCGAACCCGTACGGCAGGGCGCCCACACGCACGCCGAACGCGCCCCTCACCGGGACGTTGGGCGAGGGGCGCGTTCGGCTTGGGCCGAATGGATCAGGCGGCATTCACCTTGACCCGGGTGGCCACCTTGGGAAGAACCTCCGACTCCGGGGTGGCGCGGCGCAGGTGCCAGAACCCCAGGCCGGACAGGATCAGGAACACGACCGCGGCGCCGAAGGCCACGAAGGCTGAGACCAGCATGATCTGGCCCATCTGCCACCACCCGTAGGCGTTCAGCAGCAGACCGCGCAGCGTCTCGCCGCGGAAGATGGTCTGCACCTGCTGCGCGAGCGCGATGTTCTTTGGCTGCGCCAGCGACTTGGCCGACAGCTGCGAGTAGGTCTGGCCACCGCCGATCTTCTGCAGATGCACGGCGATGAAGTGGTCGGCGTAAGCCTGCGCCTGCGCCCCGGTAGTCATCGTCTGCCCGGCGTAGGCCGTCA
>DASXKD010000051.1:0-23819 GCA_036497045.1 Streptosporangiaceae bacterium | reverse complement strand
GGCCTGGGCCCAGGTGCCGCGGCCCGCCGCCGCCGCGGTGACCGCGTTGTGCCTGGGGGGAGTGACCAGCGCTTTCATCGCCCCGGTGACGCTGCTGCACACCACCACCCTGGGCCGGCCCAGCCAGTCCCTCCGCTCACTGCTGGCCGCCCCCGCCGCCACCCAGGCCTACCTGAAGCTTGGCTCGGCCACCACCGGCCCTGGTCGCATCTACTACCCCATCACCTCCGCGCGCCCGTCCACCCTGGCGCCGTCCTCGCCGGGCGGGGTTGCCCGGATCGGGCTCAGCTTTGACACGACCTCGCCGGAACTGCTGGGCGAGGTCCTGCGGGCGGGGGCGGCCGGCGGCCGTATCTCCAGCGTCAGCCTTGCCCTGCGCTCCCCGGCCAGGAACGGCCGACCCAGGACCGAACTCGTCGACACCTTCACCACCGGCCAGGTCACGTCCTTCACCGAACACCTCTCCGGCACGCCAGCCGGCAGCGTCTCACTCGTGCTCCCCGCCGCCAGCCACCTCACCACCACAGCCCGCACACTCCGGCACTCCGGCCCCTTTGCCCCGGCCGCCGGCCGCGCCGCCGCACCGGCCACGAAGGTATACGTGGCCCTGCGTGGCGCCGGCCGGACGCCGGCGCCGTTCCATCCCGTGGCCGCCGTCATGCTCTCCCAGGTGGCGCCGCACACCCCCGTCAATGTCGGCTTCACCACCACAGCACTCCCGTTGCTCGCAGCCATCTTCCACGACGAAGGCGCGGCCACCCCCATTGCGGCACTCACCCTCTCAGTCCATGTTGGCGGAGGCAGCCGCCCAGCCCGAACGGCGTTCATCTACACTTTCTCGCGGCTGAGCGTAAGTTCCTTCGCCGAGAACCTCTCCGGGGCAGTCTCAGGGACCACCGCCCTGGCCGCCCACCCGCGGAGCCGCCCCAGCCGCGGGCGCAACTTTGACGGCCGCCGGGCCCGCAGGGCTCACCGGTGATGCTCACCCGGGCACGGTCGCCGTTGCTGGCTGCACCCGATGGCTCGAGGGGTGAGTCAGGGTGCTGCTGAACCTAAGCTTGTACGACTTCTTCGTCCTGTCGTTCGTTCAGCTGATCTTGACGACCGTGCTGGTGTTGAGCCCGGCGCGCGAGATCGGCGTCCGCTTCCGCTGGACGGGCTCGAAGATCACCGAGGTCCTCCTGGGTGGCGTGGCGGCGGCGGCGATCGCGGCCGTCGCCGTGGTGCTGACGCATGTGCTGTGGGGGGCGGCGGTCGGCGGCTTGGAGACGGCTGCGTTCCTGCTGGTATTGGTGTCGGTGGCGGTGATGGCGCTGCAGCCGGACCGTACCGTGATCGGCCACATCTTTTTCGCCTCGTACGGCTCGGCGTTCCTCGCCTCGATCGCCTGGGCCATCTTCATCACCGTCGGGTCCACGCATTCGATCCTGGGGGCTGTGACGGGTTCCTTTGTGATCCTGCTCGACATAGGCGCAGGCGTCGTGTGGATCGCCAACGTGGAGTATTCGAGTGATGTGCTCGGGCGGGCGCGGCGGTCGCGGCCTTTGCCGAAGGCCGACCCGGGCTATCAGCCGTTTGTGTCGTTGCATATCCCGGCGTACAACGAGCCGCCGGAACTGCTGATCGAGACGATCAAGGCGGTGGAGCGGATCGACTACCCGAACTTTGAGGTGGTCGTCATCGACAACAACACCAAGGACCCGGCCGTCTGGCGCCCGGTGGAGGAGTACTGCCGGGACCGGGAGCGCGTCCGCTTCGTCCACGTGGCGCCCTGGCCCGGGTATAAAGCGGGTGCCTGCAACCTTGTCCTGCGCCGCTATACCGATCCGCGTGCGGAGATCATCGGGCTGGTCGACGCCGACGACCTGGTCCGGCCGCACTACCTGCGCGAGACCGCCCCGTACTTCTCCGACCCGGGCATCGGGTTCGTGCAGACGTTCGAGGGCAACCGCGACTTCGAGGGCTCCTCGTACTACACCGCTTGCGTGGACTCCTACCAGGCCTTCTACCTGACGGTGATGTCCTCGCGCAACGAGCGGGACACGGTCCCGTTCGTCGGGACCATGGGGCTGTTTCGCCGCAGTACGCTGGAGGCCATCGGCGGATGGAACGAGTGGTGCATCTCCGAGGACACCGAGGCGTCGCTGCGGGTGCTGCGGGACGGCTGGTCGGGCTTGTACATTCCCCGCTGCTTCGGCCGGGGCGTGGTGCCGCCCAGCTTCGCCGGGATGCTCACCCAGCGGCACCGCTGGTGTTTTGGGGCGATGCAGATCCTGCGGCTGCACTGGCGGAGCCTGATGCCGTGGGACCGCTCGCCCGATAACCATCTCACCGGCGCGCAGCGCCTCGACTACCTGATGGCCTCGCTGGGGTGGTTCCGGGACCTGCTCATGGTGGCGTTCAGCGTGCTGCTGCTGGTGATCACCGGCCTGCTGGTCACCGGTTCCAGCTTCGCGGTCGCGCCGGTGGACGGCGTCAGGTCGCTGCTGCCGATGACGCTCATCATCATCGCCACCCTCTGCATGATGAGCACCCTGCGCAACTGGACGACCTTGTCGTACCGGCGGGCGTTGCTGTCGCTGGTCATCAGCCTGGCGGTCGCCTGGGTCATCGCGCTCGGCTGTATCGAGGGGATCGCCCGGCGCGACGGGGTCTTCCTGCGAACTTCGAAGGCCGGCGGCCGCCGCAGCATCCTCACCGGGCTGCGGCTGGCCCGGGTGGAGACGGTCCTGGCCATCGCCTTGTACATCGCCAGCGGGCTGCTGTTCGCCGTGCGGCACCCGCCGTGGCTGCTCATCTTCATCGTCTTCGTCCAGGCCACCGTCTACGTGTGCGGCCCGGTCGCGGCGGTGTGGAACCTGTGGAGCCAGGGAGTGCCGGGCCAAGAGCACCGGCGACGCGCCGAGGAACGGCGGGTGCGCGCGGCGCGCCGCCGCCGGGCCTGGGCCCAGGTGCCGCGGCCCGCCGCCGCCGCGGTGACCGCGTTGTGCCTGGGGGGAGTGACCAGCGCTTTCATCGCCCCGGTGACGCTGCTGCACACCACCACCCTGGGCCGGCCCAGCCAGTCCCACCGCTTTTTGCCGGCCGTCTCCGCCGACACTCGGGCCTACCTTGAGTTCGGTTCCCCCAGCACCAGAGGCGGCCACATCTACTACCCCATCACCTCCGCGCACCTCGCCAAGCTGGCGACGCCGCCGGCCAGTATGGTGGCGGCCACCTCGCCGGCACGGGTGGGGCTCAGCTTCAACACGTCCTCGCCAGGGCTGCTCGGCGAGGTCCTCCGGGCGGGCGCGGCCGGCGGCCGGGTCACGCACGTCAGCCTGGCCATCCGCACCCCGGGCCGGGACGGCCGGCCCAGGACCGAACTCGTCGAGACCTTCACCACCGGCCAGGTCACATCCTTCGCCGAACACCTGTCCGGCACCCCCACCGGCAGCGCTTCTCTCGTGCTCCCCGCTGCCAGCCACCTCACCCTCGCATCCGGCACACTCCGGCATACCGGCCCCTTTGCCCGGCTTACTGGCCGCACGACGGCGCCGCACGCAACGGCTTACGCGACCCTGCACAGGCCCGGCACGGTGGCGGCCGCCTACCCCCTGACCGCCGTCACCCTCACCCAGGCGGCCCCGCACGCCCCCCTCAATCTCCGCCTCACCACCGCAGCAGTTCCCCTGCTCGAGGGGATCTTCCGCGGCCAGCGACCTGCGGTCATCCCGGCGCTCACCGTCTCCGTCCGCGCCGGAAGAGGCGGCGGCCTGCGCTCCACCGTGCTGGCGTACACCTTTGTGCGGCTGAGCGTCAGCTCGTTGGCCGAACACCGTTCGAGGTCACTCTCGGGGACTGCCAGCCTCGTCGCCCCGCTGCGATAGGCCAACCGCGCAGGGCCTCTAGTAGTACTTTGTTAGGTCTGGTATGGCTGCCGGGCCTGGCGGTGTTATGCCGGCATGACTCCTCAGGAGATCGCGGAGGTCCGGCCCCGGCTGCTGGATTTCACCGCGGAGATGCTCGGCAGGCTGCCGCGTAAGGATCAGCGGGCGGCCGGAGAGCTGTATGTGCGCGGCCTGCTGACCGATGGGCGGCGCAAGTCGATGCAGCCGATGGCCGAGCGGCTGGGCGTGGATCATCAGCGGCTGCAGCAGTTCATCACGTCCTCGACGTGGGACTGCGTTGCGGTGCGGGCCAACGTGGCGCGGTGGTTCGCGGCCAGCCAGCCGGTAGAGGCGCTGGTGGTGGATGACACCGGGTTCCCCAAGGACGGGCCGGCGTCGCCGTGCGTGGCCCGGCAGTACTCCGGCACGCTGGGCAAGATCGGCAACTGCCAGATCGCCGTCAGCGTGCACCTGGTCAATGAGCATGCATCGTGCGCGGCGGACTGGCGGCTGTTCTGCCCCGGAAGCTGGGATGACCAGGCGCTGGATGACCCGGTCGCGGCAGCCCGCGCGCGGCGCCGCCGCGCGCGGGCGGGCATCCCCGATGGGGTGCGCCGCACGGAGAAGTGGCGGCTGGCGCTGGAGATGATCGAGGAGATGACCGGCCCGGGCGGGTGGGGCGTCCTGGACCTGGTCACCGCAGGCGGCGGCGCCCGCCCGGTGGTGGCGGCCGACATCGGCTATGGCGACAACGCCCTGTTCCGGCAGGGGCTGACCGCCGCCGGCTGGCGGTATGCGGTCGCGGTCAAGGGCACCACCAGCGCGTATCCGATCGAGGCCATCCCCGAGACCAGGCCCTACGGCGGGCTGGGACAGCCCCCGAAGCCCGCCTACCCTGGGCCGCCGGCGAACCTGCGCCAGCTCGCCCTCGCCGGCGCCGCCGGCATCCGCCCGGTGACCTGGCGGCAGGGCACCAAGGCCACTACGGGCAACCCCGATGCCGCCATGACCAGCTGCTTCCTCGCCATCCGGGTCCGTCCGGCCAGCCGCCACATCACCCGCGAGGCCGACCGCAGCCTCCCGGCCTGCTGGCTGCTGGCCGAGTGGCCCCCCGAAGCGGACGAGCCCACGGACTACTGGCTGTCTGACCTCCCTGAAGACACCCCCATCGACGAGCTTGCCCGCCTGGCCAAGATCCGCTGGCGGATCGAGCATGACTACCGCGAGCTGAAAACCGGCCTGGGCCTGGCCCACTTCGAGGGCCGCTCCTGGACCGGCTGGCACCGCCACGTCACCCTCGCCGTCCTCGCCCAGGCGTTCGCCACCATGATCCGCACCGGCCCAAAAGCCCCTGCGCCGGGATGACCCTCTACCAGGTCCTGCACGAACTGCAGATCGTGCTCGCCCTCATACTCGGCGCCTGCCCCCTCTGCTGCCAGCCATTAACCCTCGACCGGCTCGCCGCCGCCCTAACCGCGACCTAACAAAGTACTACTAGTGTAGTGTCTCGCATATAGATGGTGATTGGGCTATGATTGTTGTATGCGTCCAGCCACCCCTGCCTTGCTGATAACCGGTGCTGAGCGGGAGGTGCTGGAAGCCCTGCGGCGGGCGCAGACCGCCTCCCATGGCGAGGTCCAGCGCGCGAGAGCGCTGCTGGCGGCCGCAGACGGTGAGGCGAACACGGCGATCGCGGCAAGGCTTGGGGTGTCGCCGGCGACGGTGACGGCCTGGCGGGCCCGCTTCGAGGCCGGCCGCCTGGCCGGGTTCGGCCTGATCCGCAGGGGCCGGGGCCGCAAGCCCTCGATCCCGAAGGAAAAGATCGACGCCATCGTGGACGCGACATTGCACTCCAAGCCGCCGGGCGAGACGCACTGGTCGACCCGGAGCATGGCCAAGGCGCAGGGCGTGAGCCCGGCCACGGTGCAACGGGTCTGGTCGGCCCGCGGGCTCCAGCCGCACCGGGTGAAGACCTTCAAGCTGTCTGCCGGCAAGCGCTTCGAGCAAAAGCTGGTCGATGTGGCCGGCCTGTATCTCAACCCCCCAGACAAGGCCGCCGTGTTGTGCATGGACGAGAAGAGCCAGATCCAGGCGCTGGACCGGACCCAGCCGTCGCTGCCGCTCAAGCGGGGCCGGGCAGGGACGATGACCCACGACTACAAGCGCAACGGCACCACCACCTTGTTCGCCGCGCTCGACGTGCTGACCGGCAAGGTGATCGGCCAGTGCCTGCCCAAGCACCGCAACACCGAGTTCTTGCGGTTCTTGCGCCGGATCGACCACGAGGTGCCCAAGGGACTGGCCGTCCACCTCATCCTGGGCAACTACGGAACCCACAACCATCCCAACGTCAAGGCATGGCTGGCCAGGCATCCCCGCTTCCACCTGCACTTCACGCCGACGTCGAGCTCCTGGCTCCCCCTCGTCGAACGCTGGTTCCGCAACCTCACCGGCAAGGCGATCCGCCGCGGCGTCTTCCGCTCCGTCCCCGATCTCATCGCCGCCATCGATGCCTACCTCGATGCCAGCAACAACGACCCGGCACCGTTCATCTGGACCGCCACCGCCGATCAGATTCTGGAAAAGGTCCGGCGCGGACGAGTCACCCTAGAAACAATCGCCGGCTAAAAGTGAATCACTACACTAGATGACTGAGTCCAAGGGATCGCTTGCGGACATGGGGCGAGGGCGCCCAATGTCGGCGTGTGAAGACAGACTTGGACACCCTCGCCACGGCACTGTACGCCAGGATCGACGATGCGCTGAAAGCCTCGCCGGAACTGGCACCCTGGCGGCCTGCCGTGGGGATCGCACCTACGCTCAGTGACGCCGAGCTGATCACTCTCGCCGTGATGTCGGCGCTGCTTGGCTACACCTCGGAGCGCCGGTGGCTGCGCCGCGCCAGGCGCGACTTCCGCGGCCTGTTCCCGTACCTGCCCCAGCAGTCCGGCTATAACAAGCGGCTGCGCGGCGCGTGCGAGCTGATCAAGCACATGATCAGGATGCTGGCGCAGGACACTTCCCTGTGGAGCGACGACGTGTGGCTGGTGGGCTCCACTCCGGTCGGCTGTGGCTGTTCCCGCGAGACGGCCCAGTGCTCAGGCCTGGCTGGCTGGGCCGAGTACGGCTACTGCGCCAGTCACTCCCGGTACTTCTGGGGCTTGCGCCTGCACCTGGTCTGCACGCCCGGCGGGCTGCCGGTTCTGTTCGCACTGACCGGCGCGAAGGCCGACGAACGCGAAGCCCTGCGCGACATGCTGGACACCGCGCGCCCGAGGTCACCGCCGCCCGCCCGAAGCAGACGATCATCGGCGATAAGAACTACTACGGCCGGGAGTTCGAAGGCGACCTCACCGACCGTGACCTGACGCTGCTGCGGCCCGCCCGCGAGGGGGAGCCCGCGCGGGCCGGGGCGCACCTGTTCAAGCCGCTGCGCCAGGTCATCGAGTCGATCAACCAGACCTTCAAGGGGCAACTCGATCTGGAACGACACGGCGGCAAGTCCCCCGCCGGAGTGATCATCCGCGTGCTGTCCCGCATCCTGGCGCTGACCGCCGCCGTCTGGCACAACGACAAGGCCGGTCAGCCCGTGAAGCGCTCGCTCGTCGCCTGCGACTACTGACCCTGCTGACATCCCTTGGACTCAGTCATCTAGGCGCAGGTGGCCTGCGGTAGCGTGCGGCGCACGTCGACGCAGTAGGCGAAGATCCGCACCGAGAACCGCGCCGGGCCGGAGCCCATCGAATTGCCGCCCGCCGGGCCGAACTCCACACCGAACGGCACCGTGTCGAGCCAGTAGTGGCGTCCCAGTTGGGGCCAGCCGTAGTTGTGCTGCAGGAGAAGACTGGCAGCCGACAGCACAGCGTGCAGGTCGACGCTCACCACGCCGTGGCCGACGATATCGGCCCGATTGAGGACGAACCATAGTGTGCCGCCCCACGGCACCGTCCGCCCGTTTGTGTAGATGTTGCTCGCGTACACCGACCACGCCTGCGTTCCCCGACGGGCCACCCTGTCGGCGGCGTAGGGGATATTCGCGGTCCCGACCTGCATGGCGGCTGGCAGGAGCGCTTGGGCATCGTAATCGGTCCACACCATGATCTCGAGTGTGCCTTCGGACCTGCATGGTCGCTTCGTGCCCGTCGGGTGCAGCCACAGGTCGTAGGCGATGTCGTAGGTGACCTGCGAAGTGTCGGCGGAGTAGGCGGTCACGCCGATGAGGTGGCGCGGGAGCGCGTCCACCCGCATCGGGAGCGGCAGTCGGCGCGACACGGGGGGGGAGGTGCTGGCGTGGCACTGGTTGATGCCGTACAGCACGTTCGGATATCCCCGCACCCACGTGTAGGCGCTCGGCGCGATGCATGCCCGCGCGGTGCACGGCGGCGCCCGACCAAGGCGTCCCTCGATCGTCACGATGCCGCGCGAGCCCACCGACATGTCCACGGAACCTGCGCTCGCGGCACCACCGAGGTTCCACGCGTCGCCGTTGAGCTGAGCGAAGCCCAGGACCGGCCCTGCTCTCGAGCAGCCCTGCCGGACCGCGGGCCCGAATGGGCACTGGGCCGTCCAGCGCCATACATGCCCGCTCGCGCCCGGAGCCGGCAGCAACGCGACGCCGGTCAGCGAAGGGTCGGCGGGGCCGCACCCGGCAAGCAGCAACGTGACGGCAAGCACTGCCATCGCCGCCGCGGTCAGTGCCTGCCCCGTGACGCGCTGAGCGCGCCGGGCCGGGTGCAGGGACGCAGCGATCCGGTGGGCGGAATGGGCTTCGCCACGCGGCGGCCTAGCCTGCCCGCGCTTCACAACTTACGCAGGTAGAAATGGCCGTCACGCACCACGATCGCGACCGCTTTGCCCACGATGGACGACTTCGAGATCGGCCCGAAGACCCGTGAGTCACAGGTGTCCGAGCGGTTGTCGGCCAGCACGAAGTACTGGTTGCGCCCGAGCGTGGTGCTGTGGACGGGCGCCGAGCCGACCTGGCCAAACCGGGGGTTGTACCATCCCCGGTCCTGAAGCGGCCGCCCGTTCACGAAGATCGTGCGTGCGACGGACCAGATCGTCTGGCCGGGCAGCGCCACGACCCTGAGCACGAGGTCGCCGCTGCGGCCGCCAACAAGGGTGCAAGGCAGGAATCTTGGGGGACGGAGGACGACGATCTGACCGCTGCCCATGGTGCCGGCGAAAGGCCCCGATTTCACCGCGAGAATCCGGTCGCCCGCCAGGAGGGTGGGTGCCATCGAGTTCCCGGGCACGGCGTAGGGCTGGACGACGAAGGCCTTGAGGGCCAGCGCTGCGATAGCTGCCACAGCCAGGAGGACGGCCACCTTGGCCAGGAGGGGGCCGCGGCGGCGGCGCGGGTGGTCCATTCGGGCCGGCGCTGGCGAGACGTCGCCCGTCGGCTCGGTGGCCAGTCCGCGCAGGCGATAGTCGCGTTCTTGCGGCGTCCGGACGGCGGCCGGACGGTAAGCGGCGATATCGCGGGAGTGCGGACCCTGCGTGGCGGGGCCGGACACCGGCACACGGCTGGGGATGCCGTCATGGCCGTCGGCCATGACGGTCCGGGCATCGCCGTTCTGGGAGGACGACGGGCTCATCGGTAACCTCGCTTGCTCGAGGCGGCGGTCAGGAACCATTGCACCCCTTCGGTCTCCTCGTCGGTCAGCTCGCCGAAGGCGACGCCGAAGTGCGTGGCGCCTCCAGCGCTGCCATGCCAGCGAATCCGGCCCGCCGCGTCAAGGCAGATCCGCGACCTGGTCGTCTCGGCTTCGAACAGGAACGGACCGTGCAGCATCCCATCCGGTGCGAGCGCCGCAGGCGACCCGGGCAGCACGCATTGCACCCCGCCTTCACTCAGATCGACAAGGCCGGCAGACAAGGTCGCGTGCCCGCACCGGATGTGGGCCCGGCCGTCGACGCGCGTCCGCGCATTGCGCCGGCGCTCGGCTGCCGCACTCCTGGGGTCGCCCGTCGCGCCTGTCGCCTGGCTGCGGCAGTTGGCAGCCGGGCCGCCGGCGGCCGCGCCTGGGCCTTGTTCCGCTCCTGCGAACTCGCCTGCGTAGTCGTTCGCTTGCCCTCCGGCGGATGAGGCAGCGTTCTTCGCCTGGCGTGACCGGAGGCGGCGGACGCGGCGAGCCGAGGCGCGCGGTCGCCCAAGAAACTCGATGCCCAAGGCCCGCCGCTCGACGGGCGACAGATCAGACCAGTTCGCGGGCATTCGCCGGATGAACGACGGCACATTGTCGGCCGCTGCAGCGTCAAGTTGCCGGCCCCAGCCCGCCGCCACCGAGGCCGCTTGAGGGTGGCTCACCGACACGGCGCTTGGCTCATAGGGCAGATCGAACAGGCCCGGGTCCTCGAGCCAGTCGGGGTTGCCGACGGTGATCGCCTGGGCGACGTCCGGCCAGCGCACTTTCGCCAGGAGATAAGGGACCGCACGGTCGGCGAGCACGAGGTAGGCCATGTCGCCGGGGTCGGGTATCACTCCGCCCCCTGGCCGCGAGGGCCCCACGCCGCATGGAACGTACAGCGACTGCAACCGCCACCGCGCGGCGGGCATCCCCATCGGGCAGTGTTAGCCATACCCCGGTCCCCCTCGTGCGTGCCGCACCCGCTCCCTCGGCGCCGCCAAACGCTAGCCAGGTTAGCACCGAGAGGCAGACGAATCCCCCAATCTCACTATGTTTCATAACGTCTGCCCTGATAGCGTCGTTACTCACCGGGCCGTAAGGGGAGCCGTAAGGGGAGCCGTAAGGGGAGCCGTAAGGGTGGCGGATTGTTCCGATGGAATCTTCGATTCCGGTGGGCTCTGCCCGGAGAAGCGCACCTTCGTTAATAAATAACTCCAGCATTGTTTACGTGCCCGTAAAAAACCGGCTGCCAGCACTCCGTGAGGAGATGTGAACGGTATGACACCGGCCCGGGACCGCGTCGGGGTGCTTCGGCGCTACCCCCTCCTCCTGGGTGCCGCCCTCGCGCTTGTGACCGCGGTCGCGGTGGGCGCGGGCTGGTTGGTGGCTGGCGGAGGCGCGGGCTCCGCGGCCCGGACGGCCGCGCCGGGCCGCCCAGCTTTCGGCCCGAACGTGTATGTCTTCGGCCCGGGCATGCGGCAGAGCCGGATTGAGGCGACGGTCAACTCGATCGCCCGCCGTCAGGCCGGCAACCAGTTCGGCGCCCAGCGCTACGCGCTGCTGTTCGAGCCGGGCACCTACGGTTCGGCCGCCAGTCCGATGTTCCTGCAGGTCGGCTACTACACCAGCGTCGCTGGCCTGGGGGACTCACCAGGCGACGTCGTGATCAACGGCGCCGTCGACACGTTCAACCGGTGTTTCCCCGCGACCAGCACCAGCAACTGCACGGCGCTGCAGAACGCCTGGCGATCGCTATCCAACCTGACGATCAACGTTCCCGCGCCGCCGGCAGGCGCCCCGTGCAAGGACAGGGCCGAGTTCTGGGCGGCGTCCCAGGCCGCCCCGCTCCGGCGGGTTCAGGTGAATGGGTTCACCGCGCTGGACGACTACTGTTCGCACCCCGGCTACTCCAGCGGCGGTTTCATCGCCGACTCCGCCTTCACCGGCGGCACCGTGCTCAACGGCAGCCAGCAGCAGTTCCTCGTCAGAAACAGCGCCCTTGACGGCTGGAGCAACGGCGTGTGGAACGAGGTCTTCTGTGGTGACGTGGGGGCGCCCACACAGAACTTCGGCTCCGGCGGGCAGTACACGACGCTGACAGCCGCCCCGGTCACCGCGGAGGAGCCGTTCCTGGAGGTGGGCCGCGCCGGAAACTACCAGGTGTTCGTCCCGGCGCCCCAGCACAACGCGGTCGGCCCGGCGTGGGCCCACGGCCCGGCGCCGGGCAAGGCCGTCACGATCCAGCGGTTCTTCATCGCCGCCCCCCCCGACCCGGCCGGAGTCATCAATGCAGCGCTCGCCCGGGGGCGGGACCTGATCCTCACCCCCGGTGTGTACCACCTGGGCCAGCCCCTCGAGATCACCCGGCCCGGCACGGTCGTCCTCGGTCTGGGTTTTCCCACGCTGGTGCCCATGAACGGCAACGCCGCGATGCGGGTGGCGAGCGTCCCCGGCGTGAGAATGTCCGGGATGATCTTTGACGCGGGGCCGGTTAACTCACCCGTGCTGCTGCAGGTCGGCAGCGCGCCCGGGCGCGGCGTCGGGAACCCGGCGGACCCCACCGTCGTGCAGGACGTCTTTTTCCGCATTGGCGGGGCCACGCCCGGGCGAGCCACTGACAGCCTCGTGGTCAACAGCTCACAGGTGATCCTGGATGACGTCTGGGCCTGGCGCGCCGACCACGGCAACGGCGTGAGCTGGGCCGGCAACGTCGCCGATACGGGCGTCGTCGTCAACGGCGAGAACGTGACAAGCTACGGCCTGTTCGTGGAGCACTACCAGAAAACCGAGGTGATCTGGAACGGCCGCAACGGCACCGATATTTTTTTCCAGAACGAAATGCCGTACGACCCGCCGAGCCAAGCCGCCTGGAAAGCCAGCGCCGCCACCGACGGCTACCCGGCGTTCCTGATCACCCACCGGGCGGCGGGCTTCTCCGGATACGGGATGGGGAGCTACAGCTTCTTCGACCGGGGCGCGCCGATCTTCGCCAGCAGTGCCTTCCAGACCGAGCGCCCTCCCGGCAGCCAACTCCATGACCTGCTTACGGTCTTCCTCAGCACTGCTGGGTCCGGGGGGATCGATCACGTGGTCAACGGCGCCGGCCGGTCGTCGACGGCCGCGAATCCCGATACCCCGGTCGACGTGGTCAGCTATCCGTGAGTGGCCAATCTAGTTTCCGGCCAACCCTTCGCTCAGTGGGGTGCTACGCCGGGGTGCCGCTTACTACAGGCCCACGGCCATCCCTTCCGGAAGAAGCTGGCCGCTGACGAGGGTGGTCACCCCGGTGCCGCTCAGGTTGGCCGCCATGATCGTGCCGCCGCCGAGGTTGGTCCAGTAGATGTGGCTGCTGCTCACAGCCACCCCCACCGGGCCGGTCTGGCCGGTGACGAGGGTGGTCACGCCGGTGCCGTTCAGGTTGGCCGCCATGATCGTGCCGCCGTAGTCAGCCCAGTACAGGTGGCTGCTGCTCACTGCCACCCCCACCGGCTCGGCCTGGCCGGTGACCAGCGTGGTCACGCCGGTGCCGTTGAGGTTGGCCTCCATGATCGTGCCGCTGTTGTTGTCGGCCCAGTACAGGTGGCTGCTGCTCACTGCCACCCCCACCGGGCCGGCTTGGCGGATGACCAGCCTGGTAACGCCGGTGCCGTTGAGCTTGGCCCTAATGATCGTGCCGCCGTTTTTGGCCCAGTAAAGATGGGGAGCCGCAGCCGCGTCGACCAGCGCGGTATGGGCGCTCGCCGCCGCCGCGGGCACCAGCAACGCTGCCAGGAAACCAGCCGTGCCCGCGACAGTGCGGATCGGATTGCGCATCGCCACCACCCCATTCAGCTCAAGTACGGATGCCCGCGGACTAGGCATGGACGACCGGGCGGGCTGGGCTCCAGCGGCACCTGGCTCCACGGCAGCCTCCCGCGGAAAGACCCGGAACCTCCCGCCTCATCGCGGCGGAATCCTGACAGAACGTAAAGGGAGTGTCAAATCGATCGGCACCCCGTAGACCTCAAGCCCGGGAACCCCGGCCACGCCACCAAGATCGACGCGACCCGTCGTGATCTTCGTCACCTCGGGCGCGCAGAGGCCGCAGGTGACTTCGGGCCGCCTACAGCCGCATGGTGGAATCCAAGATCACATGTGCGCGGCTTATCCCGAGGCCAGTCACGGCCCCTGCTGGGACCGCTGTCCTGGCGCTCAGTCAGCAGGATCTGTGCCTGTCGCGGTGAACTTCCTGCCGACCAGGTCAAGCAATCGCTATGGCTATCGTGCGTAGCTGAGGCTGTCCTGTGTAACGGGATGCATCCCTGGCTGATGGCGAGGAGGCCATCATTAGGGAGTTCGGTGCGGCTGGGCAGGGCAGATGGCAGGTCACCGTTTGGCGTAGTCGGCGAACCCTTGCCAGTCGATGACGACGCACGGCTCGTCCCCGACCGTCCACACGTCGTGCCCGGGCGCCATGATTGCAAAGTCGCCGGGACCGTGCTCTAACTCTTCGCCGTCGTCCATCACGACCTTCATCCTCCCGGACACGAAGTAGCCCATGTGGGCGGCCTGGCAACTGTCGGTCCTGGCGATCGGCTTCACATGCTCCGACCACCTCCAGCCAGGCAGGAACGTCGCCCGGCCGACAGCGCCTTCGTCCAGGTTCACCAGCTCAAGCTGGCCGGTCCCGCCCTCAAACGGGCGGGTCTCTTCGGGTTTGTCGAGGCTCTTGCGAACAAGACCTGGCATATTGACCTCCTGTTGGTTGCTTTATTAAAGAGATATGGATGGCCGAGACCGGGCCCTTGGCCAGAGCCACTTTGCGCCTGCGCGCGTTGGCGTCGGTTCCGTGCCGGCTAGCGGGGGATGCGAGCTGTCCGGCGGTCGCCGGCTGGCTATCGGCGATGGCACACGACACTCCCAAGAGTTCTCCGATCATGACGAGCGGCGCGGAGGCCATCGCCCCAAATCGCCGATGACGACTCGGTCTCTGAGGTGGGGAGGCGCACGTCGGTCTCCAGGCAAGCGGCAGCCAAGACGGTCTCGTTCCTGGAAGAGAGCGGATATGTTCTCCGCAGCCCCGGTCCTGGCGATCCTCGAAGAGCCCGCCTGGCGGTGACCGACCGCGGGCGTTCCCTCATGCGTGAGGGGGAAGCTGTGTTTGACGAGCTCCGGGCTCAGTGGGAATCCCAGGTGGGCCGTGATCGCATCAGCGATCTGCAGGACGCCCTGCTACACCTTCTCAGCCCCGATGACGCAACCCTCAGCGGCTGGGCGGGGCCGGGCGAGCATCCGTCGGCCACCCCCGCCGCGAGTACGTGAGGCGGCACGCAATCGCTGGCAGGCATGTGGTGAAGTGCTTCCCACCCCCCGGGCCATAGCGCGGGAGAGGGCGTGGCTCCGAAGGTGAAGGGCGACCGCTGAGAACGCCGCAATGAGCTGCGGGGCGGCCGCACCAATCCAGGTCGCAGTCGCCAGTCCATCTGCGGTCGACTCTGCAGTGCGATGTCCGCCGATGATCGCGTCCGCTATGCCGCTAAGCCGATCGCCACCAGCCGCATCCGGCAGGACTAGAAAGCACAGAGCTCGGTAATCGGTGTGCAGACGGCCGCGAGGAAGTAGCCAGAGACCCGAGTCCATAGTCACTGTGCGCTCATGTAGCCGCTAGCGGCTGGGAGGTAAGCGAGAGTTATCCCCTGCCCCTGGGCCGCTATCTGTGCGGCCGCGGTCACCGGTCCAGCGCGATTGTTGCTCGAAGGGGTCAGTCATGTCCCGCCCTAGGGTGCGCAGAAGTCGGGTCTGCTCGTCGTAGCCGGCCCGGCAACCGGTCAGCTGAACACGAGGTTCGCCTGCGGGCCAGGTCAGAGGATGTTTTGCGCCGTTGGAGATCCCTGGTCGAAGCAGCTCGGTCGCGCCTGGCGCCGAGTCCGGCGTCGATCAGGGCGCCGACTCGGGAGTCCCAGTCGGCAGTGTGGTATGGCAATCCGCGCGTAAGACCAGACTGGTTCGCTCCCTTGGGTGTCATACTGCGACGGTGGGGTGGACCGGCCGTCGCAACGTCTGCGGGTGAGGCGGCGGCGCCAGGCGCGCAAGCGGGCGGAGCGGTATTTGCGCCGCGTTCGTCGTGACGTGCAGGGCGCCGACCGTGATCTGGAGGAGGTCAGGGACGACGCCGACCAGACCCTCCGACAGCACCCACGTTTCGCTGCGATGGTTGGGCTGGCCAGTGGAGTGCTGCGCGAGCAGAGCGCCGAGCAGGTCGGGTTGGCGGCGTCGGGAGCGGCGTTCTGGGTGGTCATCTCGGCGCTGCCAACGGTGGTGGCGGTGGTGAGCTTGTTCGGGCTGGCGGTCAGCCCCGAGCGGGTGGCCGCCGATCTCGGCACGTTGGCGCATGACGCTCCGTCTTCGCTGGGCGGGCTTCTTACGGAGCAGCTTCGACAGGTCACCATCAGCGATCACGCCGGGGTGTCGCTTGGCCTGGCGGTATCTGTGGTCCTGGCGGTATGGAGCGCTTCGGCTGGTGTCTACAACCTGGATCGGGCCATTCGGGTGGCTTACGGGCTGCCGCCGCAAAGCTTCGTTGAGGCCCGCGGCCGCGCCCTGGTGGGCGCCCTGGCGGTGGTTGTCATGGTCGGCGTCACTGCGATCGCGACCTCGGTGGGGCAGGCGCGGACGCACGGCCTGTGGGCCATTGCCGGCATCCCGGTCGCGTTGCTGGCAATCACCGCCGGTGTCGGCGCGCTCTACCGCTTCGCGGTGGGCCACCGTGTCGGCGTGCGGGCGTTGCTGCCCGGGGCCGTGACGTCAGCGGTTGGCGTCGTGCTGGTGACGTCGGGGTTCGGCGCCTATGTGGCGGTGTCGACCCGATACACCGCGGTGTACGGCGCGTTGGCCGGGGTGGTCATCGGAATGCTGGCCGTCTATCTGGCCGTCTATGTCCTCCTGCTCGGCGCAGTGCTCAACATGCAGCTCAGTCGCCGACGGTCGGGGGACGGTTGACGGCTGTTCTCTTAGGGTGACGGCCGAGGCCGGGCGTCGAGCTGGGGGGAGTGGGTATCGCGGCGTCGAGGGGCAGCCACCGGCCCTGGTGGTAGCCCGGTGGCGCCGACCCCCTCGCTGGAGGTCGTCCTTCATAACAACACCGGCGGGGCGGACACCGTCAACAACCTCTACGTCGCTGCGCGCCGACCGACGGTTGACAGACGCCGCCGGGGAGAGTGGTCCCCCTGCCCCGGCTCGCGCCATATCCGCCTTATTGCGCGGATGTCAGCTCGATGTCGATCAGGATAAGGGCCGTCCATATCTGCACATTCTGCGCACGGACCTGTCTGAACTGCTGCGGGTGGGCCCGGCCTGGTCTTACAGGTATCCGAGGTTGCCCGCTGCGCGTACGGCGCGGTGGAGCAGCTCTGCGGTTTCGGTCGGCTGGCCGGCGTCCCATGCGTGTACGGCGTTCTCGATCAGGGTCTGGGCTGGTTCCTGGAGTAGCTGCTGTGGGGGAGGGAGCATTCCGCGGGCGTACCCGGCCGCTTTCTCGATGCGCCTGGCGGCCAGGGCCATGGCGAGGAGCGGCCAGAGCGCCATCCAGTCGAAGAGATAGCGGACGGGGAGCCCTTCCCATATGCGGAGCGCGGCCTGCGCGTCTGTTGCGGCCTGTTCTTCGTCACCGCTGCGCCATGCGACCCAGGCGCGGCTGGCGATGGCCATGGCCTCGTACTCGGGCAGCGACGCCTCGCGTGCCCGTTCGATGACCGCGGGGATTGCCTTGCATACCCCCTCGACGTCACCCCGTTTCCGCCCGGCAACCATGAGGTAGGTGAGGGCTCGCGATTGCACCGAGAGGTCGCCGCGCCGCTCCCCTTCCGCGTGGCTTTCCCGCAGCACCACTGTGGCCTCGTCCAGGTCTCCGTGCCAGAGGAGCGCGAACCCTAGGTCGAACACGGCCCACCAGAAGGGCGAGGGCTCGGCCTCTTGCGCCGCGGCGTAAGCAGCCCGGGCGGCCTCAAGAGTCTCGTCGGTGACGCGGTACCGGTCCCGCCGCAAAAGGAAGGACGTCATGTTGATCAGGAAGCCTGCGCGCTGCTCGGCGGAGCCGTGCGCCTCAACCAATGGGCGGATTTGCTCGATCACCCTGGCGTATGTCTTGGTGTCGTTGAGCCAGTACAGGACCGACATCCGCGCATGCTGCACGGCGACCCACGCCGAAAGCCAGGCCAACTCCGGCGGGTCGGACACGGGCCCCAGTTCCTGCTCGGCCAGATCGCACTGTGCGAGTGCCTCCGGGTACCGGTGGGCGCCTTCTTCGGCGTCGCACCACAAGGCACGCAGGCGTGCCCGCTGGCAGACGTCGCGGATCACAGCCAGGCCGCTTCGGTAGGCGTCGATGGCGGCGTCAAAACGGCTCAGCCGGTGCAAGATGATCCCCACGCTCTCGCAGATGGCGCCGTGGATGTCCGCCTGGCGCTCGCCATCGAGCTCTTCGATGAGTTCGATGGCGCGGCGGTATGCGGTGATGGCCTCCTCGTTGGCGTATCTGTCCCTGGCCCGGTCTCCGGAGGTCGCGAGGTAGGGGATGGCCCGCTGCGGCTCGGCGCTGTGCGAGTAGTGGTAGGCGAGCAGTTCGCAGTGCTCGAAGCGGCTGGCCTCGGATTCCTCCAGGGTGGCGCCGGCCCGTCCGTGCAGGTGGCGGCGGCGTGCCCGCAGCATGCTGTCGTAGGCGACCTCGCGGGTCAGCGCGTGCTTGAACACGAAGGTGCCCTCGGCGGCGCCGTGCCGCTCACGCAGGAACTCCAGCCCCTTGAGCTCTTGCAGCCGCGCCTCCAATGGCGCAGCACCGTCCCAGACCTCCGCGGCCAGGTCGAGCGAGAACTCCCGCCCCAGCACCGATGTCACCTGAATCGCCGCCTTCTGGTCAGCGGTCAGCCGGTCGATCCGCGCGGCCAGCACCTGCTGGACCGTCTGCGGAACGGCGGCACCCTCCTCGCCAGCGGCCTGGTCCCGGGTGGCCTGGGCCAGTTCCTCGAGGAAGAACGGGTTGCCCTCGCCACGCACTGCGATCGCGGCGGCCGCGGCCCGGTCGCGCTCGAGTATCGAGTTCACGATCTCTTCGCTGGCTGACGGTGGCAGCGGCCGCAGCGCCAGCTGGGAGGTGGACGACCTGCCGGTCCAGGGCGGGGAGTAGCCGGGGCGGTAGGTGACGAGCAGCATGATCGGCACCGACGGCAGGTCAACGGTGAACTCGGCCAGGAAGTCCTCCGATGTCTGGTCGATCCAGTGCAGATCCTCCACCAGCACCACCAGCGGCCGCTGCCCGGCCTCCGCCACCAGCAGCCGGCGTAGCGCCTCGAAGGTGCGGGCCCGGATGGCCTGCGGATCCAGGCCCGCCAGCCCGGGATCACCGGTCGGCAGGCCGAACGCGTGCCGCAGGTAGTGTGCCAGCGACACGTCCAGCTCGAGCGCCTTCACCCTCAACTCGATCTTGGACGCTGCCCGGTCGGGTGAATCCTCGGCTGCGATCGCGCAGGCGTTGCGCACCAGCTCGAACAGCGGCAGATACGGGATGCTGGCTCCATAGGACAGGCACCGGCACTCCAGCACGGCCATCTGCGGCTCGGCGAGTCGGCGAAACTCCCAGGCCAGCCGCGACTTGCCCAGACCGGGATCCCCGACCAGGCCCACCACCTGGCCCTCGCCGCCGGTCACTGCCTCCAGTACCCGTTGCAATTCGGCCAGCTCACCTTCCCGGCCGGTGAAGGGGCTGAGCTTGTCACCGGTGGCGATGGGCGCGGTGCGGGTACCCAGCCCAGTCACCCGCAACGGGTGGACCGTGCGCTCTTTGACCTGGACCGGTGTGACCTCCTCCAGCCGGAAATAGCCGCGCACCAGCCCGGCGGTGCGCTGGCTCAGCAGCACCGCGCCCGGCGCCGCCGCAGCCTGCAACCGGGCCGCCAGCACCGTGGTGTCACCGAACGCGGTGTAATCCACCCGCAGGTCATCACCGATGGTCCCCACCACGACCAGGCCGCTGTTGATCCCGATCCTGATCTTCACTTCCGCCCGTTCGGCGATCCCGAGTGCGGCAAGGATGGCCCGCCGGGCGTGATCCTCATGCGCGATCGGCGCCCCGAACAGCGCCATGAACCCATCGCCGAGGAACTGGTTGATTGTGCCCTCATAACGGTGCACCTCGCGCAGCGCGACCCGGAAAAACCGGTCGATCACCAGGTGAAACTCCTCCGGCTCCCGCTCCGCCGCCAAGGCGCTCGAGCGCACGATGTCGCAGAACAGCACGCTCACCTGCTTGCGCTCACCTTCGATGGCACTGCGCACCGCCAGGATCTGTTCACTGATATGACGCGGGGTATAACCGGCCGGCACCGGCGCCATGATCACTGCGCGCCCACATCCGGGGCAGAACCTGGCTTCCGGCGGCAGCGCCGCGCCACAGCCAGCACACGAAATACTCAGCTGCGCACCACACTGCACACAGAATCGCGCCCCGCCGGGATTCTCCTGCCGACACTGAGGGCATCGCACCAGCGACCACCCCCTGGCCATTCAGCTCCCGGCAATGACCGGTCGCGAGCCACCCGACGTTGTGAGCAGCCTACTGTCATCGGTGAGGCCCACCACGTCCTCGCACAGCGGTCCATCCGGTCGGTGACGGTCACCGTCCCGGTGCTCTCGGATGCCAGCGGAAACGCCACAGTGACCCGGGCCTTCACCTCCCGCGTCGTGATAACGCAGCTCGCCGCGCTGCTCAACCGGCTGCCCGGGATGCTGCCCACCGCGTTCAACTGCCCGGCCATGACCGTGCCCCCGACAAGAGCCCTCTCGCCCTACCGGGTCGTGTTCACACCTTGGTCCCGGCGGTGGCCGACGATTACCGCGGCGCCGGTCGGATGCTTCCAAGGTGGCGTCGTCGTCGGCAAGCACAGGCAGCCCGCCTTGGACTTCTCC
Organism: Streptosporangiaceae bacterium; assembly: GCA_036497045.1. GTDB lineage: Bacteria > Actinomycetota > Actinomycetes > Streptosporangiales > Streptosporangiaceae > DASXKD01. The sequence goes on along the minus strand of DASXKD010000051.1, from coordinate 3,382 downwards.
CGTGACAAGATCATCCCCGTGATGCTCTCACTGATGGGCCAAGGCCCTCAGCCCGAATCCAAATGACCACGAGCTTGCAGTTCAGCGCGCCAGATCCGTGCCAGAACGGGCGGAAGGTCACGGTCATAAGCTGTCGCCCACGGGCAACGTGACCAGCCCCTGACGGGCGGGTGGCGACTCGACCAGGCCGAGATGAGGTACAAGCTGCCGCCAGACCGACCTTGTGGGACACGCCAGCGTAGCCCGAACCGATGCACTCTAGGTCGCTCCCTGCGGTCGCGTCGCATGCGATCAGCATGCGATCGGCTTCGCCGAAGCTAAACCCGGCACCCGCTCGCCAGGGATCGGCGCCTGTCGAGGGAGACGGGGAAGGACTAGGCACAAGACCGCTACTGGGGCAGCGCCAGCGTGGCGATAGGCCCTTCGACGCTCGCGTCCGGCTGATGGCTGGACCAGCCATAGGTCAAGTACAGGCTGGTGCCGGGGTGGCGGTGCGGGATACGCCAGTGCAAGCCGAACGTATGCGATCCCGCGGACAGCGGCAGGGTGTAATGAGCCAGGACCGGGTTCATGCCGGTTGGGCCGTTCGGGCCATCACCCCAACTGCCAGTAGAAATGCCGAACCACAGCGCCGTGATCGTGACGTGCTTAGGAACGGTCACCGTGACGCGCATCACCAGGTGCTCACCCGAGCGGACCTGGAAGCTGGGCACATGGCCATCGTTGCGCGGAGCGAAGGACACCCCGTTAACGGTCGGGACGAACGTCACCCTAGGAACGATCGCTGGGCACGGAGCACCAGGCGGGCAACGAGAGGGCGAGGAGCAGCCGCCGGCCATGAGGACTCCCGTCGCCATCGCAGCCACCAGCCAAGCCTGCAGGACCGTCACGCTACTTGGACGCACCGCGGCCAGGACCGGTTGCAGTCAGGGGCTTGCCGTTCTTCGGCCCACGGTTCCGGCCTGCCCGTCGCGTGCCCGATGGAGCGGGCAACAGAGCGAACTGGCGGTCCTCGCGGGCAAGGCGACAGCAGGCCACCGAGGTCAGACGGAGCAGATCAGCCGGGCAAGCGAGACGACCGTCCAAGCTGGTCATCCGAGGCCGAGAGTTGATCCAGACTCTGGGCTGCCGGACCGTCTGGATGATCAGGCTTGTGTCGCCGTGAGGATGGCCAGGGCCCTGGCTGCCGCTGCCCGCACGCGGGCTACGGGATCGCCGATCCGGACGGCAATGACCCGAGCTGCTAATGCGGCGCATGCCAATCGCGTGATTTATCGGCTCGGGGCTGTGTAGCTGGCGAGCAGGGCCGCCAGTTCCTTCGGACGGCTAAGCGCAACGGCGTGCCCAGCGGATATCTCATCAGGAACAACGCCCAGCCGGTCGGCGACTACCCGGCGCATGAACTCCGGCGGGAAGAACCGATCCTCGGTGCACAGAACGAACCTGGTCGTCACCGGCGGCCACGCATCCAGCGGCCACGGAGCATGACCAGGAGTGTCAGACTGGTCGCGCGCGTTGCGGCGAGCCTGCGCGGCCAGAGCCGGGGGCACGTCCTGGTAGATCAGGTCCTGCCCGGCGTACCGCTGCGCCTGCTGGCGCATCACCTGGTCAAAGCCGGTATTCGCGGGCCAGTCATCGGGTGCCTCACCCGGAGCCGGGATCATTCCGGCTACCAAGACCAGCAGCTCGGCGGGAACCCGGACGGCCACCAGCGGCGCGGTGAACCCGCCAAAGGACTGCGCGACTATGACCAGACCGCGGCGGTCGCCGATCGCATTCACCACGGTGTCGGCGTACTTGGCCAGCCCGGCCGAGTCGTCGTCGCACGGCAGGTCCGGTGCAAGCGTGTCATGGCCCCGCTGCCACAGCTCCCGCTCCACCAGGTGCCAGTACCATCCGACATCGCCGCCGCCGTGAATCAGCACGAAGGTGGCCACCGTCAACTCCCTCCCCGCGGTGCCCTCACTTACCGGACAGCACCAGCATGGCGGGCCGTCGGCCGATCACGACGGCTCGTGCAGCGACTGGAACTGCGCGACCAGCGGCCACATGTCCTTACCCATCTCTACTTGAGTGAGGAGGATGCCGACCGTGCCGTCCGGGTCGACGAAGAAGTCTGTACCCTGTCCGCCGGACCAGCCGATACGGCCGCGCTGGGGTCCCTCTGTCTTCACGGCCACGCCAAAACCCCATCCCATGCCGTCCCAAAACCCCGGGAAGAAGCTGTCCGCGGTCTTGCACGCCGCCGGCACTTGGTCGCTGGTCATCTGCTGTATGTGAGCAGGTGAGATCATCGGTTGCCCGTTGACTCGCCCTCCTTCGGCAAGCATCCGGGCGAAGCGGTGATAGTCCGGTGCGGTGGAGACGAGCTCACCGTGGCTGACGTCGAACGACGGCGGGCCCGCGTAGAAACCGCCACCGGCAGGCTCGGTCTCCACGAGTCCCTCGTCACCGTGCCGGTAGGCCGCCGGCAGCCGGTCCAGCTTGCCCTCCGCCGCCCACAGCGCAGTGTCGGTCATCCCGAGCGGCCCGAAAACGTCGTCGGCCAGATGCTTACCGAGCGGGCGGCCCGTCAATCGCGAGATCAGGATGCCGAGCACGGCAAACGAATGATGATAGCGCCATCCTTCTCCTGGCTGGAACGCTAGCGGAAGTTCCGTCAGGCGGCGCAGCCACTCGTCAGCGCCCATCGCCGGCGGCTCCGGGCCAGCCTCAGTGCCGTTCGCGGCCATCGCCTGCTGCAGCGGCGAAGCCTGGGTCACCATGCCGTACCCGGAGGTATTGGTCAGCAGGTGGCGAAGCGTGATGGCTCGGCGAGCCGGTACGGTGCCGTCGAGCTCAGCCGTTGGACCGCGCAGCACCTGACGGTCAGCCAGCTCTGGCAGCCAGTCCACCAGACTCTGGTCGAGCTCGAGACGCCCTGCCTCCACAAGACGCAGCGCGGCGACCGACGTAATCGCCTTGGTCATGGACTGGATCCGCATGATCGCGTCCTCGCCCATAGGACCGCCGCCGATCGACGCCACGCCCGCGGTGACCACCTCGGCGTTCCCAGCACCCAAGAGCGCGACCCCGCCAGGAATTGTGCCGCCGTCAACGTGACGAATCAACAGCTCCCGCAACGCTGTGCTCACCTCGGCGATCGTGCCACCCTCGACCGCGGGGATCAAGCCGCCGTCACGATCGGTCCTGGCCGATGAGCGTCCCCCTCGCTAACGCTGTCGGCCAACGATCCAGCTTTCTGGGCTATGAGGCGGGCAGCGCTCACCACCACACCAAGCATGGCGTCGCCGCGCCGGTCGCGGCGCTCGTTGTTATCGTTGGCGCGTGGCCCGGCAGCGGAACACAGCGGACGGCGAACCGGGCGACGGCCTCCCGCGCG
>DASXKD010000050.1:0-8167 GCA_036497045.1 Streptosporangiaceae bacterium | reverse complement strand
CTCCCGCCTGGTCAGGTATGCGCCGGTCAGCGACTCCTCGCTGGCCAGCAGGTCGGCCAGCGGCCCGGACACCACGATCCGGCCGCCGTGCTCGCCCGCGCCGGGGCCGATGTCCACCACCCAGTCCGCGGCGCGGATGGTGTCCTCGTCGTGCTCCACGACGATGAGCGTGTTCCCCAGGTCGCGCAGCCGCAGCAGGGTCTCAAGCAGCCGGTGGTTGTCCCGCTGGTGCAGCCCGATGGACGGCTCGTCGAGCACATAAAGCACGCCCACCAGCCCGGAGCCGATCTGCGTGGCCAGCCGGATCCGCTGCGCCTCTCCGCCGGCCAGCGTGGCCGAGGCGCGGTCCAGCGTCAGGTAGTCGAGCCCGACGTCGAGCAGGAACCCGAGCCGGGCGTTGACCTCCTTGAGGATGCGCCCGGCAATCTGGTGATCCCGGTCGGACAGGTTCAGCGCCAGCAGCAGCTTGGCCAGTTCCCCGATGGGCAGCGTGCAGTACTCGGCGATCGACTTGCCGTCCACGGTCACCGCGAGGGACACCGGCTTGAGCCTGGCGCCCTGGCAGGTCGGGCACGGCACTTCGCGCATGTACCCGGCGAAGCGCTCGCGGCTGGAGTCGCTCTCCGCCTCCGAGTGCCGGCGCTCGATGTACGGCACCACGCCCTCGAAGCTGGTGTAGTACGACCGCTCCCGGCCGTACCTGTTCTTGTAGCGGACGTGCACCTGCTCGTCGTAGCCGTAAAGCAGCGCCTTCTTGGCAGCCGCGGACAGCCTCGACCAGGGCGTGTCGATGCCGAACCCGAGCGCCGAGCCCAGCGCCTCCTCCAGGCGCAGGAAGTAGTCGCTGACATGGCCGGCGCTCCACGGGCCGATCGCGCCCGCTGCCAGGGTGAGCGACGGATCGGGGACCACCAGTTCTGGGTCCACCTCCATCCGGGTGCCCAGGCCCGTGCAGTCGGGGCAGGCGCCCCAGGGAGAGTTGAAGGAGAACGACCGCGGTTCCAGCTCCTCGAAGGACAGGTCGTCGTAGAGGCAGGCCAGGTGCTCGGAGTACATCCGCTCCCGGTGCGGGTCGTTCTCGGGCAGGTCGATGAAGTCGAGCACGACCACGCCGCCGGACAGGCCGAGGGCGGTCTCCACGGAGTCGGTCAGCCGCCGCCGCGCGGACTCCTTGACCGCCAGCCGGTCCACCACCACCTCGATGGTGTGCTTCTCGTACTTCTTCAGCGCGGGCGCCTGACTGGTCCCGGCCTCGTCCAGGCGCACCACCATGCCGTCCACCCTGGCCCGGGAGAATCCCTTGACCTGGAGTTCGCGGAGCAGTTCTGCGTACTCGCCCTTACGCCCGCGGACCACAGGGGCGAGCACCTGGAACCTCGTGCCTTCGTCGAGTTCGAGCACCCGGTCCACGATCTGCTGCGGCGTCTGCCTGGCGATCGGCCTCCCGCAGACCGGGCAGTGCGGCTTGCCCACCCGCGCGTACAGCAGTCGCAGATAGTCGTAGACCTCGGTGATGGTCCCGACGGTCGACCGCGGGTTGCGGCTGGCCGCCTTCTGGTCGATCGACACCGCCGGGGACAGCCCGTCGATGAAGTCCACGTCGGGCTTGTCCATCTGCCCGAGGAACTGGCGGGCATACGCGGACAGGGACTCCACGTACCGGCGCTGGCCCTCGGCGAAGATGGTGTCGAACGCCAGGCTGGACTTGCCGGACCCTGACAGCCCGGTGAACACGATCAGGGAGTCCCTGGGCAGGTCGAGCGACACGTCCTTGAGGTTGTGCTCGCGCGCCCCGCGCACAACGAGACGATCAGCCACAGCGCTCTGCTCTCTGGTGGATTCGGCCGAGGTCAAAGGGACACGTCATGGTATCCGGGGGTACTGACAAAAGCCGTTTCCGCAGCTCCCCGTACCGGCCGGCCCGGGGCCACGTGACGAAGTCGCGAGGCCTTAAGGCCATCGACGGGTTCCCGGGGGTCGCTCCCCCGGGACTGCCGGCGGTTCCGGGGGTCGCCCCCCGGGCCAGCACAGTGCTCATACCACCAGGCCCCGCTCCCAGACTGCCACGCGGTGCGCGAGGATAGGCCCCGATACCTGAAAGGTGACAGCGCATGAACGAGGTCAGTCATTCCCTGGACCGGCTCGCGGCCGCGACCGATCGCCTGGGCGCGACGGCCACCGCGCTGAGCGATGCCCAGGCGCGCGAACCGTCACTGCTGCCGGGCTGGAGCCGGGGGCACGTGCTGACCCACATCGCCCGTAACGCGGACGGGATGGTCAACCTGCTGCGCTGGGCGCGGACCGGGACGCAGACCCCGATGTACGCCAGCGCGGAAAGCCGCGCTGCCGACATCGAGGCGGGCGCCGGACGGCCGGCCGCCGACCTCGCCGCCGACGTGCGCGAGTCCGCGGCCGCGCTCGCCGCCGAGGCGGCAAGCATGCCCGGCGATGCCTGGGCGGCCCAGGTCCGCGCGCTGCAGGGGCCGCCCTTCCCGGCTCTGGGGGTGCTTGAACGGCGGCTGTCTGAGGTCGAGATCCACCACGTGGACGTGGCCGCGGGCTACTCACCCGCTGACTGGCCCGGGGACTTCGTCAGCGAGGCGCTGCCCAGGGTCGCCGGGTCGTTCGCCGGGCGGGACGACGTGCCGCCGTGCGTGGCCCGGGCGGAGGGTGCCAAGGACTCGTTCCGGCTCGGCCCGGAGCAGGCGGGCACGCCAGCGGTGATCATCAACGGACCGCCCGCCGACCTGCTGGCCTGGCTGCTCGGCCGGAGTGACGGCGCCAGGCTGACCCTGGCCCGCGGTGATGCGCTGCCAGAGTTGCCCCCGTGGCGGTAGGGCTCTGCGGTCGGCCGTTTGGTAAGAAAAGAAGGCACACGAACGTGAGGAGAAACCGTGGCCTATACCGGGGACGTGACCGTGGGAGGCCCGCCCGACGCGCGGGAGATCACCGGCCTGAAGGTGACCAAGCTCGCCGTGGGGCCCATGAACAACAACGCCTACCTGCTCGAATGCACCCAGACCGGTGAGCTGGTGCTGATCGACGCGGCCAACGAGGCACCGCGGCTGCTCGAACTGCTCGGCGGCCGGCCGCTGAGCAGGATCGTCACCACCCACCGGCACTGGGACCACTCGCAGGCACTGGCCGAGGTGCAGGCCGCGACCGGTGCGGCGGTGATCGCCCACCCCGACGACGCCCCCGAGCTTCCGGTGCCAGCCAGCGGCCTGGTGAACCACGGCGACACGGTGCCGGTGGGCGCACAGGAGATCTCCGTGATCCACCTGCGCGGGCACACACCGGGCAGCATCGCGCTGTGCTACAACGCCGGTGGCGAGCTTGCCGACACCCCGCACCTGTTCACCGGTGACTCACTGTTCCCCGGCGGGCCTGGGAACACCGAGCACGACCCGAGGCGGTTCGGCCAGCTCATGGACGACCTGGAGGAACGGGTGTTCGGCACGCTGCCAGACGGCGGGTGGGTGTACCCGGGCCACGGCAAGGACACCACGCTGGGCACCGAGCGCCCGCACGTTCAGGAGTGGCGCGCCCGGGGATGGTGACCGTGCCGCCGGGCGTGGTGATGGTGCCGCGACTGGCGCACGCTGACCTGGGTGGCGTAGACGACCACGTTGCTCAGGTAGGAGCCGGTCGCGGGGTCGAACACGCCGCCGCACGTGATCAGGCGCAGTTCGGCGTCCGGGACCGGCCCGTAGACCTGCTCGGTCGGGAAGTCGTTCTTGGGGTACATGTGCTCGGCGGACACGCGGAAGACAACCAGCGTCTGATCGGCCCGCCGGACGTACACCAGGTCCCCCTTCCGGAGCAGGCGCAGCCGGAAGAAGACGCCGGGCCCCGCGGCGGAGTCGATGTGCCCGGCGATGATCGACGAGCCGATCTCGCCCGGCCGCGGGCTCCCGGTGTACCAGCCCGCAATGGTCGTGCTGTCTGGCACCTGAAGCGTGCCCTGCGGGGTCCGGCCCAGCTTCTCCAGCGCGGTGCGGACCCTGATGGCCGGGATGGCCAGCGACACCGGTCTGGCCACCCGCTTGCTGGAGTGCGGCTGCGGCGGTGCGGCGAAGATCCCGTGGGGCGCCGGGGCGGATTTGGCCAGCGGGCGCGGGACGTCGCCGGCGCGGCCGGTCAGCCGGGTCAGGCCGACCGTGCCGCCCACGGCCGCGAGCAGCCCGGCCATGACCAGGGCGGTCGCGATGGGCCGGCGCACCAGCCGCGCCCGGGACCCGCGATGCCCGCCGTCCGGGCCGGCCTCCGGCACAGCCTTCGCGGCCTTGCCGGCCTTCGCAGGCTTACCGGGCTTCGCGGGCTTGCCGGGCTTCGCGGGCTTGCCGTCCTTCGCAGGCTTACCGGGCTTACCGGCTCTGGCCGCCTTACCGAACCTGCGGGGCTTGCTGTCCTGGGTGTCCTCGTCCCAGAAGAACCACGGTTGCAGCGCATGCCCGACTGGAGGGTCCCCCTGCCAGGGGGATCCTCCAGTTACCGGGCCTCCTGCTGGCGGCTCAACGGGCGTGACGGGCGATGCTCCTCACCTTGCGCATCCGGTAGGCGCCCGTGGTGGCGATCAGGGCACCGGCGGCGACCAGGCTGACCCACAGCACCGGGGACGGTGCCGGGGCAGGGGCCGTGCCGCCCAGGCCGGTGTTCGCGCCGCCCTGCGGGGCGACCGCGCTGCCCGCGGAGTCCTCGAGGTTGGCGATCTGCAAGCCGTTGTGCGCGGCGTCCAGCACGACCAGCGTGTGGATGGTGCCTGCGGTCAGCGAGACATCCGCGGACCCCTCGGCGCCCATGCCGCCAAAGTGCACCTCGAAGCTGCCGGGCCGGGTGGGCACGTAGCTCGTCACGTGGGCGAAGTCGAGCTGCTTGGCCAGCGTGCGGTGGTTGGCCATGACGGTGATCTTCTGGTATCGCAGCGATGCCTGGATGACCCGCACCAGCGACTTGCCCTCCGGAGTGGTCAGCCGGTCAGGGATGACCTGGAGCCGGAGCCCCTTGGCCGGTCCCATGCCGGCGACTGTGTAGGCGCCGCCTGGCGTGATCTGCACGCTGGTGGACAGCACCGGCTGCGACGAGGGCGAGGCGCCCGCCAAGCGCATCGCCACGGTGTACTCGCCCACGGTCACCCTCTCGTACGGGGAGACGGTGCCGTAGGCAACGTGGTGCAGCACGATCATGGCGTGCGAGTTGCCGAACGAGTAGAGGTAGACATCTACCGGGGGGGTGTTCGGCGACAGGTGCGCAAGCCGGATCCAGCCGGTGTTGCCATGGTGGTGGGCCGTGGCTGCGGACGCGGCGGGAACCGACGCGATCGCCACGCCCGAGGCCAGCGCGCCGAGGCCCAGCACCGACATCAGCGCCGGTGCCAGAGCACGGGTCGCCGTGGACCTGAATCTCATCTGGGTTTCTCCTTGTCTCAACCGTGTGTGCCGAGCAGGCCAAGCAGACTGGGCGCCGGATACTCGACACGAAGCACGGTTCGCCGTGACGCGGTCTTCACCGCGACGATCGCCGATGGGCGGTAAGGCGGTTGCTGCGCGAAGATGAAGCTGCGCAGCGTCTGAACGGATGCGGCGGGGGTGCTGCCGGGGCCTGGTGCCCCGGCGATTTCGGCGGACCGGAGCGGGACGCCCGGGGAGGCGCCTGCCTGGCTGGTGCCGAAGCTGATGATGTCCACCGGGTGGCTATGGGCCAGGGTCACCAGCGTGACCAGCAACCGGGTGTCTACCTGACCAGCGATGAGCTGGTGGCTGGCAAGAGGGGAGGCGTGGATGGCGTGGTTCCGCAGCATCTCGGTGCCGGCAGCCTTGCGGGCCGCCACGTCGTCGGCAAGCTCTGCCAGGTAAGTGTGGGCGCCGTTGGGCACCACGAAGCGGACCTCGACGCGCGCCGCGCCCGAGCCGAAGACTGCCAGGCTGACCGGCGCGTACACGCTCTCCAGGCGAGGGCCGAACTGGGCCTGCAGGGTCGCGGTGTCGAGCAGGACTTCCGAGCCGAGCGGATCCGGCTGGCTCGGCCCGAGCATGAACAGCCGGTTGGCCTGGATGTGGGCCGCTTCGAGGGCCGCGCACATCATCGGGTCGCAGCCGACGACCTCGTCGGCATTGACCTGCGTGGCCACCCAGTTGGCGGCCTGCTTCCTGGCCGTCACCACCGAGGCCAGCCCGCCGTCCCCGCCGCCCGGGGCCCCGCCCTGGGCGGTCCCGCTGGCCTCGCTGGTCCCGGACGAGTTGCTCGCGGGGGTGCTCTTGATCAGCGTGCCCGTGAGGGCACCGGCCGCGAACAAGATCATCGCGGCCACGAGCCCGGCCAGCACGCGCCACCTGGTCTTCTCCATCCGGCGGAGCGCCCACAGCCGGACTGTGGTGACAGCCACCGCGCCCCAGGAGGGCTGCCTGGCGGCCCGCCTGGCGGGCGGTCCGGGGGCCTGCCGGGGGGTCGGCACGGCGCCGGGCCTGGTCGCGGGCGCGGAGCCGGGCCGGCTGGCAGGCGCGCCGCCCGGCCGGGGCGCGGGCACGGCACCGGGCCCTGTGCCGCCGGGCACGGGCTTGGGCGGTGGCCCTTGGCGGGCGGGAACGCGCGGCGACAGGCCAGCGGATCCCCGTGCCGGGCCCGCCGGGCTGGGGTCATCGCGGCCCGCGCTGGCGGGGCGGGCACCGGTTGGCTCGTCCGGCGGAAGGTCCGGCTCATCCGGGGTCTGCGGCATCTCGTCGTCGGTGTGCGCGTGCTCGCGGAGGGGCGCGAACAAGCTGCCCGTTGGCTGGTGGCCCAGCCGCACGGACCCGCTTGACCTACCCGGGACCTTCACTGAACGTGACGTCCGGCGAGGTTGTGACGGCATGAGGAAATCCCCCCCGGTCACCTGGCATCTAAGCTAGGACGTGACCGCAGGAAACCAAGATGATCACACCGCTCTGTTCAATTCAAGCGGAATCGCCCATTGTCCCTAAGAAATTACGTGGTGTGTAGAAGAACGTGACGATTTATAGCTGAACCTTAAACGAGTGTGAATTCCTGCATGTTATGAGCGGTTTGGCATTTTCTGCCCTGTTCGTCCGCTCGCCCCATCAAGAACCCGGCGGTAGAGCGCCACCGCCGCCTCCACTGCTTCTCCGCTGCCCGGCAGCGCTTTGCTACGCTCCGTAGCCGCCGCCCGCAACCGGGCCGCCGTGCCGCGATCGTCGAGCACGGACAGCACGGCGCCGGCCAGCGCCCCAGCATCCCCTGGCGGGACAAGCAGTGCTCCGTCCTCCCCGGTCAGGTCGGGGATGCCGCCCGCCCGCGAGGCCACGACCGGCCGCCCGGAGCGCAGCGCCTCCTGTACCACCAGCGGCTGGCCATCCCACAGGCTCGGAACCACGACCACGTCGGCGGCGGCCATCAGCGCGGGGACATCGTCGCGCCGCCCGAGAAACCGGGCCTGGACCCTCGCGGCACGCGCCTGGCTGGCCAGCGCGTCCGCCAGCGGGCCATCTCCGGCGATCGTCAGCCACGGGCACGGGTCGCGGCCCTGCCACCGCGCGGCGGCATCGATGAGCACCGCGAAGCCCTTCTGCTCCGCGAGCCTGCCCACCGCGAACACGGCCGGCCGGCCCGCACCGCCGAGATCCTCCCTGGCCGCCGTGACCTGGTCCGGCCCCGGCGGCGCGAACCCGGGAGCCGCGACCACGGCCCGCCCGCCGTCACGTGCCCCGGCCCGGCGCATCCGGGCCTCAAGATCCCCGCTGACCCAGGTCACCGCGTCGGCCCGGCGTGCGGTGAGGTGCTCGAGCGCGGCGTGCACGACGCGGCCGGGCCTGGTGGCGGGCGGGGCGTTGTGCACGGTGACCACGAGCCGGTACGGCAGCCCGGCCTGTGCCAGCGCGGCGAACGCTCCCGCCCGCAGCCCGTGCGCGTGCACGAGATCGGGGGCCCAGCCCCGGAGCAGGCGCCGCAGCCGCAGCACCGCGGCCAGGTCATGGGCGGGCCGGGGCCGGTCCGCTATCTCGACCACTGCGAACCCGGGCTGCCCGCCCGGGCCCTGCCCGGCTGCACCGCCCTGCCCGGCTGCACCGCCCCGCCGGGGCTCCCCGCCCTGGCCGGCCTCATTGCCCAGGCCGGCCTCATTGTCCGGGCCAGGGGCGGGGAAATAGCGCCGCCCGGTCTCCGCGGGCCCGAA
>DASXKD010000049.1:0-1992 GCA_036497045.1 Streptosporangiaceae bacterium | reverse complement strand
GCTGCCGGGCTCGCCCAGGGCGCGGGTCCGGAACAGGTCCCACAGATGAAGGCTTACGACTGTGCGCACTTTCAGCCCCAAGGCCGCTGACATCCAGCGTCAGTGGCACGTCATCGACGCCTCTGATGTCGTGCTCGGCCGTCTGGCCAGCCATGTGGCAATCCTGTTGCGGGGCAAGCACAAGCCCATTTTCGCGCCGCACATGGACACCGGTGACTTCGTCATCGTGGTCAACGCCGCGAAGGTGGCGCTGACCGGCAACAAGCTCGCCGATAAGCAGGCCTACCGGCACTCGGGCTATCCGGGCGGCATCAGTTCGGTGACCTTTGGCGAACTGCTCGCCAAGCGCCCCGAGCGGCTGGTGGAGAACGCCGTCAGGGGCATGCTGCCCAAGAACACGCTGGGCCGGGCCACGCTGCGCAAGCTCAAGGTGTACGCCGGGCCGGACCACCCGCACGAGGCGCAGCAGCCGACTCCCTTCACCATCACCCAGGTCGCACAGCCGGCCGGGACACCGTCCGCGAGCGCCAAGTAACGCCGCCGGGCACACAGGCAGTAGCGATAACGAGGCTTGCGGCGAGAGCCGATCACCAAGCGCGAGGAAGGTACCGTGGCCGAGTCCACAAGCACCCAGGAGCTCAATGAGGGCGCGGGCGCTCAGCCGGAGGAAAACGCCGAACCGAACGTGTCGGAGTACACCACCGAGACGGCCCCGGACGCGGGCCGTAAGGCGGCCGCCAAGCCGGTGGTGACCGGCAAGGCGATAGCCACCGGCCGTCGCAAGGAGGCCATCGCGCGGGTCCGCATCGCGCCGGGCACCGGGCAGTGGCGGGTCAACGACCGGCCGCTGGAGAAGTTCTTCCCGAACAAGGTGCACCAGCAGCTCATCAGCGAGCCGCTGGTGACCCTCGGCGCCGAGGAGCAGTTCGACGTGATCGCACGGGTCTCCGGGGGCGGAGTCACCGGGCAGGCGGGAGCGCTGCGGCTGGGGATCGCGCGCGCGCTCACGGTGGTGGATCCGGACAACCGCACCACGCTGAAGCGGGCCGGTTTCCTGACCCGTGACTCCCGGATCAAGGAGCGCAAGAAGTACGGGCTGAAGAAGGCCCGGAAGGCGCCGCAGTACTCCAAGCGCTAGAGCCCCCGGAATCAGGCATCGACATTTCCGGCGACAGCCGCACGCCGACAACGGGGGAACGTTCCATGGGCCGGCTTTTCGGCACGGACGGCGTTCGGGGGGTTGCGGGCGAGGATCTGACCAGTCAGCTGGCTATGGACCTCGCGACCGCTGCCGCCGGGATGCTGCAGGAGCTGCGGGCCGCGACGGCCAGCAGGAGCAACGGCGGCCACCTGGTGGCCGTGGTGGGCCGCGATCCGCGGGCGTCGGGTGAGTTTCTTGAGGCCGCCGTGGTGGCGGGCCTGGCCGGTGCCGGGGTGGACGTGCTGCGCCTGGGCGTCATCCCGACGCCCGGCGTCGCCTACCTGACCGCCGCGCTCGGGGCCGACCTCGGGGTCATGCTGTCGGCCAGCCACAACCCGGCCCCCGACAACGGGATCAAGCTGTTCGGCCGGGGCGGGTTCAAGCTGCCCGACACCGCGGAAGACGAGATCGAGGCGCGGATGGCGCGCCCCGGCCGGACCGGGGGCCCGCCCGCAGGCGGCTTTGGCCGGGTCCGTGACGCGGCCGGCGAGCGCGAGCGTTACCTGGCTCACCTGCTTGCCTCCCAGCCCGGCACAGGGGGGCTGAGCGCCGCACACGTGGCATCTGCCCTGACGCGTGGCACCGCGACGCTGACCGGGCTGCGGGTGGTGGTGGACTGCGCGCACGGCGCTGCCTCGGCGCTGGCACCAGAGCTGCTACGGCGCGCCGGGGCCGAGGTGATCGCGATCGGCGCAAAGCCCGACGGCGACAACATCAATGCCGACTGTGGCTCCACACACCTGGAGGCCCTGTCGGCGGCGGTGACCAAGCACGGGGCGGACGCCGGGGTC
>DASXKD010000048.1:0-61284 GCA_036497045.1 Streptosporangiaceae bacterium | reverse complement strand
TGCTGGCGATGGCGATGTTCGTCTTGGTCGTGGACACATCGGTGATGAACGTCTCCATCGCGTCAGTGGTCCACGACCTGCACACGACCGTCAGCGGGGTCCAGTCCGCGATCGCGCTCGAGGCGCTCGTGTCGGCGGCGTTCATCCTGATCGGCAGCAAGGTGGGCGATCTGATCGGGCGCAAGCGCGCGTACGTGCTTGGCCTGCTCGGTTACGCGATCGGCGCCCTGGCCATGGCGCTGGCGCAGAGCCTGACCGCGGTCATCGTCTTCTGGGCGATCGTGGGCGGGATCGGTGCATCGCTGCTGCTGCCGTCGATGCAGTCACTGATCCACGGCAACTTCGAGGGCGCGGCCCAGCGGCAGGCCTACGCGCTCGTGGGGGCCGCGGCCGCGATCGCCGCCGCGGTCGGCCCTTTGCTGGGCGGGTTCATCACGACCTACCTGTCGTGGCGGATCGCGTTTCTGCTTGAGGACGTCATCATCGCGGTCGTGCTGTCCGGCATCAGGCTGGTACACGACGTGAAATACACCGGGTCCCGGCAGGTGGACTTGGTGGGTGCCATCCTGTCCGTGCTGGGCATGGGCGGCATCGTGCTGGGCATCCTGGTCTGGGAAGAAGGCGGTCAAGCGGTAGGCCTGCTCTTCGCACTTGGGGCAGTCTCACTCGGGGGCCTGGCGTGGTGGCTGGTACGGCGCAAGCGTGCGGGCAAGGCGACGCTGCTGGACCCGGACCTATTCAAGGCCAAGCTGTTCAGGTTCGGAGTCTCCGGGCAGCTGCTTCAGCAGATCGCGCTGGGCGGCACGATGATCGCGCTCCCGATCTACCTGCAGATCGTGCTCGAGTACAGCGCGATGGGGGCGGGCCTGTCCATTGCTCCGCTGTCGCTCAGCATGTTCGCAGTGGCCCTGCTGGCCGGCAGAAGAGGAGGAAAGCGGCGCCCGGCGAGCCTGATCCGGGCGGGATTTGCCCTGTTCACGCTCGGGATGATCATCGTGGAGCCGATCGTGCCCCGGGCGACTTCGGGCTGGTACCTGGCGGTGCCCCTGATGATCGCCGGGTCGGGGCTGGGCCTGCTGGTCTCTCAGCTCAACAACTACACGCTGGCCCCGATTGCCGAGGAACGTGTCAGCGAGGCCGCCGGGGTGAACTCGGCGGGCGGATCGTTCGGCCTGTCGTTCGGGCTGGCGTTCGCCGGTGCCATCCTGCTGGCCGCGCTGTCCAGCACCTTCACCAGCATGGCCCAGTCGAGCACTGTGCTTTCCAAGGCCGAACAGCAGCAGGTCGCGAAGACCTTGCAACATGACGCCGAAGTGGTGAGCAATACGCAACTCAACAAGCAACTCGCCGGTCAGCCGCAGAAAACCCAGGACGAGATCATCAGGATCAACACCGAAGCAAGGCACATCGCCCTTCAGGTGGCCCTGCTCGTGCCCATACTCGCCGGCCTGACTGGGCTGATCATCTCGTTCCGCATGATGCGCCTGCCAGATCCCGCGCCGTCAGGCTCCGGCGAAGAGATGGTCATGGGGTGACTCCCGGGGAGCCCGGTGGCCCGATGAGCAACTTGGAACAGTCTCCTCCGGGCGGTTCGACGTACCACGTGCGAGGGTGGCCGGACGGGCAACTCCGTCGCCGGCGCGGGCCGCGCAGAGCTTCACGTACCGGCCAGGCGTCATGCCGAACGCCGCTTTGAACGTCCGGGTGAAGTGGGCCTGGTCGGCAAAGCCAGCCTCGAGCGCCGTTTCCGCCAGCGGCCGCGCCTCGCGTAGCCAGCCCCGGGCCACGTCGAGACGCCGCATCACCGAATACCGGTACGGGCTGGTCCCGTAGACAGCACGGAACTGGCGCGCGAACTGGCAGCGGTCCAGGCCCGTGACCGCCTCGACCTCGCTCGATTGAACTATCGCCAGCCGGCTCCGCAGGTAATCGCGGCCACGCGCGACAGCGGGCAGGTCGACCCGGCAGCGCAGGGTGCTGGTGAGTCCGGCAGCACCGGGCCGGAGCAGGCCCTCCGCCAGCCGAAGCACCAGAGCGTCAAGTGCCAGCGGCTCTGGCGCACGCGCGAACGCTGTCCGCACCACACGCGCGAGGACCGGGTCGTCGATCACCGGGGGAGCGAAGGGCAGCGAGACCGGCCGCCCGGTGAGGGCCGGCAGTGCGGAGGCGATCCGGTCCGGGTTGACATAGATCTGGCGGTAGCCGAACAAACCAGGCCCGTCGGCCCTGCCGTCGTGCAGTTCGTTGGGGTGCAGCACGAAGACCTGTCCCGGGAGGCTGCGTTCAACCGTGCCCCGGTACTCGAACGCCTGAACCCCCTCCTCGGTGACGCCGATCGCGTAGACATCGTGCCGGTGCCGGCTGAACGGGCGGCCGCGCAGGCGAGCACGGAACAGTTCCACTCCATCCACCGGCCCGGCGGCGTCTACCCACTCGTCTGGGCCGCACGATCGTTCAAGACCAGCGCCGGCCGCATCATCCAGGCTGAGGGCCATAGATCGAATCTACGAAAGCGGCGCATGGCTGTCATACATGACCCCGCCCAGATGATCGCGTTTGTGGCGTTCTCGGCGGTCGTTGCTGGGACCCCGGGCCCCAGCAATGCACTGCTGACCGCTGTCGGTGCAAGCGCCGGTGTCCGGCGCGGTCTCGCGAGCCTGCTCGGGCAGGTGACCGGGATGGGCGCGATGTTGTTCGCCATCACCCTGGGACTGGGCAACGTGCTCCTTGCTCACCCCCAGGCCCTGGAGATCCTGAAGTGGGGCGGGGCGGCGATGCTCTGCTGGATGGCCTGGCGGATCGCGACCGCGCGAGGCGCCGAAGGGGCCACGAACGCACCCACTGGATTCCTCGGCATGGCGGCCTTCCAGTGGGTCAACCCCAAGGGCTGGCTGATCGGGGTCGCGGCCATCGCCACCTTCCTGGACCGGCGCGCCGGCGGTGCCCTGGCTCAGGCGGCCATCTTCGCGATCCTGTTTTCGCTGGTGGCCTTCCCCAGTTGCCTGCCCTGGCTGGCGTTCGGCGCCGCGCTCCAGCGCTTCCTCCGGACACCGCGCGCCCGGCGCATCCTCAACGGCGCCATGGCGGGTCTCCTGGTGGCATCCACGATCCTGCTGGTCTGGACCGGCTATTGACCACGCGCCCCGCTGGCGGCGCTGACCGCACCGGCGTGGTCTTGCCGCAGGCATGTTCGCGCGCACCGGCAGACCGGGCCGGGCTTCAGCCGTGATGACCGGCTCCTAGACTGAACGGCCATGGGTGTGCTGGAGGGCAAGCGTGCGCTGGTCACCGGCGGTACCACCGGCCTGGGCCTGGCGATAGCCGGGCGGTTCCTGGAAGAGGGCGCGCGGGTGGTGATCACCGGGCGCGATCCCGGCCTCGGTGAGCACGCTGGGCAGGCGCTGGGGCCAGAGGCTGCCCGGTTCATCGCAGCCGACGCCGCCGATCCGGCCGCGGTAGCCTCGTCGGTGGGCGACGCCGTGGACCATCTGGGTGGCCTGGATGTGCTGGTCAACAACGCCGGGGTCGGGGTGACTGCGCGGCTCATCGAGACCCCGCTTGCCGACTACGACCGCGTCATGAACGTCAACGTCCGCGGCTACCTGCTCTACGCCCAGCACGCCTACCCGCACCTGGCCCGGGCCCGCGGATGCATGATCCACATTGCTTCGGACGCCGGGATCTGGGGCGAGCAGGCGACCGGCCTGTACTCGGTGACCAAGGCCGCCGTCGTGATGCTGGGCAAGATGCTCGCACTGGACGGCGGCCCGGACGGTGTCCGGTCGAACGTGCTGTGCCCCGGCGACATCTGGCCCGGCATGCGGCACATGGGCCCGCCGGGCGCCCAGGACCGGACCGAGGACAGCGGCGACTGGCCGGTTCCGCCGATCGGCAGGATCGGCCAGGCCGGGGACGTCGCGGCTGCCGCGGTGTTCTACGCCAGTGCCGAGGCCGAGTTCATTACCGGGACCACGCTGCTGGTGGACGGCGGGATGACCGCCGGCTACCAGCAGAGAGAACGCAGCCAGGAGCGGGGATGACGCGGTTCGCGTCGGTGCCGGGCGTGCGCCTGGCGTATGACGTTGCCGGTGCTGGTGACCCGCCGATGGTCTTCGTTCATGGCTGGTGCTGCGACCGTTCGTACTTCACCCCGCAGGTCAGGCATTTCTCTGCCGGTCATGCTGTCGCGACGGTGGATCTGCGAGGGCACGGCGAAAGCGACAGGCCAGAGCCTGGCCCAGGTGCCTATGACCTTGCTGTGCTGGCTGAGGACGTGCTCGCAGTTGCCGCAGCGGCCGGGCTCGGCCAGCCGGTGCTGGTAGGGCACAGCCTGGGCGCGCTGGCCGGACTGGTGTGCGCCGCCCGCCCAGGGGCGATCCGCGCCCTGATGATGGTGGACCCGGCGCCGATTACGAACGAGCCTGCCAAGGCGTTCTTCCGTGAATCGGTGGATGCCGTCCGCGCCGACGTCGACGGGTCCTGGCGGACGGCGTTCGCGGCGGGGATGTTCCTGCCCACCGATGTCGCCCGCAGGCAAGCCATCATCGAGGCTTTCCCAGCGACGGCCCCAGGGATCGCGGCGGATGTGCTGCGGGCGATGGGTGAGTTCGACGGGGCGGCGGTGCTGGGCAGTGTCACCGTGCCGGTGCTGTCGATCAGCTCGGCCGGCCCGGCCAACTCCGCTGCCGATCTCCGCCAGGCCTGCCCGGCGATCACGATCGGCCAGACGGTCGGGGCCGGTCACTTCATCCAACTCGAAGTCCCTGACCAGGTGAATGCCATGATCGAACGATTCCTGGCGATCACTGACCTGTCAGCGCACCCGTAACCGGATCGCTGCGCCGCGGCGATCGGCACGATTGACGCAACCACTTGGTTGCTATATCATCGCAACTAATCAGTTGCTACTCGTTGGAGGCCGCCGTGGGTTTTCCTGATCGCATCGAACGGACCGTGGAGCTCGCCGCCCCGCCGGAGAAGGTATGGACGGCGCTGACCACGGCCGAGGGCCTGGCCGCCTGGTTCGGCAACACGGCCACGATCGACCTGCGCCCTGGTGGGTCAGCCCAGATGAAGTGGATCAAAGAAGGCCATACGGCCAACATGCGCGTGGAGCGGGTGGAGGAGCCGCGGGTGTTCGGGTTCACCTGGCACATCTACGGGCTGCCCGAGGACGATCCGCGCCGTACCTATGTCGAGTTCACCCTCGAACCGGCCGGCGCGGGCACCCGGCTGAAGGTGGTCGAGAGCGGCTTCGCCCAGCTGTCGGAGAACGCTCACCAGACGGCCTTCGACGGCAACACCGGGGGCTGGGCGAGCGAGCTGGCCGAGCTGGCCGCCTACCTCGATGCCGCCTGATATCGAGGCGATCGCCGAACAGGTCTTCGTGGCGCTGGCCGACCCGAGCAGGCGCGCCATCCTGGCGGCGCTGGCCTCCGCCGGGCCGGCCACGGCCACGGACCTGGCGAGCCGGCTGCCGATCACCCGGCAGGCGATCGCCAAGCACCTGGCCCTGCTGGCCGAGGCCGGCCTGGTGCGCGCCGAGCCGGGGGAGAGGCGCCGGGTGCGCTACCGGCTGCACTCCGCGCCGATGCAGGTGGCGCAGCAGTTCCTGGCCGCGCTGGCCCGCGACTGGGACAGCCCACTGGAGGCACTGCAGACCCACCTCGAACGCGATTCGCGCGAGCCTGCAACGGCCCCGCTGCACGAAACCCGAGGACAGTGAACAGAAAGGCAAGCACCACCATGAAGACCCCACCGATCGTCACGCCGCAGGACTGGGAGGCCGCGCGCCAGCGGCTGCTGGTGAAGGAGAAGAAACTGACCCGGGCCCGTGATGCGCTGGCGGCCGAGCGCCGGCGGATGCCGTGGCTGGCCGTGCAGAAGGACTACGTATTTGACGGGCCCAGGGGCAAGCTGAGTCTGCCCGGCCTGTTCGAGGGCCGTCGCCAGCTCGTCGTCTACCGCGCTTTCTTCGAGCCGGGCGTGCACGGCTGGCCCGACCACGCCTGTCCCGGCTGTTCGCTGATGGCCGACCAGGTTGCCCACGTCGCGCATCTGAACGCCAGGGACACCACGTTCGCCTACGCCTCGCGCGCACCGCAGGCCGATATCGCGCGCCTGAAGGCGCGGATGGGCTGGACGATGCCCTGGTACACCATGACCGACGACTTCGATGCCGACTTCGGCGTGGACCAATGGCACGGCACGAACGCGTTCTTCCGCGACGGCGACCAGGTGTTCCGCACCTACTTCGTCAACAACCGTGGCGACGAGGCGCTGGGGAGCACCTGGAGCTACCTGGACCTCACCGCGCTCGGGCGGCAGGAGGCGTGGGAGGACTCGCCGGACGGCTATCCCCAGGCCCCGCCGTACTCCTGGTGGCGGTGGCACGACGCCTACGACGATGCCGATGGAGACGACCCCGGCGCCGGGAGGAACTGATGACCGCCGTCGGGTCTGGCCGCAGGTTCGCCGCCCCGGCCGGTGCCGGGGCGGTCGCGACGGCAGCCGCCCTGGCGGCGACGCTCGGGCTGGCCGCCGCGTGCTGGGCGGTCTCGGTCTGGCAGATGAACGGGATGAACATGGGCACGGCGACGCCGCCCGGCTCGTTCGGCTTCTTCATCGCCCTGTGGGCAGCCATGATGGCGGCGATGATGCTGCCGGGCGCCGCCCCGGCCGTGCTCAGGCGCGCCCAGGACGGCGGTGCCCGCGCCGTGCCGCTGTTCGTCGGCGCGTACCTGGCCGTATGGGCGCTGGCCGGTGTGCTGGTGTACGCGGTGGACCGGCCGCACGGGACCCTCGTCGCCGGTGTGGTGACGATCGCCGCAGGCGTCTACGAGTTCACGCCGCTCAAGCGGCAGTACCGTCAGCGCTGCCGGGATGCCGCCGCCTCTGGATTCGGGTTCGGGCTGTGCTGCGTCGGGTCGAGCGCGGGGCTGATGGCGGTGCTTGTGGCCCTCGGCGTGATGAGCGTCACCTGGATGGTGGTGATCGCCATCATCGTCCTCGCCCAGAAGCTGCTGCCGCCCATTCCCGCCGTGGATCTGCTGCTGGCGCTGGCGATCACCGGGCTTGGGGTATGGATCGTCGTCCTGCCCGCGTCGGTTCCCGGCGTTGCCCCGCCGATGTGACAGGTCCGGGGCGGCGCTGGCCACGGTCGATCGTCCTGGCAAAGAAAAAGAGAAAGGGAGAGGTCCGTGCCCAGTCACCAGATCGGGACGCGCGAGCAGTGGCTTGCTGCCCGCAGCGAGCTGCTCGCCAAGGAGAAGGAACTGACCCGCCGCAGCGACCAGCTGGCGGCCGAGCGGCGCAACCTGCCCTGGGTGCCGATCGGGAAGCAGTACCGCTTTGACACCGACGCCGGGCCCAGGACGCTGCAGGAACTGTTCGACGGGCGGTCGCAGCTGATCGTCTACCACTTCATGTTCGGCCCGGACTACACCGCGGGGTGCCCGACCTGCTCGTCCATCGCCGACGGCTTCAACGGGAACGTCGCCCACCTGAACGCCCGCGACACGACGTTCACCTGCATCTCCCGGGCGCCGCTGGACAAGCTGCAGGCGTTCAGGCAGCGGCTAGGCTGGGACTTCCCCTGGGCCTCCTCCTATGGCAGCGACTACGCCTTCGACCTGGAGATCGCCCACCCGACGGAGACCGCCCGCGGGTGGCTGGCCGGCGGTGTTCCCCCGGTCGCCGCCAAGAATGCGCAGGAGTGCGGCACCGAGCCCGCCGTCTACGTGTCGGAGTCGCCGATCATGAACTCCTACACGCTAGAGGACGGGACCGTCTACCTGACCTACTCCACCACCGCGCGCGGGCTGGAGTTCATGATGGTCTACTACGGTCTGCTCGACCGCACCCCGCTCGGCCGCAACGAGACAGACCACGCTCAGCTGTGGCTGCGCCGCCACGACGAGTACGGCGGCCACTGACGCGCCGGGCGCACTGCGCCGCACGGCCGCTGGCGCTGGGCTTGTTGCAGCCCGCGGCGGTCCCGGGTGAGGATGGCCGCTGTGGCCGCAGCACAGATGCCAGATCTCCTGACCCTCTACGCCTCAGCTCAGCCCGGCAAGCTCGCCGTCGTCGACGACAGGCCAGGCACCGGCGTCGTCTCGTGGACCTACGCTCAGCTCGAGGCGGAGGCGAACCGGCTGGCCAATGCGCTTGCCGCGCTGGGCGTGGGCCCGGATGAGAAGGTCATCTGGTGCGGGCCCAACTCGCCGCAGGTCGTAGCGGTCGTCAACGCGACCAGGAAGCTCGGAGCGGTCGCGGTCCCGCTGAATTACCGGCTGACGGCCGAGGAAGCCCGCTACATCGTGACCCATTCCGACGCCTGCGCCGCGTACGTCGATGCGGAATATGCGCACCTGATCCCGCGACCTCAGGGCAACCTGCGTCACGTGCTCGTCCACAGTGGCGCCGCTCCGCCGGGGACGCTCGGCGCGGACTTCGTCGCCCAGGCGCCGGCGCGGCCCCCGGCCGCCGAGACCGAGGGCACCGTCGCGACGATGATCTACACCTCGGGGACGACCGGCAAGCCGAAGGGTGCTTACCGCAAGATCACCGACCAGACCACCGCGGTCGCGCTGATCGGCTTCATCGGCTACACGGCGGACGACGTCTACCTGACCTCCGGCCCGCTGTATCACAGCGGGCCGCTGGCGTTCATGGGCGTCGGGCTCACACTCGGCCAGACGATCATCATCCAGCACAAGTTCGACCCGGAGGACTGGCTGCGGCTGGTGGACAAGTACAAGGTCACCTCCACCTTCTCCGCGCCGCCGCTGATCCGCCTGGTGTGCGCGCTGCCCGCCGAGGTCAAGGCGCGCTACGACCGGTCCTCGATGCGGATCATGCTGGCCAACGCCGCGCCGTGGAGCTTCGCGCTCAAGCAGGCCTACCTGGCCGACTTCCCGCCGGACTCGCTCTGGGAGGTCTACGGATCGACCGAACTCGGGATCAACTGCGTGCTTGAGCCCAGGGACCAGTTGCGCAAGCCGGGCTCGTGCGGCAAGCCGGCCCCCGGCGTCGAGATCCGCCTGCTCGACGCCGACGGCAACGAGGTCACCGGAACCGGCCCTGAGCACTCCGGCGAGCTGTACATCTGTTCCGCCGCGGTCTTCAACGAGTACTACAAGCAGCCAGAGAGCTACCGGGCCGCCATGCACGGCGACTTCCATACCGTGGGCGACATCGCCTACCGGGACGAGGAAGGCTTCTACTACATCTGCGACCGCAAGAACGACATGATCATCTCCGGCGGCATGAACATCTATCCCGCCGAGATCGAGGCTGCCATGGAACAGCATCCGGGCATCTTCGACGTCGCGGTCTTCGGGATCCCCTCCGAGCAGTGGGGCGAGCAGGTGCACGCCACCGTGGTCCTTGCCCCGGGCACGTCGCTGTCGGAGGCCGGCGTGATCGACTACGCCCGGCAGCACCTGGCCGCGTATAAGTGCCCCCGCTCCGTGGCCTTCGCCGATGAGCTTCCGCGCACCGGCTCGGGCAAGCTGCTCAAGCGCGAGCTTCGGGCACCATACTGGGCCGGTCATGCCAAGCAGGTCGGCTGACCCGGCGCTGGCCGTGAAGGCGCCGTGTCTCGGCCAGCAGTTCCCAGGACTACGCGGGCCGGCCTAGGCCCCGGGATCGGCGTCGGTGTCGGCGTCGTCCAGGTCAGGATCGACGCCGCCTTCCCGGTGCCTTTCCTGCCTCCGCATCACTTCCCGCATCATGGCGGCCTCGCGGTCTTCGGCTGCCGCCTCGGGCGTGCTGTCCGCCGCACCGCCGGCGCCGCCCGGCGTCGATGCCTGATCACTCATGGCCACGTTCTCCCCACTGGCTGGCACCCGGGGCCTGACCCAGCCGGAACCATTATCTGGCCGGGGCCCCCGGCCCGGCAGCCTAAGCCAGGGTTTGGTAGCACCCATGAGGGCGCGGCCCGTGCCCGGTCGGCCTGCAGTTCGTAGTGCATGGTCCGGTAGCGCAGGAGACGGTGAGCCAACGGGACCAGCCCGAGCGGCTGTGGATCAGCGAGGCCGCGGCCGTCGCCTGAGGTTAGGGTGAGGGCGGGGCGGGGGGTCGTGGGAAGGGCGGCAGGTGGCCAGGGACATCCGGTTCGGGGTGGTCAGCGAGACGGTGCTCGATGGCCCGGCGTGGGCTGAGTACGCGCGCCGGGTCGAAGGTGCGGGAGTCGGCTCGCTGCTCATCCGCGATCATTTCTCAGCGGGTGCGTTCGGCCAGCAATTGGCCCCGTTCAGCGCGCTGGCGGCCGCGGCCGCGGTAACGGCGGACCTGCGCGTGGGCACGCTGGTGCTCTCCAACGACTTCCGGCATCCCGCGATCGTCGCGCACGAGGCGGCGAGCCTGCATCACCTGTCGGGTGGCCGGTTCGAGCTTGGCATCGGAGCCGGCTGGTACCAGCCGGAATACCGCGCGGCGGGCATCCGGTTCGACGCCGCAGGCCGGCGCATCGCCCGGCTCGAGGAATCGCTGTCCATCATCAAGGACCTGCTGGCCGGCGATCCGGTGCATCACTCCGGTTCTGAGTATCAGATCGATGGCCTGGATCTGGATGTGATGCCGGAGCGCCACGGCAGCCCCCGCCTGCTCGTCGGCGCCGGCGGCCCGCGCATGCTCGGGGTCGCGGCGCGCTACGCGGACATCGTGGGACTGCTGCCGGCCCCGATTAAGGGCTCGGAGGATCGCGACGACCCGGCCGACCGGCTGCCCGCGGCATTCGATCAGAAACTGGCCGTGCTGCGTTCGGCGGCCGGTGATCGGTTCGGCACGCTGGAACTGAGCACGTTCGCCAGCTTCACCATCACCACGCAGCGGCGCGCTGACACCGAGGACCTCATTGCCCGGCGAGGCTGGAGCGGGATCGATGTCGAAGCGGTGTGGGGAATGCCCACGGTCTTCATTGGCAGCGTGGCCCAGATCCGTGAGGACCTTCAGGCGCGGCGTGACAGGTTCGGCCTGTCCTACCTGATCACCCCAGACCGCGAACTGCCTGCTCTCGCCGCCGTCATGACAGGCCCATGACGCCACGCCCAGGCGGCCGAACTGTTCCGCGCCGCCGGTTACGGCAACATCCGGCTGTTCCGCGGCTTCACCCAGGAGCCAGCCAGGGCGGCGTCACCGCGCCCTCAGGTCAGCCGGCCAAGCCGGAGCGATCCTGCCCTAGCGCCCCCAGGCCTGATCCGCGCGAGCGGCGCAGAACCCAGGACCCGGTCACCAGCGTGGTGACCAGGCCCCGGCCTGGACTACGAGCCGGGGGGAGCTGGTCCTGACCATGCCGTGACCACGGCCGGGGCTCCGGGCCACCGGGCCTGTGGCTATTTCCAGACGGTCGGGTAGTTGGCCGGAAGAAGCCCGTATGCGATCTGGCCAGCGTTGGGCGCGGCCGGCACTCCCAGCAACACAAGCAACTGGTCGAAGTTGAGCCCGACCCTGGTCGGGAACGGGCCGCCGCCGCCGATGCCCCCGGCTTCCGGAAGCTCCGATTCCGCGGACACGCCCGTCGGCTGCGCCCATCCGGTCTCGATGCCGTCGCCGCCGTTGAACATGTTGGCGATCACGGTCGAGGGCGTCACATGCTGGCCGGTCTGAACGGTCGGCGTGACGTCTTCGGCCAGATAGACCATCAGCCCCTGGTCCGGGCCGTCGGTGAGCTGGTAGGTGATCCACCCGCCGCCTGGCCACCCAGCGTTCTCGCCCGCATTGGTGACGATGGCGTCGCCGAGGGCGTAGACCGGGCCCGTCCCGCCGAAGTCGACGCCCTCGTCGATGCGCTCAGGAACCAGGCCACTGACGCTGCGGAGCGGGTTGACGTAGTAAGGCCGCCCCGGGCGGCTGACGGCCACGCTGACGATCTTTGGTTGCTGGGTGACGTGTGTAGGTGGCTCCGCACGTAGCTGTGCACGTGGCGTGGCCGGGCGCTGGCTGAGCAGGTCCTGGTTGGCACCTGCCGACGGCAGGCCGAGCACATCGGCCTGGTTCAGCGCGGCGGAATGGTGGAGCGTCAGCCAGTGCACCGTGCCCAGCCAGGCGGAGACCAGCAGAGCCGAGCCCGCAATGGCCGCTACCGTGATCCGGGCGGCTTTGTTCCGCGCACGCGGTGCGGAGCTTCGGTCCGGACGCGGCGCGGACCTCCGGTCCGGGCGCGGTGCGGGCCTCCGGTGCTGGGCATCCGCGCCAGGGTGGGCGGGCGCGGATCGCGGTGACTTCCGGTGTCGTGCGTGCGCGTGGGACACGATCGACTTTCGGTCAGGCGCGGCGGACGCGCTCAGCCCTCACCCGGTGCTGACCGGCGCCAGCTGCGTGTGGATCCTGAGCGGGTTCAGGGCGGCAGGATCGCGGGGAGCAATCACACGCTGGGTGCTGTTGACCCACCAGGCTGCCCCACATGCAGGGGCCGGCGGGCCGGAACTACGCAAGAGGCTGGGGCCGCTACGCCATGTCAATCCCTCCCGGAGCCTGGCCGGTGGCAGGTGCCTGGCGGGCCGGCCGTAGGCTTCGGCAGGGCAGGGCTGTGCGAAATCTGTCAGCAGGACCATGACCAATCGTGGAAGGTTGCATGACCTCAGCACGTGACCTGGCCGACCGGCTGCACCGCCGCTGGCTGGAAGAGAACCCGTTCGCCGCCACGATGTACGGCGTTCCCGGGTATGACGATCTGCTCCCGGACGAGAGCGAGGAGGGCCAGCAGGCCTGGCGCGCTGAGGCCGGGCGGTTCCTCGACGAGGCCGACGTGATCGCGGGCGGGCAGCTGACGCAGGCGGAGGCGGTCACGCTCGACTGTGCCAAGGCGGCGGCTGTTCAGGAGCAGGAGAGCATCGATCTGGCACGGGAGGAGTACACGGTCACCGCGATGCAGTACGCGGGCCCGGCGGCCTTCCTGGCGGTGGCGGCCCGGACGGTCCTGGTCGACCAGACCGCGGCCGAGGCCTACCTGTCCCGGCTGCAGCGCAGCGGCGCCTGGCTCGACCAGCTCGGCGAGCGGCTGCGGACCGGGGCGCGCAAGGGCCGCCTGCCGGTCGCCCCGCTGGCCGAGCAGGCCGTCACCTGGGCCGAGGGGGTGCTGGCTGCCCCAGAGGCCAGCCCGGTGCTTTCCCCGCGGCCACCACAGGGGTGGCAAGCAGCGGCCGGATGGGAGCAGCAGCGCGCGGCGGCCGCCGCGGAGGTGGTGCAACCCGCGCTGGCCAGGTGGGTGGCCACCGTCAAGGAGTTGCTGCCGCAGGCGCGGCCGGCCGAGCAGGCCGGGCTGGCCTACCTGCCCGGCGGCGAGGAGGACTACGCCAGGGCGGTCCGGATCTATACGACCCTGCCGTTGTCTCCGGAGCAGCTCCATCAGACCGGTCTTGACCATGTCGCGGCGCTGGAGGCCCGGGCCGTGGAGGTAGGGGCCGGCCTTGGGCTTTCCGGGCTGGACGAGGTCTTCGCCGCGCTGCGGGACTCGGCCGGACAGGTGTCCCCTGAGGAGGCGATCCGCCGGGCGGCGGCCGCGGTGCGGCGGGCCGAGCAGCGAGCGGCAGAGTTCTTCCCCGAGCCGCTGCCACCGCCGTGCGAGGTGACCGCCATGCCGGAGGTCGTGGCCGTCAGCGGTGCGGCACCGCACTACACGCCGCCGCGCCTGGACGGCGGCCGGGCAGGGACGTTCTGGTTCAATACCAGGCGGCCCACCGCCGGCACCGGATGGGACACCGAGGTGGTGGCCTTCCACGAGGCGGTGCCCGGGCATCACCTGCAACTGTCCCGCCTGCAACTGCTCACCAGCCTGCCCGACCTCCAGCGCCAGCGGAGCATCGCGGTGTTCTCCGAGGGCTGGGGCCTGTACGCCGAGCAACTCGCCGAGGAAACCGGCCTGTACGCCGACGAGCGTGGCCTGCTCGGCTCGTTCAGCACATCGCTGATGCGCGCCGCCCGGCTGGTGGTGGACACCGGCATCCACGCCTTCGGCTGGAGCCGCGAACGGGCCCTCGGCTACCTGGTGGAGCACGTTCCCATGCCGCGGGAGTTCCTGGCTGCCGAGACCGACCGGTACGTGGTGATGCCTGGCCAGGCTCTCGCCTACCTCACCGGCAAGCTGGAGATCCTCCGGATCCGCGACGAGGCCCGCCAGCGCCTCGGCCCGGCCTTTTCCCTGCCCGCCTTCCACGGCGCCGTTCTGGACCACGGCTCGCTGCCCATGCCAACCCTGGCTCGCAGCATCGCGGGCTGGCTGGACCACACCGGCGGCCCGGTGCTCCCGGCCGAGGTGTAGGAGCGGCTATGGGCGATCCGGCAACCACGGAAGGGTACGTCGAGGTCCCGGGCGGCCGGGTCTGGTACCAGATCATCGGTACGGACCGGCCAGGCGTCCCGCTGCTCTGCCTGCACGGCGGCCCCGGCATGCCGCACGACTACCTAGAGCCGCTGGCGGACCTCGCCGCCAGCAGGCCGGTGATCTTCTACGATCAGCTCGGCTGTGGCCGATCGGACCGGCCGGCCGACGACTCGCTGTGGACCACCGACCGGTTCGTAGAGGAACTGGCCGTGGTCCGGGCCGCGCTCGGGCTCGGGCGCCTGCACCTGTTCGGCAACTCCTGGGGCGGCTGGCTCGCCCTGCAGTACACCCTCGACCGCAGGCCGCAGCTGGAAAGCCTGATCCTCAGCAGTTCGCCGCCCAGCGTCTCGCGCTGGATCACCGACTGCGCAAAGCTTCGGGCCAAGCTCGACAAACCGGTCCGTGACGTGCTCGACAGCCACGAGGCGGGTGGCTATTTCTCCTGCCCCGAATACCAATGGGCGGTCACGCAGTTCTACCGGCGCCATGTGTGCAGGCAGGACCCCTGGCCCGCGGGCGTGGAGCGGACCTTCGCCGGTATGGGCGCCGACGTCTACCTGACCATGTGGGGGGCGAGCGAATTCGGCCCGGTCACCGGCCGCCTGCATGACTGGGACGTCACCGGCCGGCTCCCGGAGATCGGCGTCCCCGCGCTGGTCACCGGCGGCCGGTACGACGAAGCGCGCCCGGCGCATCTGGCCATACTGGCCGACGGCCTTCGCGACGCCGAACTGGTGATCTTCGAGAACAGCTCACACATGGCCTTCGTCGAAGAGCGCGAGTCCTACATCCGGGTGGCCGGGGACTTCCTCGCCCGGGCCGAGGCCCGGCCGGGCCGACGGCAGGCGACCTTATAGCGCGGGGCCGATCAGGTCCCATTTGTTGCCGGCGATGTCGCGGAACACGGCGACCTGCCCGTAGGGCTCGGTGCGCGGCTCGGTCAGGAACTGCACGCCCGCGGCGGCCATCCGCGCGTGGGCGGCACCGAAGTCCTCGACATCGAGGAAGAAGCCCACGCGGCCGGCTGTTTGGTTGCCGACGACAGCGGCCTGATCGTCCCCGTCGGCCTGGGCTAGCAGCAGGCCCGTGACGGCACCCCGTGGCTTGACCACCACCCAGCGTTTAGGCCGCCCGTCGTTGGTCAGGGCCGGGGAGTCCTCAGCCAGCTCGAAGCCCAGACAGTCCAGGAAGAAGCTGATGGCTGAGTCGTAGTCGTCCACCACGACGGCGATGAGTCCCAGATGCACGCTGCCAGCATAGGAGCAGCGCCGGGGACCGGCAGGAGCACCCCGGCCCTACGGCGGACATCCGGCGGGAGTGGTTACCGCCGATGAGTTCCGGGGGAGGGCATGGTCTGTACCGGCATCAGAGGAGTCAACGACGACGTGGGGAGCAGCACAGTGACTGCCACCGAGTGGGCATCAGGCGCGCCGGGCGCCGGACACTACGCCGAGGTCAACGGCCTCCACCTCTACTACGAGACGCACGGCGCCGGGCGGCCGATGATCCTGCTGCACGGCGGGCTCGGGTCTGGCGAGATGTTCGGGCCGATCCTTCCCGCGCTGGCGGAGCGGCACCAGGTCATCACCATGGACCTGCAGGGGCACGGCCGGACGGCCGACATCGACCGGCCGATCGACATACGGCTGATGGCTGATGACGTCGCCGCGCTCATCACCCACCTCAGGCTGGACAAGCCCGACGTGGTGGGTTACTCGCTCGGCGGCGGGGTGGCGATGCTGACCGCGATCAAGTACCCGGCCATGATCCGGCGGCTGGTCTGCGCCTCGGCCAACATCCGGCGCGACGCGATCTATCCGGACATGCTCGCGCAGCAGGGCCAGGTGGGCGCGGCCGCGGCCGAGTTCATGAAGGACACCCCGATGTACCAGCTCTACCAGCGGGTCGCGCCGCGCCCGGAGGACTTCCCCCGGCTGCTGGACAAGATGGGCGAGGGCATGGGCAAGGACTTCGACTTCACAGAAGAGGTCCGCGGCCTTCAGGTGCCGGCTCTGATCGTCGCCGCCGATGCGGACATGGCGCCGCCCAGCCATTACATCGAGGTCTTCGGCCTGCTCGACGGCGGGCACAGGGACGGCGGGTGGATGGGCGAAGGCCGGCCGAAGGGCGGCCACGCGCTGGCGATCCTGCCCGGGCTGACCCACTACAACATCTTCAGCTCGCCGCTGCTGGCCGCCGTCACCCTCGCGTTCCTCGACGACCAGCCAAGCTGAGCCCGCGGGGCAGGGCCGCGGACCCGAGGGCCCGCCAGCCGTTGTGCGCCGCTCGTTACCGCTCAGGAGGCGGCATCGGTAACGGGAGCAGGCTCGGCCCCGCGCTGGAGCGCCGGTGCCTTCTGGCGGGTGAACGCCGGGAGCAGGCGGGCCAGGATCAGCGCTCCCCCGATGCAGGCCAGGCCGCCGGAGACCACCGATGCGGTCGTGCCGGATGCGGCGGCCACCGCCCCCGACTCCGCGTCTCCTATCCGGGGGCCGCCGGTGACGACCGCCATCTGCACGCCCATCAGGCGCCCGCGCAGCGCGTCCGGCACGGAGAGCTGGATGATGGTGCTGCGGAACACCGCCGAGATGACGTCGGCGAGCCCGGCGACGGCCAGCAGCGCGAGCGCCGCGGGCAGCCAGTGCACCAGCCCGAACCCGGTAATCGCGGCGCCCCAGACGATGACCGCGATGATGACCGTTAGGCCCTGCCGCCCGACCCGGCGGACCCAGCCGGTGGTGAGCGCGCCGAGCAGGGCGCCGGCACCCGGAGCGGCATAGAGCAGTCCGAGCGTCCGCGCCCCGCCGCCGAACACCGTGGTGGCGAGGGCCGGGAACAGGGCGCGCGGCATGCCGAACACCATGGCGTTGATGTCGAGCAGATAGGCGCCCTGGAGGATCTGACGGCCACGCAGGTAACCGAAGCCGGCTGCGATCGAGCGCAGCCCGGGCGGATGGCTGGTCCCCTGCGGGGGCTGCGGGCCGATCAGGAAGGCCGCCAGGATGGCCGCCGCGAGGCAGGCCGCGTCGATCCAGTAGATGAACCGGACGCCCACCCCGGCGAGCAATAGGCCGGCGATGGCCGGGCCTGCCACCAGGCCCAGCTGGAACAGTGCCTGGAACATGGCGTTGGCGGAGGTCACCTCGGACCGGCCGACCAGGTTCGGCAGGATCGCGGACAGCCCGGCCTCGGTGGCGGCGCTGAAGCCGGCGGCCGCCGCGGGCAGGACGAACAGCGGCCACAGCGCGGGGCCGAGGTCGGTGTTGACCGCCAGGCCGACGCTGCATAGGGCCGTCAGGAACTGCGAGAGCAACAGCAACCGGCGGCGGTCGGCGCCGTCGGCGAGCGATCCGCCGAGCAGGCCCCCGGCGATCAGCGGCAGCAGTTGAGCGAGCGAGGCCAGCCCGACGTCCAGCGACGAATGCGTCAGCGAATAGACCTGATACGGCACCGCGACGGTGGTGAGCTGGGCGCCCAGCACGGAGAAGAGCTGCCCGGCGGTAAGGCGCCGCAGGTCACGGGATCTGCGCAGCGGCGTCAGGTCGATCACCACATGCCGCCAGAGCCGGGCGATCTTCTTCACAGCGGGCAGGCTAACGAACTGCCCTGGGCTCGCCTTTACCGGCGAGTCACGGCTGGGGCTGCCACCCGTCAGGCAGTTGTGCCAATGCCGAGCCGGCCTGCGCGAGGGACGGGTAATCCGGGATGCGAATCCCGGCCCAGCGCTCGGTGAGCCGGGCATACATGGCGGCGGCCGTGGCCTGGAGCCGGGGCAGCGTACAGTCGCCGGCCCGGCCGGTGAAGCTGCCCAGCCACGCCAGCAGCCGGGGCCGCATTGTGGTCGTTCCCCACTCGTGGTCTCGGTCCAGGGCTTCGGCGAACACCTGCCCGCGGCCGAGGAACGCGGCAGCCAGGACGGCCGTTGTGGTGCTCTCCCAGTCCGGCCCCAGTTCGATTCCGGCGATCTCGAGCCGGGCCCGGTAGGCCGCGACGGCCGGGCCGGCGACCTCAGCGGGCAGGCGGGCAAAACACCAGCAACTCGGGAACGGCGCGAGCAGATAGGCGGCGTCGTAGGCGACGGGACCCCAGCCCGCGTGCTCGAAGTCGACGATCCGGCAGATGCCATCGATCAGCAGGACATTGTCCGGGCAGGGGTCGCCGTGCACCAGCCCCAGATAGCTGGTGCCGATGATTATCCGGTGGACCTGGTCGACCTCCTCCGCCACCCCGTCGCTGGCAACGCCCAGCGCGGCCGCCGCAGCCAGGAACGGCTCCTTGCCCCGTTGCACAGCATCCCGCCATCTCGGGGCCGCCTCATCCCCGGGGCCGTGGCGAGCCCGCAGGCCGGCAGCTTCGCCGGCGTGGCCCATGCTCCAGGCATGCAGCGAGCCCAGCGCCTGGGCGTAGGCGATGAGTTCAGCCTGCACCCGCTCACGGCCGGCTGCCATCAGCACGTCGGCAAGCGTGGTTCCGTCGCCCAGGTCCTCTATCAGCAGCAGGCCGGCCTCGGCATCGGCGCCGAGCAGCCGGGGCGCAACCGGCACCGGCATGGCATTCAGGTACTCCAAGGCCGCCAGTTCATCGCCGAAAAGCTGCGAGCTGCCCGGCCCCTGCTTGCGCTGGCGCTTCAGGATCACGGCGCGGCCCGACGCCAGCTGCAGCCGGGAGACGTGGCCTCTGTCCCAGAGCAGTTCCACCGCCTGCACCACCGTCGGCTCACCGAAGGCCCTGGTCAGCAGCGCCTCTGCCGCCCGCTGCTCATCTTCTGGCAGCGCTGGAGGCGGGGAGGAGTCGGCCATTGGCCCATTCTCCCCGAGTGGGGCTCCGGGATGGTCCGCGTCAATTTGCCAAGCGCAAATGCGCTGATCATGCAGAGATTGCGCAGATCCGGGTATAGAGGGCACATCCGGCACCAATCTGCCCCGCCGCAATCTGGCTCAGACGGCTCCGCGCGCAAGCCGTCCGGGATAGATGACAGAGCGTGACGAGCCGACAGGGCGAAAGCGGGCCGGCTATTGGAATATTTGCTCGGGCCAGGCGATTGGTTTCGTGTAAACCTGTCTCTGATCTGCGGCGTTGCGGCTGTGGCAGATGACACTCGCCTGTGTACGGTACAGGCACCATCGCGGTTGTGGAGGTTGAGATGGCCCAGAGAGTAACCGTCGCGCTGGAAGACGACCTTGATGGCGGCGCGGCGGACGAGACCGTGCGGTTCGGATTCGGCGGTTCGGACTACGAGATCGACCTGAGCAAGAAGAACGCCAATACGTTCCGTAAGCAACTCGCGCCATTCATCGAGCACGCCCGCAAGTCCGGGCGGGGACCTGTGCGGCGGCCGGTGCGCACCGCGGCGAGCCGTCAGCGCAGCGGCGATATCCGGGCCTGGGCGAAAGACCACGGCATCGCCGTCAGTGAGCGTGGCCGCATCCCGGCCAGCGTGGTTGAGCAGTACCAGGCCGGGACGGCCCAAGGGCGCTGACCCCAGGCCGCTTAGCGCGGGTCACCGCCTGCCCACTGCGGCGATGAACCTGCACCGCCGCAGCGGGCAACGGACCGCGCATCCTTACACCGAATCCGGGCGTGAGGTGAGCAGGCGGCTCCACGCCGAAGGCAGCCAGCCTGCGGCCCGGCGAAAGCGTGCTCCAGGAGTGGCCGTGCTGGCATGCCTGCGCCGGTGCGATCGCGCTTCCCTGGCCAGGCGCGTAGCTTGCGCCTCCGCCAGCAGCGCTTCCTGCCGCTCGCGGGCCAGCGCCGCGTGGATGTAGGGGTAACTCATTTCCTTTCCTCCTCATCGCTTGGCCGGGCCCGCGTTGCCGAGCCCGTTGCCTTCCTGCACTCGATAGATCTCGTCGGCGACCAGGCCATGGGCCTCGTAGTGGACGGTCTCGGCCGCCGCGACCGATGGCGCCTCGACGAGGCAGAACGCCTTGCCCCGCTGCTCGTCGACCCAGTACCGCAGGTACCGGGTTTCGTGCTTGCCCTGCGTCCGCAGGTCCGCCAGGTGTGCTTTGGCCATGTCGTCAGCGGCCACGCCGTGGCCGAACGAGTGAACGTCCATGAAGAGCGGCACTGCGCCTCCCTCGGTCTGGTTATCGAGCCAGCCCGAACGTATGGCCGCAGGCCAGTGCGCCGAATCGGTAGCGGTTCCCCAGTTTCGCCGCGGGGCTGCCTAGATTTCCCGCCCTGTTGCCCGGGTTGAACTATTTGCGTGGCAGCGGCCGTTATGCCTGGTGTTGACCAAGCCTTGGTACGGGGGATGGACGTCGTGCGGTTGCTGGAACGGGAATCACAGCTCGCCTCGCTGGCGGAGTACGCGTGGGAGGCGGCGCAGGGGGATGGCCGCCTGGTCCTCATCGCCGGTGAGGCGGGCGTCGGCAAGTCGGCGCTGGTCGAGCAGGCGGAGCACGACCTGCCGGATGCCACCTGGTACTGGGGCGCCTGCGATGGCCTGTTCACCCCGCGGCCACTCGGCCCCCTCTATGACATCGCCAGCCGGCTCGGCGGCGAGTTGCTGGAGTTGTGCCGGGCCGATGCTCCCCGCGAGGAGCTGTTCAGTGCCCTGCTGCGGCAGGTCAGCACGC
This sequence comes from Streptosporangiaceae bacterium, assembly GCA_036497045.1. Taxonomy (GTDB): domain Bacteria; phylum Actinomycetota; class Actinomycetes; order Streptosporangiales; family Streptosporangiaceae; genus DASXKD01. The sequence continues at coordinate 40,377 of DASXKD010000048.1, read as the reverse complement.
CGGGAAAGCTGCACGTGCTGGTCGTGGAGGACGTCCACTGGGCCGACGAGGCCACCATCGACCTGCTGCGTTTCCTTGGCCGGCGGCTCCGGGACGTCCCGGTCCTGCTGCTGGCCACCTACCGGGACGAGGGCCTGGGTGCAGCGGACCTGCTCCGCCTCGCCCTGGGCGACCTGGCCACCCACCGGTGCGTCCGGCGCATGGGCCTGCCGCCGCTCTCCGCGGAGGCGGTGGCGGTGCTGGCCGGCGGGAGTGGTCTCGACTCTGCCGCGCTGTACCGGCTGACCGGCGGCAACCCGTTCTACGTCAGCCAGGCCGTGCAGGCGGGGATGAGCGACGTGCCAGCCACGGCCAGGGACGCGGTGCTGGCCCGGGCCGCGCGGCTGGGCAGCGGGTCGCGTGCCGTGCTTGACGCCGCCGCGTTGATCGGCACCAGGATCGAGGTCGCCCTGCTGGAGTCCGTCGCGGCGTGCCCACCGTCGGCGATAGACGAACTGCTGGCGTCCGGGCTGGTCACCGGGGACGGCACGGCGCTGCACTTCCGTCATGAGATCGCGCGGCTCGCGGTGGCGGGAGCGGTGACCGCCCACCGGTCAACCGCCATCCATGCCCGGATCCTTGCGTCGCTGCAGGCCCTCGGTCGCGATGACGACGCCTGCATGGCGTTCCACGCGGAGGCGGCCGGCGATGGCCCGGCGGCACTGCGGTACGCGGCTGCTGCCGCCCGCCGGGCCGCCGCGCTGGCCTCGCACCGTGAGGCGGCCGCCCAGTTCGAACGGGCGCTCCGTTTCGCCGATCAGGCCGATCCCGCCACGGCCGCCAGTCTGCATGACAGCTTCGCCTACGAGGCATCGCTGCTTGACCGCTGGCAGGAGGCGGCCGACGCCAGGGAGCGGGCGCTCGCCCTGTGGCGCGAGGTGGGTGACCGGCTGCGCGAGGGCGACACGCTGCGCTGGTTTGCCTCCTCACTGTGCTCACTGAGCCGGGGGGACGCCGCCGTCGCCGCGGTGCGGGATGCGATAGCGATTCTCGAGCCGCTCGGCCCGACCGCAGAGCTGGCCTGGGCGTACGCCACCCTGGGGTCGATGTGGATGATGCGCGGTGTCCATCGGGAGGCGATCGAGCTGGCCCGGCGGGCGCAGGCGGTCGCCTGGCCGCTCGGCCTGACCAAGGTGCTCAGCAACGCGCTCAATACCGAGGCGTGTGCCGTCCGGGTGATCGGCGGGAAGTGGGCAGGCACGCTGCACCAGGCCCTGGACATCGCGCTGGCCGGCCGGCACGAGGCCGAGGTGGCCCGTGCCTACGTGAACCTGCATGCCTGCTATGTCGCCGACCGGGACTGGGCCGCCGCCGAGCGGTATTTCACCAGGGGCCTCGCGTACTGCGACGAGCATGACATCACCACCTACTCCATCTATGCGCGCAGCGAGCGGACCAGCGCGCTGGAGCGGACGGGCCGCTGGGATGAGGCCGTGGCCATCTGTGACGAGCTGCTGAGCACGGGGGGACCGTCCCCGAACATCCGGCTCTGCCCGCTGCACCGGCTCGGCCTGATCCAGGCCAGGCGGGGCGAAGCCGGGGCCTGCTCGGAATGTCTCGACGAGGCCATCGACTCCGCCGACGGGGCCGGTGAGCCGCAGTCGATCGTGCCGGTGCGGCTGGCCCGCGCCGAGGCATTCTGGCTGGAGGGCAACCTGGCCGACGCCCGCCGCGAAGCTGAGCTTGCCGACGACGCGGCCGAGGGCACCGACGGATGGGACCGCGGCGCGGTCGCTGCCTGGCTGCGGCGCACCGGCTCGGCCCGGCCGCCCCGAGGTGAGCTCGCCGCACCCTACCTGCGGCAACTCGACCGCGACTGGGCCGGCGCGGCCCGCCTCTGGACGGACCTGGGCTGCCCCTACGAGGCCGGGATGGCGCTGCTCGGGTCGGCCGACGAAGCCTCGCTGCGCAAGGCGCTGTGGATCTTCACCGACCTCGGTGCCTCGGCCACGGCCCGGCTCACCCGGCAGAAGATGCGCCGGCTCGCGATCCGGTCGATCCCGGCCGGGCCCCGTACGGCGACGCGGGAACACCCGCTGGGGCTGACCCGGCGCGAGCGTGAGGTCCTCGACCTGATCTGCGCCAGGCACACCAACGCGGAGATCGCCGGGAAGCTGTTCATCTCGGTCAAGACCGTTGACCATCACGTGTCGGCGGTGCTGGCCAAGCTGGACGCACCGACCCGGCGCGCGGCCGCGACCCGTGCCGCCAAGCTCGGCCTCACCAGCACGGCCCGCTGACCGCGGGCACGGTAGCATCACCCCATGTCCAACCAGACTGGAACGCCAGCGCCAGGTGATTCCGGCCGGGGGCAGGCACCGGGTGATCCCGGCCGGGGGCAGGCGCCGGGATATGACACCGAGCACGCGCATTCGGCTCGGATCTACAACTACTGGCTGGGCGGCAAGGACAACTACGCCGCCGACCGGGAAGCGGCCGAGCAGGCGATCGCCGCCAACCCGGGGATCGTCAGCGACGTGCGGGCGAACCGGGCCTTCCTGGCCCGGGCGGTGCACCACCTGGCCGCCGACTGCGGCGTCAGGCAGTTCATGGACATCGGCACCGGGCTGCCCACGGCCAGCAACACCCACGAGGTGGCCCAGGCGGCCACCCCGGCCGCGCGGGTCGTCTACGTGGACAACGACCCGGTCGTGCTGGTGCACGCCCGGGCCCTGCTCACCAGCACCTCCGAGGGGACCACGGCCTACCTCGACGCCGACCTGCGCGACACCGCGGGCATCCTCGAGGCGGCGGCGCAGACCCTGGATTTCGGGCAGCCGATCGCGCTCATGCTGCTGATCATCTTGCACATGATCCCGGACACCGACGACCCTTACGGCATCGTCGGCAGGCTGGTACAGGCCCTTCCGCCCAGCAGTTACCTGGTGCTCGCCCATCCCGCCAGCGACATCCGCGCGGCGAAGATGGCGGAAATGACCAGGCGGGTGAACCAGCGGATGAGCGGGCCACCGGCCACCATGCGCGACCGCGCCGCGATCACCCGCTTCTTCGATGGGCTTGAGCTGCTCGAACCGGGCGTGGTCCAGCCGCAGCAGTGGCGGCCCGAGCCTGGCGCGCTCAGCACGGCCCAGGTAACGGCCTGGTGCGGAGTTGCCAGGAAGGCCTAGCGCGCCACCGGCGGCGGCTGGCCCGCCAGATGCCTGGATTCTGCCTGCCTGCGTCCCTCTTACATGGCCTGTGACCTGGGGTGCAAGGCACACATCAAGGTAACCGCAATAACGGCCACCTGGAATTAGATGGCGGGCGTGTCATCCCAGCACCCGGAGCGCCCCGTTCGGTGCTGGGGCAGCGCGCTGGTGCCTCAGTTCGGGCAGCGAAGCGCTGCGCGGTGCCGAAGGAGTGCCCCCATGACCATGACCAACTCCCCGGCCGACCGGGCCGCCGTAACCCACCTCACCTTCGCTGCCCAGCGCGACGGCGGTTTCCCCGCTGTGCTCTCCGAAGACCACGCCGAGGTCACGGCCCCGGCCGGCGGCGAACCCATGCACGTGGTCCACCGGTATGAGGATCTGCTGAGCGTAAAAAGTTCCCCGGCTTGGCGGATGGCCAACCGGCTGGAAACCCCGCTTACCGGCGCCGAGGTCCCGGGCGATGACCCGCCCGGCCACCTGCTCGGCATGGACGGCCCAGCCCACCGCAAGCTCCGTCAGACGATCGGGCACCTGTTCACCAGCGACGCGGCCGGCGCGCTGCGCCCCGGGATGAGGAAGGCGGCCGTCGGCCTACTCGATCAGATCGCCCCCCGGGGCACCGGTGACCTGCGGGCCGACTATGCCGAGCCGGCCACCGCCGCCACCGTCTGCGCGGCCCTCGGCGTGCCCATCGCGGACTGGGCGCCCATCATCAGGCCCGCCGGGGAGATCGCGTTCGGGGTCGTGCAGCCCGATGGCGGGGTCATCAACGCCCAAGCGGCCTGGCATGCTCTTTGGGGCTACTACGAGCGGGTCATCGCCGCCAAGCAGGCCAGCCCGGACGGCGGGCTGGTAGCGCAGACGTTTGCGGTCATGCAGCGAGCCGGGTACACGCTCGAGGAAGCGGTCCGGGCAGTCGCCACCGTCAGCAACGGCGCCACCGCATTGCTGCCGGTCTTGGAACGGGTGCTGATCTGGCTGCTGCAGCGCCCAGATACCCTCGCCGAGGTGTTCCTGGGGGAGCGGACCTGGGCGCAAGTGGTGCGAGAAGCGATCGTGCAGGAGGCCCTGTTCCCCGTCACCCCGCCGCTGGTTGCCGGTAAGGGCGCGCGGTTAGGCCAGTGCCCGGTGCCCGAAGGCACCCTGGTGCTGCCGTCGCTGATTTCGGCGGTCCGTCACCCCCGGGGCGGTGCATGGCTGGCGTTCGGCCCCGGCCAGCACCGCTGCCCCGGCGACGAACTCACCCTTGCCGCCCTTGAGGAGTACACGGAGGCGTTTTTCTGCCGCTTCCCGTTCGCCTGCCTGACCTCGCCGGCGCTGGAATGGCGAGACGGCCCACTGGCCACCCCCCGGGAGGCCCGGTTCGCGGTCCGCAGATTACCCCGGCGGGATGCCGGGTGGATGTACCGTCGGCGCTCGCGCCTGATGCCCCTGGGGTCGTTACCGAGGCCGGCGGCGGCGCATCAGCTCACGGTCATCGTAGGCCGCCGTCCGGTGGGGTTCCCGGCGGTGCATCGAGTGCCGTCCGGAACGCGGCGTCCCGGCCAGCCTTTCCTGCCTTGTGCTGGTCCCGCTCCTCACGATTGCTCAGCGCGATGTCGCACCGGTCATCGCCACCGAGCGCGAGTTCGACCTGGTCCGGGTGCTTGTCCTGGTACTCCACGCGCACCGTGTTGCCGACGGCCGGTACCTCGAAGTCCGGATACCGGATCTTCTGCTCCACCCCGGCCCGGTAGGCGGGCATGCCCTCGGGACGAACATCGACCACGAAGCGCCACGTCTGGTAGTGCCAGTGGTGGTAGTTGCTGCCGTGTTCCACCGGTGAATCGTGGAGCATCTCCCGCGTGATCACCACGGCCTCGGCCTGCGTCTTATGCCCGAACATGAGTCCTCCTGGCGCGGGCGGGCTGCGATCGGCCCGCTCTAGCACCGTTATAAGGGGGCCGCCAGGATGGCCACCTGAGTAGCGGCTACTCATTTCCACAGCACCGGGCGTTCCACAGCACCGGGCGTTCCACCGCCCGGGCGCTGGTGCCCTACGCGATCAGGTATGCGACGTCGGTCTCCAGCTTGGCCGGGTCAGGCTCTTGGGAGGGATCGGTGAGGTAGTGCTCGGCCCGGCTGCGCCAGGCGGAGCCCCGGGCGGTGTCCCAGGTGTCGAACTCGATCCCGTGCTCCTGCGCCCACCGCTGCAGCGCGGCGTTGCTGGCGACCAGGCCGTCGTAGGGCCCGGTGTGCCGGAGCACGGCGTACCTGCCCTCGGGGAGGGTGCCCGGCTGGATGCGGCCGCTGGCCGTGATCGGCGCGGCGACCGGCACCGCCATTTCGATCTGCAGTTCACCCGCCATGTCGATGACCAGGTAGCGGATCAGCGGCGCCCCGGCCGGCGTGATGCCCTGGCTGGCCAGCCATGGGAACAACTCCGAAAAGGCGCTGTCCACGGCGCTGGACAGGCCGTCCATGGTGACGGTCATCGGGATAGCGGCGTAGTGCTGCGCGGCGCGCTCCTGGATCTGCGGCTCATGGCTCATGTCGTGACCCTCCGTTGTGCGGTATGCCTCATGGGACGCCCGCCCGCCCCGATAATCATCGCTGGCGCGGCAACCAAACTCCGGAGACCCTGATCTAGCTGCGTATATTCATAGCCATGACCGAGCCATCGGCCCGCTCGGATGTGCGTATAGCCGAGTTGCTGGCCGTCCTGTCGCTGGCTGCCGACCTGGGCATGGGCCAGCCCATGGAGCATGTGCTTCGCCAGTGCCTGATCTGCTTGCGACTGGCCAGGCACCTGGGCCTGGCCGGGGCCGATCAGGAGGTCGTGTACTACACGGCGTTGGTGGCCTGGGTGGGCTGCCACGTGGATGCCTACGAGCAGGCGAAGTGGTTCGGCGACGACACGGCGCTCAAGACCGACTTCAGGCGCGTCGACTTCACCGGCCTCGCTGGCCCGATGTTCATGCTCCGTCACCTCGGCGCGGGCAGGCCCTTGCTGGAGCGGGCCAGGATCGGGGCCGCCTTCCCCGGCGAGGGGCGGCGGGCCGCAGAAGCCATGCTGGAGAACCACTGGCTCGCGGCGGACGGGCTGGCGGCACGGCTCGGCCTGCCCCAGCAGGTTCGCGACAGCGTGGAGCAGACCTTCGAGCGCTGGGACGGCAAGGGCGTCCCCAAGGGCGTGCAGGGCGAGGAGATCCTCGTGACCTCCCGGCTGGTCACGCTCGCGGACGTGGTCGAGATCTTCCACCGGGCCGGCGGCATCGACGCCGCGGTCGCCGTAGCAAGGCAGCGGCGCGGGACGCAGTTCGATCCGCAGGTCGTGGATGTCTTCGTGGATCAGGCGCCGGCGTTGTTCGCCGGTCTGGACGAGGCCAGCAACTGGGACGCTGTCCTCGGGGCGGAGCCGGGCCAGGGGATGCGCTTGACCGGTGCGGCGTTCGACGCCGCGCTGGAGGCCATTGCGGACTTCACCGACGTCAAGTCTCCGTACACCCTCGGCCATTCGCGCGGCGTGGCCGACCTGGCAGGCGGGTCCGCGCGTATCTTCGGGCTGGACAGCCAGGAAGTGACCCTGGTCCGCCAGGCCGGGCTTGTGCATGACCTGGGGCGCCTCGGTGTGCCGAACACGATCTGGGACAAGCCAGGCGGGCTCAGCCACGCGGAAACCGAACGCGTGCGGCTGCATCCCTATCTCACCGAGCGCATGCTGGTGTGCTCGCCCGCGCTCGCCCCGCTGGCCGCCATCGCAGCGCAGCACCATGAGCGCCTGGACGGTTCTGGCTACCCGCGCGGGTTGTCCGGTGGGGCGGTGAGCCCGGGGGGCCGGGTGCTTGCGGCCGCCGATTTCTACCACGCGCGGACCGAGCCGCGGCCGCACCGGCCCGCGAGCACGGCCGGGGAGGCAGCGGCTCAACTGCGGGCCGAGGTGCGGGCGGGCAGGCTCGACGGGGGAGCGGCGGAAGCCGTCCTGTCCGCCGCCGGTCACCCGGCCACTCGCAGGCCCGCCAGGCCATCCGGGCTGACCGGCCGTGAGGTCGAGGTGCTCCGCTTGCTGGCCCGCGGCCTGTCAAACAGACAGATCGCCGAGCGCCTCGTCATCTCCCGCAAGACGGTCAGTCACCACGTCGAGCACATCTACGCCAAGACAGGCACCACCAACCGGGCGCTTGCCAGCCTGTTCGCAGCCAACCACGCGCTGATCGGCGACTCGTCCAGCACCTCCGGCACCGGTGCCGCCGAGGCCGGCCAGGCCGGCCGTTCGCGGTGACCCCGGTTACCCGCGTGCCGCCGCTGGCTCCGCCACCATCGGCCGGTACCCCGAGCACAGGATTCGCATCCAGGTGATGCGTGGGCCGTCGGTACGGTAGTAGGCCTGCTGCTCGACCAGGTAGTCGTCGCCGGCCTCGCGCACGTGCATCCGGTAGGCGACGTGCGCACAGTCCGCTACCTGCCCGGTGGCCACCGAGCACAGCTCCACGATCTGCGTCCCGGCATCGAACCACTGGCCAAGGATGATCTCCTCGGCTGCCTGCCTGCCGGTGCTGGCCTGCCAGTGCCGCCGCGGCGTCAGGGCCTGGAAGTCGACCGTGCCGGCCAGCACCGCGCACAGCGCGTCCGCGTCCTGGTGCGCGACAGCTCGCGCGAAGCGTTCACCTTGCGAATCCATCAGTTCCTCCGGCCGTGATCAATAGCTGAACGTGGTCGCGGGCTCATCGCCGATCCACTCCCACAGGGGCACCGTGCCGCCAAGCGAGGCGTTCACCACCAGGCTGTCTTCGGCCAGGTGCCGGGAGTTGAAGCAGATGGGGCACGTCAGGTACCGCCCGCCTGCTTCGGCGTAGCGCTTGGTCAGGTCGGCCAGGGGCGGGCAGCCCTCACAGGCCACCCCCTGGGCCACGCCCTCCAGAGTAAGCCGGACGGCCTCCTTGGTGACGAACATCAGGGTCGGGCGCCCCTGCTCGGCCGCTGCCACCGCGACCAGGAAGGCCACCGTGACCTTCTCGGGATCCTCCAGCCCTGTCGTCAAGCTGATAACCGCCTTGCCGTTCACGTCGCCTCCTGCTCGCGGCCAGGCCACCGTCGCGGCCTGGCCGACTGCCATCCCCGTCCGCGGGACCGCATTACCCGCGCTAGGTCTAAGCAGTACAGGCGCTTTACGAGTTGGCGCATCGGGCAACTGCCCCATTTTTCGGGGTTGCCGGCGACCGGGCGATGCTGTGATTCCGGGTTGCGCACGGCCGGCGTATCGCATCTCGTCAGTCACCCGGCGGGGATGCCGCCCTGGCCAGCGGCCTGCGCCGGCCAGAGCGAGCGCCAGGGTCTATAGTATTTTCTTACCGAAAGAAATATGCTGGGTGTATGGAGCGGTCAGGTGCTGACGGCCCTGAGTTCATGGAGCCGGAGGAGTGGGAGTCGTGGGCCGCGCTGCTGATGCTGCACCGCACAGTTCTGCAAGATCTGGACACCGAGCTGCGCCAACAGCACAAGCTGGCGGTCACCGAGTTCGACGTGCTGATCACGTTGTTCAACGCTCCCGATCACCGGATCGGCATGTCGGCGCTGGCCCACCAGGCGATGCTCAGCCCTGCGGGCACTACCCACCTGGTGACCCGACTGGAACGCGACGGCCTGGTCAAACGTGAGATCGATCCGGCCGATCGCCGCAAGTGGTTCACCGTGCTCACCGACAAGGGCGGCCGGGTATTGCGGGCCGCCCGGCACACCCACAACACGGTGCTGCGGCGCACCTTCCTCGCCGCCACCTCGGCCGCCGACCGGGAGGTGCTCCAGCAACTCTGGCACCGGCTCTCGTCAGCCAACTCCGCCGCTGGCGAGTCGTGACGCCCCCGGGCGCTGGCCGGCCTGCAGCTGTCACACAAGAATCTTGACGGCGTGCAGGCGAATGGTGCCTCTTTCCGTGACAGTCAGCTTCCGCACGCCAGCTTCCGGGGTGCCAGCTTGCGGGATGCCTGCCTGTAGGCGTTCACATCTGCCGCAGCACGGCCACCACTTTGCCGTGGATCGTCGCCTTGTCGCCGGGGATGGGCAGGTAGGCCGGGTTGTGCGGCATCAGCCAGACGCGCCGGTCAACCTTCCGGTAGGTCTTGACGGTGCCCTCCTCCTCGAACCCGGCGAGCAGCGCGGCCACGATGTCACCGTTCTGGGGCCGTTCATACAGGCGGCGTACCACCACCCAGTCGCCGGGAAAGATCCCGGCGCCGGTCATGGAATCGCCGACAACTTTCAATATGAAGAGCCCTTCTTCCGCGCCGACCATCTCCTTGGGCAGCGGGAGGCGGTCCTGAACCGATGCGAGGGGCGGGATCGGCTCACCCGCCGCGACCTGCCCGATCACCGGCACCCAGACCACCTTCTCCGGGCCAGCGGGACCCGGCTTCCGTTTGGCTTTCTGGCCGGCCCGCCTCACCCTGACGGTGCGCGGTGCGCCCGCCGCGTTGTTCAGGTAACCTGCAGCCTTCAATTTCTGTATGTGGTAATGGGCGCTGGACCTGCTTTTCAGGCCCACCCCTTGCGCCATTTCCTGGGCGCTCGGTGCACAGCCGTTGGCCGCCGCGTACTCCTCGATGAACTGAAGAATCGCGCGCTGGCGCGGGGTGAGCACATGACGGCCGGGCCCGGGGGGCGACTCCGCAACTTTTATCATCGGGGCCTCCGCCTCGGTGATCCGTGCAGGGTTACGGCGCAGGTGCCCTGTCTGCCGAAAGTCTGGCAGCCTACCGCCGTTGCATAAGACACTAAACGGGTGCACGAGATTGAGATAGACCGAGGGGACCGGGTACTGCGGGTCCGTGACGCCGGGGATCCCGACGGTGCCGTGGTGATCTACTTCCATGGGACCCCGGGCTCCAGGCTTGACCTGTCCTTCGGTGAGCAGGCGGCGGCCGGGCAGGGCGTCCGGCTCGTGACCTTCGACCGGCCCGGATATGGCGGTTCCACTGCCGCGCGGTTCGGACTCGCGTCGATCGCCGCCGATGCGCATGCGGTTGCCGACGGCCTGGGCGTGGCCCGGCTCGCGACGCTCGGCACGTCCGGCGGGGGACCAGGAGCGCTGGCCGCCGCCACGGTGACCGAGTCGGATCCGGCGCATCCGGCCGGTACGGGCTGATCCGCGGCAGCAGTCCGGCTCCCGCCTGGAAGGGTCACTCAGGTCGTCACGAAGTTCCTACAACGGACCGACCCCGGGCACGGTAACTTAGGCGGGCCCCGATGTGAGCGAAGCCTGGCCATCCGGCCCGGCGGGGACTCGCTCGGTGCGCGTGCGGGATTCGACGGGCAATGCCCCAGTGACAAGGAGAAGAACAGACCCATGGCAGCCACGCTTCACGAGATCCTGCTCGCGCCGGAGACCAAGCCTCAAGTGATCGCCGACTGCAACATGCTGATCGAGCGCGAGGTCGCCGAGAAGTCAGGTATCTCCGGGACCGCGGTCAAGCTCGCCTACAAGACGGCGAACACGTTCGCCCCTGGTCACGTCCGGAAAATGGTGGGAACCCTGCTTCCGGGGATGGCGGACAACCTTCAGCCGTTCTGGGCCGACTTCCTGGCCTCCGGCGGCGCCGACTTCGGCGACTATCTGACCAAGCGCGGCGATGAGGTGGCCGAGGCGATGCTCGAGGTGACCGATGCCCGCGCCGCGGCCTCCGGCCGGCCCGTGATCGTCAAGGCATACCGCTCCGTCCGCGGCAGCGCCGGCAAGCACATCCAGGCCGCGCTCCCGCAGGTCGGCGACCTGGTACACAAGTACGCGCACTGACCGTCGGCCGCTCTCGCGCGGCCGGCCTGGTCGTTGACGAGGTCAGGGACGCTCCCGACCGGCCCGGGCTTGAGTTCGTCTTCATCGCCCGCAGGCCGGCCTGACCCCTGAGCCCGGCGCGACGTTCTGGCCCGGCCTGAGTCCCGGCCGGGCCGCAGCGATAGGTCACCCGCCGCCAGCGGCGACGGTCAGCTGGAAGGTGGGCGACCAAGCTCCTGGCTTGCCCAGGGAGTCCATGGCCCGGACCCGCCAGAAGAGGCTCCCGACCGGAAGCGTGCTGGTGTTGACCTGATTGCCCTTGGGCATACGGTCGAGGACCAGTGGCGGCGTGAACGACGCATTGTTCGCGACCTGAAGCTCGTAGGACGCCGCGCCGGTGACCGGCTTCCAGAAGAACGAAACCTGCTGTCCCGCGGTCACCGTGGCCCCGTTCGCCGGAAACTCCAGCACCGGCGCGGGCAACGGCCCGCTGGGTGGCTTGACGGTGAGCGTGCGGACCGCCGGCTGTGGCCCTTCCACGCCGTAGGGGTCGACGCCGAGCACCCGCCCGTACAGCTTGCCGCTGGGCAGCGACATGACCGCCCAGGCCTGGGCGGTGTTGGTGTCGAAGTCCACGAATGGGTTGTTGAAGGACGGGTTGTCGGCGACCTGGAGTTGCGAGGACAGCCCGTGTGGAGTGTGCCCGCGGAAGATGACTACCTGGCCCGTAGGGACGCTCGCCCCGGTCGCCGGCGCCTGGAGCGATGGCGGCGGCTGGAGGGTCATGTTCACCTTGATGCTCTGGCCCCGCCAGGTGGCCGTGATGACCACCGGCGTGATGGTGGTCACCTGCTGGGTGGTGATGTTGAAGGTCGGCAGCTGGCCGGGGAGGACGTCCACGGTGGCCGGGACGCAGGCCGCCGGTGAGTTGCCGGACAGGTTGAAGGTGTTGCCGACCGGCGCGACCCCGTTGGTCAGGATCGAGCCGATCTGCGGGGTTCCGCCGGTGAAGACGTTCGGGGTGGGCGGCCCGGCGCCGATGTCGATCTGCATGAGGCTGGCCGGGTCGACGGTCAGCGGCGCGCTGGCGGACTGGCTGCCGATCGCGGCGCTCAGCGTGAGGCTGGCCGGGCTGAGGACCTGCAGCGGGCGGATCGTGAAGCTCTTCTGCCCCTGGCCCGCGGGAACCACGACGGACGTGAGTACACGTCCGCCTTCGGGTTGCTGCTGGTCAGGGTGATGCAACTGGGCTCGCTGAATCCGCTGGCGGAGATGGTGAAGTTGCCCTGGGCGTCGGCCGCACCCATGGTCGGGCCGTCATCCACCGAGACATTGGACCCCGGGACCGCTCCAGAGCCCACGATGGTCAGCTGTCCGTTGACCAGGCTGGCTTGAGAGGTGACGATCGCCGCGTCCGCGGCGACGGCTGTGCCGAGCGCCACCGCGACCACCGTCCCCGCCGTGATCAGTGCTTTGACCTTTGTCTGCATAGCCGGCTTCCCGATGTGCTGGCAGTTCTGCAGAACGGCGCAAGGACCCCCTAAAGAGTTACGGGAATGGACGCGGAACGGTTCACCACGGCGCCAGAAATTGCAGCCTGGTAGCCTGGCCGGGCCCACCGATCCGGTCGATGCCGCAGGCGGCGGCTCATCCGCCGGAGCTGACCAGGGCCTCGTCACCGACGGCGGCGCGGACCCGTAGCCGCGCCTGGTGCAGTCGGCTCTTGAAGGCGGCCTGGCCGACGCCGGCGATCTCCGCGGCCTCCTGCGTGGAGAGCCCTTCGACATCCCGCAGCACGATTGCGGTGCGCAGCGGGGGCGGCAGGCCGGCCAGGGCCCGGCCCAGAGCCCTGCGCAGTTCGCTGTTCTCGGCTTGCCGGGAAGGCTCCTCCTCCGGGGCGGCGGGCAGTTCCAGTTCCCGCGCTCCGATCGAGGCCCCGGCCGGCCGGCGGGCCCGCTTCTCCAGCGCGCGATTGGCCTCGTTGACCGCGATCCGGTAGAGCCAGGTGAAGTAACTGGACTGGCCACGGAACCTGGTGATGCCCCGCCAGGCGCGCAGCATGACCTCCTGGGCCACGTCTTCGGCTTCGGCTGGGTCGCCAAGCAGTCGGAGCAGCAGCATGAACAGGCGATCGGCGTACGCACCGGAGAGCCGCTCGAACGCGGCCACGTCCCCGGCCTGGGCGCGAGCGAGCAGGCTTGCCTCCGTCTGCGCGGGATCGGGAACGTCGCCGTCCGGCGGCATCACGCGCTCCTGCCTGGTACCCGTTCCCCGTGCCCCCATGGCGGCATCACGTGCCCCCCTGGCGGCATCACGCGCCCCCGCGGCGGCATCAGGCGTGCTGCGATGAAGCAGAGCCGCTGGCCCCGGCCAGCCGGACCCGGTCGAAGATGGCTGCAGGCGCGCGGACGCCTGCTAGCCCATCGAGTCCCTGCACCGCGTACACCAGCGCACGCATCGCGCGGATGCCGCGGCCGCAGTCCGTGCAGCCACGCGCGTGGCGGTCGAGGCGGCGCCGCGCACGGGGGCGCAGTTCACCCTCGACGTAGTGCGACAGATGCCGCTGCGACCATTCGTGGTCGCTGGTCCGGCCAAGCATGCCCATCATGTCTCCCTCCCCGGCTCAGGGTAGTGGGCCTGCCCTGAGCCGGGCCGGCTGCACGGTCAGCCGCGCGCCTGCGGAGCCTCGGGCTGCTCGGCGTCCTGGCCCGCGGGCTCGAACGCCAGCGAGCAGGAGTTGATGCAGTACCGGTCGCCCGTCTGCGTGGGCCCGTCGTTGAAGACATGGCCCAGGTGACCGCCGCAGCGGCGGCAGACGACCTCGGTGCGCCGCATGAACAGGCTGTTGTCCGGCCGCAGTTCGACCGCCTCGGCGATCGCGGGCTGGTCGAAGCTGGGCCACCCGGTGCCCGAGTCGAACTTGGCGTCGGAGCCGAACAGCTTGGCCCCGCAGCCCGCGCACCGGTAGAACCCGTCCGAGTGATTGTGGACGTACTCACCCGTGAACGGCCGCTCGGTGTGGGCCTGGCGCAGCACGCTGTACTGCAGCGGGGTCAGCTCCTGGCGCCACTGCTCGTCCTGCTTGGTGATCTCGCGAGCGACGGCCGCCTCGGTGCTGGTACGAGCCTTGCGCATGGGTATGGTCCTTTCCCTTCGTCCTTACACCTGGTTAGACCCGCGCCGCGGCCAGACGATTTTCCCCGGTGGCGGCCTGCGTGAGGGTACGGGCGGTGTGGACGGCGCTGGCGATCGCGTCCTCGGGGGACAGGCCGCACAGGTCGGTGAGGGTGAACAGCGCCTCGGCGCTGATGACCACGGCGAGGTCCCGTTTGAGCTGGGCCAGCACCGCGGTGTCGGCCGCCAGCGGGCGGAGCGCGTGGTCGATGAGCCCGAACCGGTGCCCCGGCCGCGCAGCGGCCTCGCCCGGCCGGGTGATCGTGGCAGCGATCATGGCGCGCACCCCGCTCTGGTAGGTGAGCACGTGGCGCAGCAGGGCCTGGGTGGCGCAGGCGACGCGCTCGGCGGGATCGTCAGAGCCCGCGACCGGTGCGAGCGCCGCCTCCGGGCTCGGCCACAGCCCGGCCAGCGCCTCGCGCAGCAGCGACGCGAGGTCGGGAAAGTACCGGTAGGCGGTGGCCTCCGAGACCAGCGCGGACTTCGCGACCGCCGGCATCGTCACCTCGCCGCCGGTGCGGATGAGTTCCCGGGTCGCCGCCACGATGGCCCGGCGGGTGCGCTCCTTCTGGTTTACCCGGCTGCTCATCAGCCCATCGTCGCGCCCGCCCTGTCATAAGTCAACTGCACTCTCATTATGAGAGCTAACTTGCACAATAACGCTGAACCCCCTAAGTTGATGAGAGTCAACTCTCACGAAGAGATATAGCTTCAATACGAGGAGCCCCGGATGACTGACATCTCAGTGGTCGGCCCGGACGGCGGTGAGCAGATGCTGCCAGGCCCGGTGCGGATGCGGATCCTGGAGGACGGCAGCACCACCGGCCATCGGCTGGGCATCGGGGAGATCACCATCGCCCCGCATACCGAGGGGCCGCCGCAGCACCGGCACGGCGGTCACGATGAGGGGTTCTACGTCGTATCCGGCACCGCCAGGTTCACCGTGGGGGACCGGGCCTACGACGCCGGGCCCGGCACCCTGGTGATGGTCCCGCCGGGCGCACCGCACACCTTCGCCAACCCCGGCGACGAGCCGGCCGTCCTGCTGAACACGTTCACGCCCGATCTCTACGTCCAGTACTTCCGCGACCTGCGCGACATGATCGCAGCCGGCCAGCCGCTGACCGGTGACGCGGTCGTCGGCGCGATGGCCCGTTACGACACCGTGCCCGCGACCGACTTCGCCTCCTGAGGAGAGCCCATGACCACTTCCGCGCTCAATCTCACTCTGGCCGGTGCCGGCCCGCTCGACGTCACCGCCGACGACCGGGGCGAGGGCCGCCCGTTCCTGCTGCTGCACGGCGGTGGCGGGCCGCAGACGGTGACCGGCTTCGCCGAACTGCTCGCCACGAAGGGGCCCGCCCGGGTCATCACGCCCACCCATCCCGGCTTCGGCGGCACCCCGCGCCCGGACGGGCTGACCGACATGGCCGGGCTCGCCGCGCTCTACCGCGAGCTGCTGGACCGGCTCGGCCTGGACAACGTCACCGTGATCGGCAACTCGATCGGCGGGTGGATCGCCGCCGAGCTGGCTCTGCTCGGCAGCCCGCGGATCAGCGGCCTCGTGCTGGTCGACGCGGTCGGCATCGAGGTCGAGGGCCACCCGGTCACCGACTTCTTCGCGCTGAGCCTGGACGAACTGGCCCGGCTGTCCTACCACGACCCGGCCGCGTTCCGCATCGACCCGGCCGCCATGACCGAGGCGCAGCGGGCCGGCATGGCCGCCAACCGGGCCGCCCTGCAGGTGTATGCCGGGCAGCGTATGGGCGACCCGTCCCTGCGCGACCGCCTCGCCGCGATCGCGTGCCCCACCCTGATTATCTGGGGCGACGCCGACCGGATCGCCGATCCCGACTATGGCCGCGCCTATGCCGCGGCCATCCCGGGCGCCCGGTTCGAGCTGCTGACACAAACGGGCCACCTCCCGCAGCTTGAGACCCCCGAGCAGCTCCTCCGGACGGTATGGGGCTTCGCCGAGGCTCCCGCCGCCCGCTAGCACCCGCAGGCCAGGCTTCCGGCCGGCGTCCCGGTACCCGGGCTGCCCGGATCTGTGGTGCCGGGCTGCCCCGGACCTCTAGTGCCGGGGAGCCCCCAGGCCCGCCGCGAGCGAGAATGAACGCGGCGCCGGGGGCGTTGGCACCGTCATGCAGACCTGGGAGGCCATCACATCCCGCCGTAACGTGCGGTCGTTCGCCGACCGCCCGGTCCCGGCGGCGGACCTGGACCAGATACTCGAGGCCGGGCGGCGGGCGCCGTCCTCACAGAACTGGCAGCCATGGGATTTCATCCTGGTCACCGGTCGCGACCAGCTCCGCGCGCTCGCGGCGGCCGGGCCCGGCGCCGGTCATGTGGCCGGCGCGGCGGCGGCCGTGGTGGTGATCGGCCCCGCTGCGGACAACCCGTTCCGCCGGGCCCAATTCGACCTGGGCCAGGCGGTGATGGCGATGACCCTGGCAGCCGCCGACCTCGGCATCGGGAGCTGCCACGCAGGCGTCAGGGACCTGGCGCTCGCCCGCGGCCTGCTCGGCTTTCCCGAAGACCGGGACTCGGCGCTGCTCGTCTCGTTCGGCTACCCGGCGGACCGGCCGCTCGCATCGGTCCGCAATCCCAAGCGGCGGCCGTTCGATGAGGTCGTGCACCGGGGCCGCTGGTAGCCCGTGCGCCCCCGAGCCCTTCCACCGGCACCGCACCCGTGATCACGGACGATTTCCCGTTCCATGTGCGGAAGATCGTCCGTGATCAAGGAAGCCAGGGGGCGCGGGTCAGCCCGGCGGCCCCATTAGCCGATGTGGCGGTGGACGTTGGTGGCCTCGGACGGGCCCGGCTCGGCGGAGGCGATCCACGGCCCGGGAATCGACGGGTCGATGATGCCCTCCTCCAGCCAGGTGTAGCGGCCCGCGAGCACGTGCCTGGCCAGCGCCGAGTCGGTGCTGTCGGTGTTGTGCCAGAGCTGGGTGAACAGTTCCTCGGCCCGCTGCCGTGCCTGCGCGCAGAACACCTTGGCCAGCTCGAACGCCACCGGGCCGCGCTCGGTACCGCTGGTCGCGTCGAACTGCGCCCGGGAGCAGGCGGCGCTGATCGCGAACAGCTCGGCACCGATATCCACGATCCGGCCAAGGAAGCCCTGCTTGCGCTCCAGCTTGCCCTGCCAGCGGGCCATCCCGTAGAACGTGGCCCTGGCCAGCTTGCGGCTGGCACGTTCCACGTAGCGCAGATACTCCGCGAGCGGGCCGAACTCACCGTAGGCGCCGGGCCGCTGTCCCTCGCCGGTCATCAGCGTGGGCAGCCACTTGGCGTAGAACCCGCCCGCCTTGGCTGCCGCGCGGGCCCGCTGGCCGGTCGCCACCCCCGGTTCGATGAGGTCGCCTGCCGCCGACAGGTGCGCGTCCACCGCCTCCCTGGCAATGAACAGCCGCATGATCTCCGAGGAGCCCTCGAAGATCCGGTTGATGCGCATGTCCCGCATCATCTGCTCAGCGGGCACGCCCCGCTCGCCGCGCGCGGCCAGGGACTCCGCCGTCTCGTAACCGCGGCCGCCGCGGATCTGCACCAGTTCGTCCACGATCCGTGAGCCCATCTCCGAGCAGTACAGCTTGGCCAGCGCGGCCTCGATGCGGATGTCGTTGCGCTTGTCGTCAGCGAGCTGGCTGGACAGCTCGACCACCGCTTCCAGCCCGTAGGTGGTCGCGGCGATGAACGAGATCTTCTTGGCCACCGCTTCGTGCTCGCCGACCGGGCGGCCCCACTGCACCCGTTCCCGCGACCACTCCCTGGCGATCTTCGTCGCGACCTTCCCGGCCGCGACGCAGCTCGCCGGCAGCGAAAGGCGGCCGGTGTTCAGCGTGGTCAGGGCGATCTTCAGGCCCTGGCCCTCCTTGCCGATCAGGCTGGTGGCCGGGATCACGACCTCGTGGAACCTGGTCAGCCCGTTCTCCAGGCCGCGCAGCCCCATGAACGCGTTCCGCCGCTCGACGGTGATCCCCGGCGCGTTGCCCTCCACCACGAACGCGCTGATCCCGCCGCGGTGCCCCTCGCTCTTCGGCACTCGGGCCATGACCACAAGCAGGTCGGCGATCACGCCGTTCGTCGTCCACAGCTTGACGCCGTCCAGCACGTACTGTGAACCATCCGCGGAGGGCGTCGCCGTGGTGCTCAGCCGGGCCGGGTCCGAGCCCACGTCCGGCTCGGTGAGCAGGAACGCGCTGATCTCGCCGCGGGCGCACCTGGGCAGGTACTGCTCCTTCTGGTCATCGGTGCCAAACAGCGCCAGCGGCTGCGGCACCCCGATCGACTGGTGCGCCGACAGCAGCGCCGCGAGGACCGGCGAGGCGGACCCGGCGATGATCAGCGCCCGGTTGTAGTACAGGTTGGTGAGCCCCAGCCCCCCGTACTCCGGCGCGATTTTCATGCCGAACGCCCCGATCGTGGCCAGCCCCTTCACCACCTCATCCGGGATCCGGGCCTCCCGCTCGATGAGCGCGCCGTCAACCGAGGTCTCGCAGAACTCCCGCATCTTTGCGCAGAACTCCTCGCCCCGGCGCACGGCCTCCGCCTCCGGCCGGGGATGCGGGTGGATCAGGTCAAGCTGGAAATCACCCAGGTACAACTGCTTGCCGAAGCTGGGCTTCTGCCACCCGGACTCCCTGGCTTCCTCCGCCACCTGGCGCGCCTCGCGCTCGCCGACATTCCGGGTCTGTCCTGTCTGCTGGGTACTCATCGCACATCCCGTTTCCTTATGGGGCTCATCCCAGATAACTCCCCAAGCCTACCCAGCGGTAACACAACCCCCGGTGCGCTGTCCAGCCCGGCTCGCGGCCCCGGGCCGGGCTGGACCGGTGGCGGCCGCGCAGCGGGCATCGCGGATCCGGGCGCGCAGTAGGCAGCGGCCGGCCCCGCCGCTGCGTAACGCATCGTGTGGGGCCGACCGCTGAGGTGACCGGTGGACCGGGTCAGGAGGTGTGGGCCGGCTTGGCCGCCGCACCGTCCGCGCCGGCCTGCACCGGCTCGGCGGGCGCGGGCTCGCCCTCGTCGGCATCCGCCGCGGTGCCGGACGCGATGCGGTTGCGCAGCGCGATCACGATCGCGGCGGCCACCGCGAACAGGGCGGCGACCCCGGCCACCTGGCGCCAGTGGCCGCGCGGCGCGGCCTCGTCCGGCTCCAGCCGCCGCGCGGTCGAGGTCAGCGCCGCAGCGACCTTGGGAGCGACGCTGTCCTGCAGCACCTGGCCGGTGTGTTCCACCTGGGGCGCCGCCCAGGTCCGGGCCTTCAGCAGGCCGCGGGCCGCGGCGTCCTTGGTGTCGTTGGCCAGCGGCTTCACCTGTGCGACGACCGGCTTCGCATCCTGCGCCTTCTGGTACGCGAGCTGCCAGATCCGGCTTGTGGGCGCCGTAGTGGCGTTGCTGTCTGTATTCGTGCGGGCCATGGAAACCTCCACAGGTGTGGCGTACGGTTCCCTCCCTGCCCGCTAAGCGTGACCTCAATCATTAGCCGCCCAGGCGGCGGGCGACCTCACCGAGGCCGTCGGCCAGGGCCGACAGCTGTTCGGCCGTCAGCACGTCGATCAGCAGCCCCCGGACCGCCGCGAGGTGACCGGGTGCCGCCTGCGCCAGCCGCTGGCGGCCCGCGTCGGTCAGGGCGGCCACGACCCCACGCACGTCGCCGGGCCAGGCACCGCGGCGCACCAGCCCGGCGCTCTCGAGCTGGGTGATCTGGTAGGTCAGGCCGCTCTTGGTGGTGTAGAGGGCGCCGGCCAGATCGGTCATCCGCAGCTCACCGCCCGGCGCCGCGGCGAGCCGGACGAGGATCTCGTACTGCGCGTGCGACAGGCCGGCCTCCTGCCTGAGTTGCTGGTCGAGGCGCCGGTCCAGCAGCGCACCCGCGGCGAGGAAGGCCTGCCAGGCCCGCATCTCCTCCGCGCTCAGCCACCTCGGCTCGGCCATGCGCCCATGGTAGGGATCCCGGCGGCCGCGAAGGGCGCGCCGGGACGGCGCCGTGCGGCAGGATTTGGCCATGCTTATCGTTCACGTACACGTCCGGGTCCGGCCGGAGCGGACGGCGGACTTCCTGGCCGCGACGCTGGTCAACGCGCGGGCCTCGCTGGGCGAGCCCGGTGTGCTGCGGTTCGACGTGATCCAGGAGGACGACGACCCCGGCCACGTGGTCCTGGTGGAGGTCTACCGTGACCCCGATGCGGCCGCCGCGCACAAGCAGGAACCGCACTACGCGACCTGGCGGGACACCGTGGCCGAGATGATGGCGCGGCCGCGGGCCTCGGCCAAGTTCTCGGCGGTCTTCCCGACCGGGAGCGGCGACTGGGCGGTCGGCGCGGGGCCCGGGTAAGGGCCATGGACGCGTTCGACTTCGCCACCGCGGGCCGGGTCCTCTTCGGGGCTGGCCGGTCGGCCGAACTGCCCGCGCTGCTGGCCTCCTGCGGGAGCCGGGTGCTCGTCTGCACCGGCGCAAGCCCGGACCGGCACGCGGGCCTGCTGGCCGGCCTGGGCCTGCCTGCGGTGGTGTTCGCTGTGTCCGGGGAGCCCACGGTGGACCTCGCGAGGGCGGCGGCCGCGGCGGCCAGGGAGCACGGCGCGGAGTTGGTCGCCGCGATCGGTGGCGGCAGCGTCATCGACACCGGCAAGGCGGCCGCCATGCTGCTTGGGAACGGCGGCGACCCGCTGGACTACCTGGAGGTCATCGGTGGCGGCCAGCCGATCAGCCGCCCGTCGGTGCCGTTCGTCGCGGTGCCCACGACCGCGGGAACGGGCGCCGAAGTCACCGCGAACGCGGTGCTGGCCTCTCCGGAGCACCAGGTCAAGGCCAGCCTGCGCAGCGCGGCGATGCTGCCAAGGGCCGCGCTGGTCGATCCGCTGCTCACCGTGTCCTGCCCACCGGAGGTCACCGCCGCCAGTGGGATGGATGCGCTCACCCAGTGCCTGGAGCCGTTCGTCAGCCCGCGGGCGAGCCCGCTGAGCGATGCCCTGGCCCGGGAGGGGATCCGCCGGGCAGCGACGGGGCTGCGCCGCGCCTACGCCGACGGCACCGACGTCGCCGCCCGGGCCGACATGGCGGTGGCCAGCCTGGCGGGCGGGATGGCACTGGCCAACGCGAAACTGGGTGCCGTGCACGGCCTGGCCGGCGTCCTCGGCGGCACCGTCGCGGTGGCGCACGGCGTGGCCTGCGCCGCGCTGCTGGCCCCGGTCATCGAGGCCAACGTTGCGGCGCTGCGGGCGGCCGGGCCGCCGGGTCACCCCGCCCTGGCCCGGTACGCCCAGGCCGCAGCCCTGCTCACCGGCGAACCTGCCGCCACCATCCAGGACGGCCTCGCCTGGGTGCGGGAGACGCTGGCGCTGCTGGCCATTCCTGGCCTCGGCACATTCGGCCTGGTGCCGGAGCAGGCCGGCGGCATCGCCGCGCAGGCGCTGAGGTCGAGCAGCATGCAGGGCAACCCCGTCGCGCTGACCGACGGCGACCTGCGCGCGATCCTCGCCCGCGCGGCGTGAGCTACCCGGCGGGCCTTGGTGGCGCCGGGCCGGTGGCCGCTATGACCCCGCCCACCGCAGCGTGAACCGGTCCAGCATGTAGCCGAAGGCGTTCACCGTGGGCTGGATGAAGTTGTTCCTGATCGTCAGCAACGCCTGGTTCTCTGCGGTCCGCACCAGTGGGCCGGTCACCTGGGCGAGATGAGTGGACTTGTAGAAGGCGATGTACTGGGCCTGGGAGTAGAGCACCGCCTGGGCGAACTGCGGGCGCAGCACCAGGCCACAGCCAAGGCCCGGATACGTCCAGCTGTGTTGTGTGTCGATCGGCCGCGAAGGGATGTTGTCGATCGTCACATCGTGCACGGACTGCGGTAGCTGAGGCCTGGGCAGCACCATGCTGACCGCCACATGACCGGGCTTGCCCTGCGCCGGACGGCTGAGCACCTGGAGTTGATAGTGACCAGCCGAGGGAGCCCACCAGGAGGGGCCCGGGTTGAGGTTCACGGTCGCCGCGGCATGGCCGACGGCGTAGAACGTGCTCTCATACCAGCACGGCCACGGGCCGATGTTCTTGGACACCTTGTGGGTGAAGTAGAAGTTGAAGCTCGCCTGGCCAAGGGCCGGCCTGGAGATCCCCTCGATCTTCTGCAGGACCCAGGGCCCCAGATCGGTGTTGGTCGTGGTGCCCGCGGCGATCGTCTGCCACGGCCACTCGAACCTGACACTCGGCAGGTGGACGTTCAGCCCCACCAGGTGGAAGGCCGCCGACAGGGCCATCAGCACGACCGACGCGACCGCCCGGCGGAAGATCAGGCCGATCACCAGCAGGACCGCCGACCACGTGACCAGCCGCGGGATCCGCCGCCGCCGCGGCCGCGGATCGCCCCAGGGCCCACCAGGCAAGGGTAGCCCGCCGCCACTTCCCAGCTGAGGCGGCCGGCGTGGCAGCGGAGCCGTGCTGTCCTGCCATTCGGCACCTTCGCCCGGCCGGAATGGGTCAGTATCCACGGCACCGGCCGATGTCATTTGGCCCGCGTATCCGGCCCCGGACCAGGCCGGCTCCTGCCGTACAGCCCTGCCGGTCGTGAGCATCCCGAGCAGGAACATCAGCAACCGAACCACGTGATCCACCTCTCCGTTGTGCGGGCGGCAGCTACATGAGCGCCTGGTAGTTGAGACCGAGGACGACGGGGACGGCGCCGAACGGCTGACGGAATCGGCTGCCTGGCTTGTCCGGCGCGTTCGGATCGTCGATGTTGGGCCAGCGCATGTGGGTGTGGTCGGCGGTGAGGCCGGCGACCGAGTACGGGAAGTCCATGGCCGAAGTGCTGTGCTGCGTGAGCAGGCCGCCCCAGCGGTACGCCGCGAACACGTTCGCCAGATCGCGGATCGTCAGTTCCTGACCGGTGGCGATGTCGACTTGATAGACCGAACGAGCCAGTTGGACCAGATCGGACGCGCACTGCTCGAGGGCGGCCGACTTGGTCCGGTAGCACGTGTCATCCGGGTTGAGTGCGCCGAGCCTCTCCCCGTAGACCGGGGAGTACCCGTGCCGTGCCCTGCACTGCATCCAGTCACATGCGGCCAGGATCTCCCAGCGGATGCCGGTGTGGCTGGCCACGTCGCGGTAGAGCGGCTCGGCGCGGACCAGCGGCATCTTGGCCGAGGTGACGAACGCCTCGCGGACCGACGGCGGCATGTGTGCGCGGTAGACGGTCAGCGTGGCGCTGGCGACGGGAGCTGGCCCTGCGGCCGGTGACCCGCCAGGCGCTGCGCCGGAGCTGCCTGCCGGAGCCGCCGGGGCGGCCGAGCCGGCGTTGGAGTCGGCCGTGGTGCCGACCGGACCGTTCGGACCGTTCGGCGCCGTGGCGGGCGCGCCATGGACAAGGGCGGGAACGTCCGCGCCGCCCGGCGCCGGCGCGCTCGCGGCGGTCGGCATCGGGTTGCCGGCCGCCGGGACTGGGCTGGCGTGCGCTGGGACCGAATTGGTGGGCGCCGGGAGCGGCCTGGCGGGTGCCAGGCCCGGGTGCGCTGGAGCGGGGGCCGGTGCGGCCGGCGGTGGAGCGGCGCGACGTAGCTGCGCCGGGCGCCTTGGTGCAGCCGCCGGGCGGCTCGGTGCGGCCGCCGCTCGGCCCGGTGGCGCCGCTGGGTCGCCGGGTGCAGTCGCGCGCCTGGGTCCGGTGGTCGCAGGGCCCGGTGCCGCCGCCGCTGGCCGGCCAGCTGCGCCCGAGGCACGGCCGGGCGTCGTCGCTGGCTGGCCGGCTGCGCCGGCCAGGTGGCTGGGTCCCGCTGCTGGGTGGCCCGGTGCGCCCGACGAGGGCCAGGGTGCCGTGGCCGGCGCTCCTGATCTCGCGGCCTGGGCCGCCGATCCGGCTGCTGCGCCCTGCTGGGCGCCAGGAATGCTGCTTCCGCCCGGCTGGGCTGTGGCCGCAGCAGCGTTACCGGGCGCAGCCGTCCCTCCGTCGGACAATCCGGCGGCCACATGTGCCCCGAGACCGTCGTGCTGAAGGCCAGGGATGATCGCGCTGCCTGCCTGGCTACCCACGGGTGCGGCTCCTGCCGGAGCGGTGTTCCCCGGCGTTCGCGGCGCGCCGGGGCTAGCGTGCTGTGCCGGGACGGCTGGTGCGGCTGCTTGCTGGGCCCCGGCGTGGGTCCCGGCGGCCTTGCCGGGGGCCGTTGGCCCGGCGAGGTGAGGCCGGACCGCCGGCCTGGTGGCCCGGCCCGCCGGGTGTGCGGGCCGCAGGCGGCTAGCCGGAAGGCGTGCATGCCCACGTCCTGCCTGCGGGGCAACAACACTGGGCACGCCCGGGATCGCCGCATCGGCGGACGTATTGGGCAGGGCTTGCCCGGTACCCGAGCCGGGCGGGGCCTGCCGCGCCGGCTGCCCGTTCCATGCGGCAGCCCCGGAGCGGCTCGGGACAGGCGCGGGGTATGCCCCGCGTCCGGGCTGCTGCACCCGCCCCGGCCCTGCGTTTGTGCCGGGATCGCCGCTCGGTGCGGGACTGGACGTGCGTGCCAGGCCCGTGGGGCGTGCCGGATGCGCCAGGGGAGCGGGCCGGGCGGAGCGGCCCGGGTAGAGCACTGCTGCCGGGCGCGGCGTGGCTTCGTGGTGAGCCGCCTTTGCCTGATCGGCAGCCGGGCCCGAGGGCGGCACCGTCCGTGCCTGATCGGGGGCCCGGCCCGAGGACGGCGTGCCTGCGTGCTGGGCGGTCACGCCTGTGCCGGTCCCCGCCCTGCGACCAGGCGGCTCAGATGCCGGAGACGGCGGTCCGGCCATCGGGACAGGCTGCACCGGGACCGGATTCCCGATCGACCCCGGCGACCCCGGCGGTGGAATGCCGGGCGGGGCAGGCTGGACCGGGAATGGGTTACCGATCGGTGCCGGATCCTGTGGCCTTGGTGGGCGATCGCGGCCAGGCGAGGTCTTGCGCGGGCGCGGACCGGGTTGCGGCAGCGGTGAGCGTGACCGGTGCGGCTCACCGCCAGCGTGCGTTGCTCCGGCCTGGTGCGCGGGGTGCGCCGGACGAGAAGGTTGCGCGCCGCCGCTAGCGGCGCCGGATGCGTCGCCGCGTGCGGCGGCATGGTCGAAGCGGTACAGGTCGTACTGTTGCATCAGCTGGATGAGCTTCGCGCCGTACCCGGGATCGGTGGCGTAGATGCCGGTCAGTGCCGCGGCGAACGCATTCGGATCCTTGCTCTGTGCCATGGCACCCGCGTAGTCGCCGCTGCGGGCCAGGAGCCGACCGTGGGCGTCGATGCCCTGCGCGATGCTCTGATAGATCTGGAAGGACGCGGAGAGGTTCACGAGCTGGCCGTTGATCACCTCCTGCGTCGGCTGCACGTCACTCCCCACCGGGCCGGTTCCCTTGATCCCGAACAGGTTGTGGTCGTTGGTTGCCAGGACGCTTTGGCCCCAGCCGGACTCGTCGATGGCCTGGGCGATGGTGACGGAGGCTGGCACGCCGTACTTGCGCTGAGTGGCCATGGCGCCGCTCGCGACCTGGCTGATGAAGGCCTGCTGGGCTGCCGTGCCGGGCAGCGGCGTACCATCCGGCGGCACGTCGTGCCGGTGGTACGGGGGGAGCGCGCTCGCGTCGCCCGGATGGTGGTGTGCCTGCTTGAGCAGTCCCGGGATGGCTGCCTGGCCATGCCGGGCCCAGTGAGGCCTGGCTGGCCGGAGGCCCGTTGCCGGGACGCCTGCGATCGCGGCCTGGCCGCGGGCGGCGCGCTGAGAGTGCTCGCTTTCCTGTCGCACTGACCGGCCGGCACGGGCGGCCTGGTTGCGCGCGGGGTGACGTTCCGGCCGCTGCGGCTCCGCAGCCACCCGCGCCGCCGGCGCGGTCCGCGGCGCCATCGCCGCGCCGGAAGTGGGCTCTGCTGCAGGCCAGGCTCCCTGCGCGGGCACAGCCCGCGAGACCTGGCCAAAACGCGCCTGCGGAACGGTGGGCGGCAGCGGGATGGCGCGCGGCGCAAACTCGGGCTGCTGTCCGGTCGCGTTGGCCGTGGTCACGGGGCCGACCGAGCGGACCGGGTCCGCGGAGGCCTGGCCACCCGAGGCAGTGCCACCCGAGGCAGTGCCTCCCCAGGCAGTGCCACCAGAGGCAGTGCCACCCGGCGCAGTGCCACCTGAGGCGGGGCCAGCCGGAGGCGAGGGATCTGCCGACGCCATCGCCGCTGACCCTGATGCCGGGTTCCCCGGTGTGGCACTCGACCGCTGGCCGTGCGTGGCGCCGCCGGCGTTCGCCGGCCCGGCCGGAGCCGTCGACATGCCGGCACCGTTGTCCACGAATCCGGCGACGCCCTGGCCCTGCAGTGAGCCGCCGTACTCGTGCGCATTGACCGACAGGTTCGGCAGCGAGTCGCCGCCGATCGTGTGCAGCACGCCGCCGAGGTACTTGGTGACGACCTCGACATGGCCGTCGAACAGCACCCAGTCGCCGGGCTGGGGCGCGTAGCCGTCTCCGAGCGGGCGCCAGCGCCCGTGGCTCTGCGCATCCTGCAGGACAGAAACCACGCCTGGCGATGCCGGATTGGGATCCACCCGGCCGTCCACCCACGAGTGCACCGGCCATGGGTAGGAGGTGCCGCCGGTCACCCAGCTGTCCAGCCCGGCAATGTGTGAACCCAGCTCCAGTGTCAGGCTGGCGAAGGCGGCGCATGAGGGCCCGTGGTTGGCACCGTCCGTGCTCGCGTACTGCCAGATCATCGCCTCCATCTCCGCCGGGCTGCGGGTCTGCGCGAGACGCAGGAAATGCCGCGCCATGTGCACGATGGCCGAGCGGAGCATGGCGTCCCTGCCAGGCGCAACGGCGCTCGCATGCTCCAGTGCGAGGAGCGTGACCGGCGGCAGGCTGGCCGGGGAGGTCAGGTCGGCCGGTGCCTTCGGCACAAAGGAGATCCCCGTCGCGATGCCGCCCGCGCCAATGGTGATAAGAGCGGTTGCCTGCTGCCATTGCGGCCTGGGCGCGGGGGCCACGATAGAACACCTCCAAGCGGGGCGATGAGACTTAGGTGGAGCGGGCGGACAGGGACGCGGCTAGCCGGGCAACTTCGAGGACTGCAACGATCGGAGGATGGCGCGGACCCGCGGATCCCCGGGGTTCCTAGCGTTCTGGAACAGGACAGCGGCATTCTGGGCCGCGCTGGGCGGTGCCCCCACCACCCACTTCTGGAAGACGTCCGCCACCAGGTAGCCCAGCCCGGCCGCGCCGCTGATCGGCTTGGCGCACCGGTCAGGGAAGCCGTGCCGCGAGGTGACCGCTGCCGAGCCGGTGTACCGCTCGCAGTTGGCCGAGACGCT
Organism: Streptosporangiaceae bacterium; assembly: GCA_036497045.1. GTDB lineage: Bacteria > Actinomycetota > Actinomycetes > Streptosporangiales > Streptosporangiaceae > DASXKD01. The sequence continues at coordinate 12,989 of DASXKD010000048.1, read as the reverse complement.
CTGCAGGCCGGACTGGACGACCGGCTTGCCGTTCGCGGCGGTCAGGGTTGCACCGCCGATGATGTTGTTGATGGCACGCGCCGCGACCTCGAGGCTGTCGATCGGGTTGGCCGGGTCGTAGGGGTGGTGCAGGTTCAGCGACCACGCCACGTCCCCGCCCTGGGCCGGAGTGATCGGTTCCAAGCCCTGCCTTCCGGTCTTGATCGAGGCGTAGTCAGGGTTGTTGCCGCTGGTAAGCAGGGAGAAAACCCAGAGAATCTGCCGGCTGCCCTTGGCGCAGGCGAAGTTGACCTGGCTGGGCTCGGAGGCTATGTCGGGGTTCTGGCAGGCGACCGCGATCTCGCGCTGCACCTGAGCCACGCTTGCCGGCCACTCGGGCTTGGGACGTGACATGTCCAGCACGAGCACGGTGGCGAGGGCAGCAACTGCGGCGGCCGCTGCGCCGGCAAGCAGGATGCCACGGAACCGATGGCGGCGCTTGGCGCCGTGCCTGCCGTGGTTGACCAGGTCGGCGGTACGGTTCTCCCGGGTGTACGCAGGCTCGGCGGGCTCGGCCGGGGCATACCCCGGGTCCGCAGGTGCGCGCACCGATACCGGGCCCGCCGCAAGCGCGCCGCCAGCGCCATCGGGTTCGGTGGCGCCCGGGCTCCTGTGGAAGGCCTCCTGCCGAGTGTTGATCGGGGCCTCTGGCGCGAAGGACTGCGCTACCTCGTGCTCGAGCGACTCGTGTGCGTCCCACAACTGGCGCTCGAACTCGGCGGCCTTCCGCTTCAGCTCGGCGAGCTGCTGGCTGCCCATGCGGAGGATGTGGTCGGGATAGGTGGTCACTGTTCCTCCTCTGGCGTGTGTCCTGTGCCAGGCGGGCACACCCTCGTGGTGATCCTGGTGGGCCCCGCCGCTGGCGGCCGGCCGTCGCGGCGGCGATCGTGGATGCCAGGCAGCTCAGCGGAGCCGGAGCCCCGCCCGTGCCCCTGTTTGGCCCGGCATCGCGCCTCGGCGAGGGATTGACGGTGCGGGTGGTGATGCCGGATGATGCCGCCATCCGTCGGCGCGGCGATCCCTGGCCGAGACATTGCGGGCCACCCTGGGGCGCCCGGCCGGTTATCGGTCGGCCGAAACCCCGTCGCGGGCAGGACCTGTGCCATGCCTATTATTAGAACACATGTACGACCAGCAAGGGAAGTGGGATCTGCTATCGAACACCAGTTCGAACTCCTGTCCACTGTACCGGCATCGTCCGACAAAACCCACGAGGCGGTCAGGATTCGGGCACGGGCCCATGGCGCCGGGTGTTGCGCGTGCCGGTGAGCGCGCGGAGGAAGACCACGCGGGGCAGGTACGGCGCGATGGCATCACCCACTGCCTGCGCGGCTTCGCCGGCGAAGCTCGCCGCGCGTGACGGGCCGATGGCGTCCAGCCACGCTGCGAACGCGGGATGGCCGAGGCGGTAGCGCACCAGCTGCCCGGGCTCTGTGACGCCGACATCGACCTGGCGCACTTCGGAGTACACGCGGGCCAGCCCGGCCACACGCGCAGCGGCCGCCATGGCCTCGGCGGTGCCCAGCATCGGCACCGCGGCGGTCTTCATCTCGCGATACCAGGCGGGCGCCTGCCAGCCCGCCGCGCCAGCGGCGGCATCGATACGGTCCCTGGCCGCGCTGCGGCTCTCATTGGCGAACACGGCAGCCAGAATCGCGCCGCCCGGCCGAGTGACGCGGGCCAGTTCGTTCAGGCCGCTTACCGGGTCGGAGAGATGGTTGAGCACGAACGCCGCGACCACATCGTCGACCGAGCTGTCCGCAAGCGGCAGTGCGCGGATGTCCGCAACCGCGCATGGCGGCCGGACTGTCGCGTCCCAGGCGAGCATGGCAGCGGACAGGTCCGTCGCGAGAACCTGCGCGCCGCGGCGCCGCAGCGCTGAGCTGGCCGCTCCGGTGCCGGCACCGGCATCCAGGACCGTGCGCCCGCTCAGCCGGTGCGGGCTCGTCGCGACCAGTGCGGCAGCGATGGGCCGGTACACCAGTTCGGCGCCGAGCGCCCAGCGTGGCCCGGAGGCGGCGTAGTGATCCGCGGGCACCAGGTCACCGGCTGGGCGTGATGCCACACCGCTCAGCGGCGCGGGCGACCCGATCCTGCCACCAGTGCAGCTCGCCGGGGTCGCCGAGCGCTTTCTCCCACCCGAACGTGGCCATGATGCCGATCACGCAGAGGTCGAGCTGGCGCTCCCACCACGGGTCCGTGCTGATGCCGTGTTCCTCCAGCGCGGCACGGAACCGGTCGATCGCCGCGTCCTTCGGCTCGGGGAGCCTTGCCCTGTTCAGTGCCAGATACCAGCAGAGGTCCCAGCACGCCGGTCCGGAGCCCGGGTAGGCCCAGTCGAGCAGGATCGTCCGCCCGTCGGGGTAGCTGCCCAGGTTGCCCATCTTCCAGTCACCGTGAAGGAACGTCGGCGGTGTCCGGCCAAGCGGCGCGGCGACGACCTCGGGCCGCTCATGCACCAGCGTGGCGATGTCCCAGAGCAGAGCCGACAGCCCGGGCAGCCGGCGCCATCCCTCGGCCGCCGCTGCGATCGGTCCTGGCACGTCACCGGCGGTCAGCTCGGCGGCGATGTTGTCCGGTGCGAAGAACCGCAACCGCTGCGGCATGGTAGTCAGGCCGATGTCGTCACTCCAGCCCCAAAACGCGGCGGCCAACTCGGCCATGTGCGCGAGGAAGCCGGCGTGCTGGGACAGCGGCACCTGGGTGTCGCCGGGCGGTACGAGGCACGCGCCGACGTCGCGCATCAGCACGCTGAGTGTCGCATCGTCGCCTTTTCCGGCTACCTCCATGGCCACGACCGTGTGGTCAATGCAGCCGGGGGCCTTGTCCATGATCCCGGCCCGCCATACCAGGTAGGGACGGTGCACGTGGTCGCCCGTGGCCCGCATGATCCAGTCGGTGGCCGGGCTGAGCCGCTTGAGAAAGTAGGCCTGCCCGTCCGCCACGACGCGCTGGTAGTCGGCACCGGCCCTGGCGTCATCGGGCTGCACGGACTCGCGCTTGGTAGCCCGGGCCAGCACGTCCGAGACGGGCCAGGTAGCCACGGAATTCATCCCCGCCGGCCGAGCATCGCCAGGAACCGCTGCTGGTCGGTCGCCTCCGGCGGGACCGGTTGTTCGTCGCCAAGTACGCCCGCTGCGCGGAACGCTGCCGCCTGCGGCTCGATGACGTCATGGCAGGCCTTGATGAGGCCGGGATCGAGTTCTGGGTCCTGCGCGGTGGCGACAGCCAGGTCCCAGCCATGGACGAGAACGTCGAGGAAGCGGTGCCCGGCATAGACCGACCCTGGCACCGGCCCGTAGGAGACGGCACACGGTGCGTCCAGAGCACCGGGCCTGCGGAACGTCGCCGCCGCTGTCGCGGCCGAGGTGGCGTAGGAAGCTGCCGGATCGGCGCCGAGCACGTCACCGTCGAGGCGGTCTCCGACGTCCTTAATGGTCGCCCCGGCACCAAGCTCGGCCGCCCAGAGGTTCCCGGCGACCAGGTGGTTGAGCAGTGCGTGCACATCCCAGCCGTCGCACGGCGTATCCGCCTGCCACTGGTCTGGCTTGATCCCGGCCACGATGCGGCCGGTCTGGTCGAGTGCCTGTGCGTGCAATTCGGCGATGTCAGACATGGTGCCCCCACCAGTGAATGGCCGCTGAGGTATCCTACCTACTGATAGGTCAGATACTTACCTACTAATAGGTCAAGCGTCAAGGGCTGAAGGGCAGGTTATGGCGGCGAGGACCGGACACGGTGGCGTGAGCGGGCCCGGCGCGGGCAACCGCGCCGCGATGGGCGGGCGCGGGGGTGGGCGCGGGAGCGGTGCCCGGCACAGCGATGGGGGCAGCGATGGTGCCCTGGCCGGGAGCGGTGCCCGGCGCGGCGGTGCGGGCGGTCGCGGCGCCGCGGTGAGCGCATCATCGTGGTCTGGCGCGGCATCCTCGTCGACGGCGTCACGGGTACTGGACACCGCCGAACGGCTCGTCCAGGTCCGCGGGTTCAACGGGTTCAGCTATGCCGACATCGCCGCGGAACTGCGGATCACCAAGGCGTCGCTGCACTACCACTTCGCCACCAAGGCCGACCTGGGCGAGGCTCTGATCAACCGCTACTCGACCCGGTTCTACGACGCGCTCGCCCAGGTGGATGCCGATGATGGCGCGGCGCCCGCGAAGCTGGCCGCCTACGCCAAGCTGTACGCGGACGTGCTCAGCGAGCAGAAGATGTGCCTGTGCGGCATGCTGGCGGCGGAGTATCCGACGCTGCCGCTGCCCATGCAGACCGCGGTCGTCGGCTTCTTCGACCACAACGAGGGGTGGCTTGAGGCGGTCCTTGAGCAGGGCGAAGACGAGGGCAGCCTGACGTTCGCCGGACCGGCCAGGGACACCGCCCGGATGATCATCAGCGGTCTTGAGGGGGCGATGCTGGTGACCCGGCCCTACGGCGACGCAACCCGGTTCCAGGTGGCCGCCGCGAGCCTGCTCGCCAGCCTCACCCCTGCCGCTGACGAACCGGCCCGCGCCTAGCGAGGTGGCAACCGCGGGTGCCGCCTCAGGGGGCGGGGAGGCGGCAACGGGATGCCGCCCCGGAATGGGCACCCTCGGACCGGCCCGCGAGCGGCGGTGCCGATGAGCCTGGGGCCCCTGCGTCGTTCTACTGTCTATGACCATGGCTGAACCTGACAACGCAGTTGACCTCGGCCCAGCGGCGCGCCGGCTGGCGGACCTCGTGGCCAACACCAAGGACAACGCGCTCGACCGGCCCACCCCGTGCCCCGCCTATTCGCTCGGCGACCTTATCGAACACGTCGGCGGCCTGGCGCTCGCGTTCACCGCCGCCGGGCGCAAGGAGCGCAATGCCTACACCGAGATGGCGGGGTCCGGGGATGCGTCCCGCCTCGGCGCCGGCTGGCGCGAGCGCATCCCGCGCGACCTGACGGCTCTCGCGCAGACCTGGGCGGAGCCGGAGTCATGGACCGGAATGACGCAGATCGCCGGGGACGAGACCCCCGCCGAGGTGGTCGGGCTGGTCCTCGCCGATGAACTGGCCGTGCACGGCTGGGACGTGGCCAGGGCCAGCGGGCAGGCCTACGCCTGCGAACCCGACATCCTGGCAGCCGCGCTGACGTTCCTGCGGATGTTCGCCAGCCCCGAGGCACCCGCCGGCCCGGCAGTACAGTTCGGCCCGGCGCGCATCCTGCTGGAGGAGGCGCCACTGCTCGACCGCGTGGTCGGCCTGGCCGGCCGCGACCCGGGCTGGTCCCCGGCCTGACGGCCAGGGCCGTGACGGCCCCCAGCCCGGACATCCGGCTCCCTGACGGCCCGGGCACGGCCCTGGCACGACTCGGCCAGGAGTGGGCCGCTGTGAGCAGCGAAAGGGCGCGGCGGGCAACGTGCCCGCCGCGCCCCTTCGTGCGCTAGGCGCCGGTCAGTGGCTGCCGCCCACGGCCGCCACCAGTTCGGGCACGAACTGCGCAGCGTCGATGGTGCCAACGCCGCTGGCCAGGTCGTAACCGTTGACCGCGTCCCAACCGCGCACGGTGTGCTCGCTGCCACCTTGCGGGAAGGTCACCGTGTTGGTGCCTCCGGTGACGTCCACGATCCCGGCGGCGTGGGCCGCCTCCATCTGGTACAGCGCCGGGTTGATCAGGCCAAGGCCGTGCCCGGCCACCTGGTCGGCGATCGCGACGATGCCGGCGAATTCCGGCGTGGCCTCACTGGTGCCGCCGATCAGGTAATAGCCCGCCGGGCCCTGCGCCGCCTGCGCGTCGAGGAACACCAGTGCCGCGCCGTCCACTGCCGCGCTCATCGAGATGTCCGGGTTGCCACGCCCGTTGCCCACCGCGCCAGCCACGCCGTTCTGGTAAGACGGCCGGGGGAACACGGTGGAGATTCCGCCGGTGCTGGCGGCGGGCGAACCGAACAGGGGCGTGTCGTTCCACACGGTGTCTGGCTCGAAACTGTTGCCGGTCGCGTCCAGATGCAGCTGGGTGCCGCCCATGGCCGTCACCAGCGGGTCCGTGGCCGGCCAGTCCACCGCGCGGTGCAGGAAGAAGGTGGCCGCGAAACCCTGCGGGGTGAGGGTCTTGGCGCCGGTGGCGCCGGAGTCGCCGGTGCCGGCCAGCACGGTCACGCCGTTCTTCGACGCGTTGACGTAGGCGCTGCGCAGCCGCATGATCGACGCCGCGCTGGGGAAGCCCGCCTCGGGAGCGGCGAAGCTCTGCGAGATGACCGTGCCGAGGTGGTGGTTGATCACGAAGTTCTCGGCCTGGACGATCTGCGGGAAGCCATGGGTGCCCAGCGTTTCCGGAACGGGGGTCTCCACGAGCAGGATGTTCGCCCCTGGTGCGATCGCGTGGGAGTACTCGACGTCCAGCGACGTCTCCTGTGCCCAGCCGACCATCTGCGGCCGCTTGGTCGGGTCGAACGACGGCACCTTGCCGGCCGGCCGGATGATCTTGAAGCTGGGCGGGGCCGGCAGACCGAAGCCCTTGTCGAAGGTAGCCAGCTCGCTCTGGATGTTCTGGAAGCCGTAGGAGTCGACGATAACGATCGTCTCACCCGCGCCGTTGTCTCCCTGCTTGTACAGCGGCGCCAGGTCGTACGCCTGCTGGAATTGGGCCGGTGAGTAGCACGCGATGTTCAGCGATGCCTCGCACTGCGCCGTCGTCGGGGGTGTCGCGAAGGCATGGCTCAGCATGTGCGCCAACGGCACCGGCATGGGCAGGGATTGTGCGGCAGGGGCCGCGGTGACTGCGGTGGCTCCGGCCAGCCCGAGGGCCGAAGCTGCCGTCAGCGCCGAGCCTGCGAACAGACTGGCAATGCGTCTTTGCATGTCGCTCCCAGGGAGAGGATGCGCTGCGCCTCAAGGGGCGCAGCCTTAACATGGGCTGTTTCCTTCACCACCCTGAGGGAGATTCCGGGGCGTTGGCAAGTAAACCCACCAAGTCAGTCAGTCTGGGTTTGCGCCCGGCTCTGCCCGCGGTCGGCGTTGGCGTACATCGCGTCGCGGACGTACCGCGCGAGACCGGGCTCTATCTCGTCGTAGGCCGCGATGTACCTGTCGTCGGATGTGTAGATGTCCGCCAGGCCACGGTGCATCTGATAGTCGCAGTCGTAGAACCAGCGGGAGATGTGCTGGCGATGCGCCTCGGCCAGGTCCATCGCGACGGTTCCGGTGGCCGGCTCCCCGGCTCGCAGCGCGCCAGTGAACCCGTTGATGCTGGCGTCGGACTCGGCCTTGATCGCGATCCAGTCGTCCTTGGTGTAGGCCGCGGTGCGCCGCTGTGACTGCTGCCAGGCGTCCGTGTCGCCCCAGCGCTGCCTGGCCTCCTCGGTGTGCTCCTCGAGCTTGTCGGTGCCGAATATCTCGAACTGCTCCTCTGGGGTGAGCGACATGCCCATCTGCCGTGCCTCCATTTCCTTGTCGATCGCGGCAAGCAGCGCCTGGTCCCGGGCGAGCCGTTCCCGCAGCAGGCGGTGCTGTCTGCGCAGATGGTCGTCGGTTCCGGCGGATGCGTCGGCGAGGATCTCCGCGATCTCCTCCAGCCCGAACTCCAGTTCCCGGTAGAACAGCACCTGGCGCAGCCGGTGCAGGTCGGACTCTGAGTACAGGCGGTAGCCGCCCGCGCTGCGGGCACTGGGCGTCAGCAGCCCGATGCCGTCGTAGTGGTGCAGCGTCCGCACTGAGACGTGAGCCAGGCGGGCGACCTCGCCGACCGTGTAACCGTCCACGGCTCCACTGTGCAGCCTGACGCTACGTGAGGGTCAAGCGGGAAAGGCAGCCCGGGCGGGGCGCCCAACGGCACCTGGCGGACGGGGGTCAGGGCACCCCGGCGAGCCAGCGGATCAGGTTCGGCCACAGCACCCCGTAGCCGGGCCAGTCCAGGAACTCCGGCGGCGCCCAGTGCGGCGCGCAGTCGGAGGTGAACACCGCGCTGCGGCCCCGCTCGTAGTTAGCGGACGCGACCAGTGGGTCGGCGCCGCAGCGCACCACCACCTCGGCGCCCTCCCGCGCGGTGACCCGGTTGTAGCCGAGTACGGCAGGCCACGGCCCGTGGACGCCGCGCAGCACCGGGTGACCGGTGGCCACCGGCTCGGGGACCACGCCTTGCGGGCACTCGGCCCGGTCATCCACGCTGCTGATCAGCACGGGCAGGGCCGCCTCGACCGGGGTGCCGTGGTAGCGCGCCTTGCCCTCGATGCCGGCGAAGGACAGGTAGCCGCCGATCATCAGCAGCCCGCCACCGCCGCGCACGTACTCCTCCACCACGGCGAGCCGGTCCGGCGCGGGCCGGGACTGCTCGAACGTCTGCGGTGCCAGCAGGATGCTGTTCGCCCCGATGTCGCTGAGGATGACCGCCTGGTAGCCGCTCAGCTCGCCGGTAGTCGCCGGGAACTGCCCGGGCACGAGATGCCCGGGCAGGTAGTCGACCTCGATGTCCGCGCCCGCGAGAGCCGCGCGCAGGTGGCCGGCGCCTTCAACGTAAGAGCTGGTACTAAACGAATCGACCCCCTTGATGTGGAGGCTGTGGGTGATCCAGCTTTCGCCGCAAAGCAGTACCCGCATCAGGTGACCTCGCTCTCCTTGGGACGCACGGGGGAATGGGGAGGTGCCGGTGCGGGGGAATGGGGAGGTGCCGGTGCGGGGGAATGGGCGGATGCGGGCGCGGGCGAACGGCGAGGTGCAGGCGCGGCGGAGTGGGCAGATGCGGGCGCGGGCGAACGGGGAGGTGCCGGTGCGGGGGAATCGGGAGGCGCGGGGGAGTGAGCAGGCGCGGTCCCGGTGCGGGCGGCTCGCGCCGCGGCGGCGCCCGGGGGGCCCGCGGACTCCCGGACGATGAGTTCCACGGGCAGCACCTCGGTCCTGGCCGGCCCCGCCGTCCCGGCCAGCCGGTCGAACAGCATATCGACGCCGATCTGGGCGAGGCGCTCGACCGGCGACCGGATCGTGGTCAGCCGTGGCCGCACGTACTGGCTGAACCTGATGTCGTCGAAGCCCACCACCGACAGGTCCTCGGGTACCCGGATGCCGTGCGTCTCCGCCGCGGACAGCATCCCGAGCGCGATGTAGTCGCTGGCCACGAACGCCGCGGTGGGCGGCTCCGGCCCGGCAAGCAGCCGCGGCAGCGCGCTGGCCCCGAACTGCTCGGTGAAGTGCCCCGGCAGGCTGAGCTGCGCTTCTGGGTCGATGCCCCCCTTGACCAGCGCGTCGCAGTAGCCGCGGCGGCGCTCGGTGACCGAGCCGAGTTCGGCCGGGCCGGACACGAACGCGATCCTGCGGTGGCCGAGCGCCACCAGGTAGCTGGCCGCCTGGTACCCGCCGGCATAGTCGTCCATCACCACGCTGTGCACGTCCGGCAGCCCGGCGATCGGCTCGTCCACCACGACCACAGGCAGCCCGCCATGGATCGCCGCCACCAGCCGCACGTTGGACCGGAACGAGCCCAGGTAGAGCATCCCGTCGATGGCACCGGACGCGAGCAGGTCGATATAACTGGCCTCTTTGACCGCCTGGCTGCGGGTCGAGCAGAGCAGCACCATCAGGCCGCGGCGCTCCACCGCCTCGACCACGTGGTCGGCGATCGTGCCGAAGTACGGGTTGCTGATGTCGGGCACCACGAAGCCGATGGCCCCGGAGCGGCCCCGGGCCAGGTTCTTCGCCTGGGCGTTGGGCACGTAGCCGAGGGCAGCGACCGCGTCGAGCAGCCGGGCCTCGGTGGCCGGGGTCACCCGGAGCTGGCCGTTCAGGTAGCGGGAGACCGTCGAGGCCGCCACGCCCGCCGCCTTGGCCACGTCCTGGATGGTCGCCATCTAGCGTTCCCGCGCCGTTCGGCCAGGCCGTCCGCGCGACCGGTTGTGCTCCGCGGTCCGCAGCGTCATATGCCGAGCGTACCTCGCCGCAGGGCGCCAGACATCACGGCTAGGCAGGTCACAAGCTGCGCCGTGAGGCCGCCGGTGACCGCGGCCGAGCGTAGGGGCAAACTCGGCTATTGACGCCGTGTTCAGCAGATTCATAAAATTTGCGAAACCGATTGCGCAAATGAGCGGAACCAGGTTGGACCCCGTCAAAGGGAGGTTCCCGTGACTGCAGAAACCGCCAGCAACACCGGTGCCGCGCGACTGCGGCGCAACGCCCTTGATCTCCCCCAGGTCGTGTTCCAGGGCATCACGCACATCGCGCCGTCGATCAACATCGTGTTCACGTTCCCGATCATCGCCCTCAAGGCCGGGCCGGCCATGCCGATCTCGTTCCTGCTGACGACGATCGTCTGCTTCTTCATCGGCAACACGGTGTCCCAGTTCTCCAAGTACATGCCATCCAGCGGCGGCTACTACTCCTTCGCCACCCGCGGGCTGGGCGACCGGGGCGGCTTCATGACCACGTGGAGCTACCTGATCTACGACATCATCGGGCCGGCCGGTGCCATCGGGTTCCTCGGCTACCTGCTCTCCAACACGATCCAGCAGGCGTTCGGCGTGGACATCCCGTGGTGGCTCTTCGCCCTGGCGACGTTCGCCATCGTGTGGGTGCTGACCCACTTCGGCATCCGGCTGTCCATGCGCACCACGATCATCTTCGGCGCGGTCGAGTTGCTGATCATGCTCGCGCTGGCGATCACCTTCCTGGTCCACCCCGGGCCCGGATCCTCCTACGTGGCGCCGCTGCAGCCGTCCAACGCGCCGCACGGGTTCGGCGGGGTCCTGGCCGGGATGGTGTTCTCCGTGCTCGCGCTCAGCGGCTTCGAGGCGCCCGCCCCGCTGGCCCAGGAAACCCGCAGGCCCGGCAAGTTCATCGGCCGCGCCGTCATGGTCTCGTTGTTCGCGATCGGCGGGTTCTACGTGTTCACCTCCTACGCCAGCGCGATCGGCTGGGGCACCGGCAACATGGCCTCGTTCGCGTCCAGCGCGAACCCCTACTACGTGCTCGGCCACGCGCTGTGGGGCGCCGGCTGGTGGTTCGTTGTGATCGCCATCATCAACAGCGCCATCGGGGTCGGGCTGGCCTGCACGAACGCCGCGTCCCGCGTGATGTACACGATGGGCCAGGCCGGTACGCTGCCCCCGCGGTTCGGCCGGATCAACCCCAAGTACCGCACCCCGACGTTCGCGATCGCGTTCATCCAGCTTTCCGGGATCGTCGCGATCCTGCTGGTCGGCCTGCTGCTGAATCCTTCGGACATCTTCGGGTTCCTTGGCACCGTCACCACGCTCGCCGTGATCGTCCTGTACGTGATGGCGAACCTGGCGCTGACCGCCTACATCCGCAGGGAGCACCCGAGCGACTTCAACATCTGGCGGCACGGCGTGCTGCCGTGGATCGGCACGCTGGCCCTGCTGCCGGTGCTTTTCGTGACCGTCTACCCGCGGCCGCCCTGGCCGTTCAACATCACGCCGTACATCTTCATCGCGTCGCTGATCGTCGGCTTCGGCTACATGCAGTGGCGGGAGCGCCGCCACCCGGGTGTGCTGCGCCGCGGCGCCTCGGTACTGGTCGGGCAGCGCAGCGACGCGCAGGGTGACGTGGACTGGGACGCCGCGCCGCCCGCCCCGTCCGCGCCCAAGGCCTGAACGTGACGGAAGCGGAAGTCGAGCTTGCCGAGATCGGGGTCCCCGATTTCGGGCTGCCATCCGCCGAGCCGGCCGTGCCCACCGCGACCTACCAGGCGCGGCTGGCCGCGGCGGCGGATGCGGCGGCCGCCGCCGGGCTGGACGCGCTGCTCGTCTACGCCGACCGGGAGCACTTCGCCAACCTGGCCTACCTGACCCGCTTCGACCCGAGGTTCGAGGAGGCGCTGCTGATCCTCGTGCCCGGCCGTGCCCCGGTGCTGCTTGTCGGCAACGAGGGTGTCGCCTACGCGGCCGTGGTGCCGCCCGGTGTGGAGGTGATCAGGTACCAGAGCTTCAGCCTGGTCAACCAGCCCCGGGCCGAGAGCAGGCGGCTCCCCAGCCTGCTCGCCGAGGCCGGCCTGGGCGGTGCCGGGGCCGGCCAGGGCGGCGCGGCCGGCCCCGGCGCCCGGAAGGTCGGCATCGCCGGCTGGAAGTACTTCGGCCCCGACGACGAGGAGGGGGCGGCGGACTGGATCGAGGTCCCCGCCTACCTGGTGAGCGTGCTGCGCGCGCTGGGCTGCGAGCCGGTGAACGCCTCCGCGCTGTTCGTCCGGCCCGGATCCGGGCTGCGCCTGGTCAATGACATCGACCAGATCGCGTGTTTCGAGTTCGCCGCCACCCACGGCTCGGCGGCCATGCGCCGGATGCTGCTCGCCGTGCGCCCCGGCATGACCGAGTTCGACGCGTTCTCACAGTTCCGCCCGATCGGGCTGCCGTTCTCCTACCATCCGATGGTGCTGTCCGGCGAGCGGGCCGCGCTCGGGCTGGCCAGCTCGTCCGGGCGCGAACTGCGCCGCGGTGATCCGATGAGCGCGGCCCTCGGGTACTGGGGCAGCAACATCGCCCGCGGCGGCTTCCTCGCCGCCTCGGCCGGCGACCTGCCCGCCGCGGTGAGCGACTACGTGGACAAGCTGGTCGCGCCCTACTTCGCATGCGCCTGCGAGTGGTACGAGACGATCGGCATCGGTGTCACCGGGGGCGAGCTGTCCGCGCTGGCCCGGCGGCGTCTCGGCGATCCGTTCTTCGGCGTGCAGCTCAACCCCGGGCACTTCATCCACCTGGACGAGTGGCCCAGTTCGCCGGTGTGGCCGGGCTCGGACGTGGTGCTGCGGTCCGGGATGGCGCTGCAGCTCGACATCATCCCGGCGACCGGCACGGCGTACCACACCACGAACATCGAGGACGGCGTGGCCCTGGCCGACGAGGCGGCCCGCGCCCAGCTCGCCGAACGCTACCCGGAGGCGTGGGCCCGGATCGGCAGCCGCCGGGAGTTCATGGCCGGCCAGCTCGGGATCCGGCTCAAGCCGGAGGTGCTGCCGCTGTCGAACCTGGCGGGCTACCTTCCGCCGTACTGGC
>DASXKD010000047.1:0-3226 GCA_036497045.1 Streptosporangiaceae bacterium | reverse complement strand
GTCAAAATTCGGTTGCCGCGCCCTGGTCAGTATTCACTTTCCGCCGACACGGGTCCGGGTGTCCGCGAGTGACCGTGAGAGACCGCTCGTCGCCGGGGCTAATTGCACGCTAATTGCACGACGATCACAGGGTGCGGGATTCCCCCGCGCTGGTGCAGGGAAGATCCTGCTGTCAACGGTCATCAGGAAATCCGGTTGGGCGGTCTGGTTTTCTCCGGGTTGGCGGCCACCAGTTTTCCAGGCTGGTGGCCGCGTGTTCTCCCGGTGGGGCGGTGGATTAGGTTGCCAGCGGGATCACTCCCTTTCCTGTGAGGGCTTCGGCGAGCCGGTGCGAGTCGCCCTTGGTCAGGACGAGGTGGGCGTGGTGGAGCAGCCGGTCGACGGTGGCGGTGGCCAGGGTCTTGGGCATGATCGAATCGAAGCCTGAGGGATGGATGTTGCTGGTCACCGCGACGGAGCGGCGTTCGTAGGCGGCGTCGGTGACGCGGTAGAACGCCTCGGCGGCGTCCTGCCCGGCGGGGAGCATGCCGATGTCGTCGACGACGATGAGGTCGGCGCGGCAGATCCTGGTGACGGTCCGGGCGACGGACCCGTCGGCCTTGGCCCGGCCGATCGCGGCGGTGAGGGTCTCGAGAGTGAACCAGGCCACCCGCAGGTCCTTCTCGATCGCGGCGTGGGCCAGGGCCTCGACGAGATGGCTCTTGCCGGTGCCGGACGGGCCGGCGATCACGAGGTTCTCCGCCCGGCTGATCCATTCCAGGGTCGCGAGGGCATTCTGGGTGGGGCCGGGGATGGAGGATTCCTCGGTGCGCCAGGAGGAGAAGGTCTTCCCGGAGGGGAATCCGGCGGTCTTGCGGCGCATCCTCCTGGTGGCGGCGTCGCGTCCGGTGACCTCCTCGGCGAGCAGGACGCGCAGGACCTCGGCGGGCTCCCATCGCTGGGCGCGGGCGGTGGCAAGCACGTCGGGGGCGGCTTTACGCAGGTAGGGCAGCCGCATCCGGCGGATGAGGGCGTCGAGCTCGGCGGGCAGCGGAGGTGCTGCGGAGCCGGTCACCGGGTGCTCCTAGCCGCATCGCAGAAGTCCAGCATGTCGATGGCCAGGTTCACCTCGCCGGCCAGGGCGCCGGGGGCGCGACTGAACCCGGCGGCCTCAGCCGTCTCCTGCGCCGCTGCGGCGAACTGCGGGCCGCAGTTCGCTTCCGCCCAGGACAGGTGTTGGGAGCAGGCGACCAGGACGCGGCGCATCCGGGCGGCGTCCCCCGCGGGAAGGACCGCGTCCTGGCCAGGCTGGCGAAGTCCCGTCATCGTCCCGCCTCCCTCGTGCCGAGGCGGGCCCAGCCGGAGGTGCCGGGCTGGGCGGAGTGGGCCTCGTCCGCGACCACGACCTCGCCGATCTCCCGCTCGGCGGCGAGGTGGTCGATGATCGAGGCCAGGTCGCCGTCGCCGAACCGGCCGGCGATCGCGGCCAGCCCGAGCGCCGCGTCCACCCGGTCGGCGCCCACGACGGCGGCGAGCTCGACCGCGCGGGCCATCTTGGACCGGATCCGCTGCGCGCCAGAGGCGGCGGCCTCGGCCAGCCACCGCTGCGCGCCGTCGCCGATGGCCAGGAACGCCGCCTCGGCCTGGGTCCGCGGCCGCGGCCTGGGCTGGCGCGGCCCGTTCCCGCCCGGGTGGTGCGGGTAGTGCTCGTCGCAGATCTGCGGGCTGCCCGGCACTGACAGGCGGTGCCGGGCGATCTCGGCCGCCCCGCGGCCAGTGCGGGCAGTGATCACCAGCTCTTCCCCGGCGGCCCGGCACCACACCCTGGTGCCCGCGTGGCCGGGCGGGGTGGAGTAGCGGACCGACCCGAACCGGACCGTCTGGTCATCGCCGACCAGCCGCTCCTCGCCCAGCGCCAGCGCATGCGGCTCGTCCGGCAGCGGGTGCAGCATCTCCCGCTCGGCAGCCAGCCGCGCCGCCGGGATCGCGGCGGTCTCCCGGTGCACCCGGCCATTGACCCGCTCGCAGAACGCCTGGCAGGCCTCCTCGAGCCCGGTGAAACTGCCGTAGGCCGGCAGCAGGTTCGCATCCGACGGCACCAGGTCCGCCTTGGCGATCTTCACCGTCGCCTCGACCCCGCCCTTGGACTCCGGATCGAACGGCACGCACGTCTCCACCTTGCAGCCGTAATGCCTGCCCAGCGCGACCATTTCCGGATGCCGCACGGGTATCCCGGCGACATGGTCCATCGTGACGGTGCGCGCGTTGTCGGTCAGCAGGTAAGTCGGCGCCCCGCCCACGGCACGCAGCGCCTGGTCGATGCACCAGGTCAAGGTGCCCAGCTGCTGGTCCCAGACCGGGATCACCACCCGGAACCGGGACCAGGCCAGCCACGCCGCGAACAGTTGCGTCCCCCGGCCCCTGACCTTCGGGCCGCCACCCCAGTCCCATTGCAGCCACATCCCCGGCTCGGGCACCCACGGCCGGTAGCGGCGACGGCGGCCCGCCTGCCAGGCCTGCTTCACCTCCGCGACCGCCCGCCGGGTCGACCGCTCCGACCCCCGGTAGCCCATCGCGACGAGTTTCCGGTGCGCGACATCGGCGCGGATCTTGCCCTTGGAGCGGTCGACCAGCTCCTCGATCTTGCCCATGAACCCGTCGATCAGCCGCGGCCGCGCAGCCCGGGCCAGCGGGTCCCCGCCAGCCTCCCGGATCGCCACGTACCGGGCGACCGTCTTCGCGTCGTACCCGGTCAGCTGCGCCGCCGACCAGGCCGTCCCGGTGAGGTCAAACGCCTCGAAAATTTCCATGATCTCCCTGCCAGACTTGGTCATGGGTCCCTCCGGACTCCGATGGGTAAGGCGAACCACCTCAAACCCATCCACACCGGAGGGACCACCAGCATCACGACACGCCGGACACCGGCAGAGAACAACGCCAGCAACCTGGACCCTCAATGGCCGCAGGACTGGAGAAACGATGGCCGCGAACCTGGAGCTAACTGGCCGCACACCCGTATTTTTTCGTGACCGCTAGCACCCGCCCGGGGGCCGCACGGCTAGCACGGGGGCAGCCAGCCGGGCCCGGCCGGGCAGGTTATGTCAAGCCTTCCCCACCCGGGCGGCCCGTACACCCGGGTTCCATACGCGCGGACGGCTGCACACCCGTACGGACGTGCCAGTTTGCCCAGTTGCCGCTGGTCGGCCTCCTTCTGCCGACCCGGACCTGGTGCCCGCCTTCCGCGGCC
>DASXKD010000046.1:0-2826 GCA_036497045.1 Streptosporangiaceae bacterium | reverse complement strand
CCGCGCAGTTGATGTCGACCCCGACCGATCCGTAGGGGGCAGGCTGGCCGGTGGCCGGGTTGACGCCGGTCAGCAGGTCGGGCCGGGTGGCGGCCAGGTTGAACACGACGTTTTCGTCGATCTGGCGGGTATTCAGGCCTTCCTGGACCGCTTTGGGCGTCCACAGGCCGAGCTGGGCGTCCCACAGCGGGCTGTAGGCGTCGGCGTGCCGGGGGTCGGTCAGGGTGGGGAAGTCGCCGAACACGTTCAGCAGGTCGCCGCCGTGGCGCAGCGCGTTGATCAGCGCGGTGTTCCCGGCGGAGGCGTCGTCGGCGGCGAAGCCGTCCTTGATCAGGTGGACGAACCCCTGGGCGTTCGGGTTGGTGGCGCCGGTCTGGCCGTTGATGAACCCGAACAGCCGCTCGCGGGCCGAGCCGAGGAAGTCATCGCCACCGTTGAAGGAGGCGTTGTTGAGGGCGGGCACGTAGACCGAGCGCTCCAGCACCGCGGTCAGCGGCTGGCCGGCGTCGGTGGATAGGTACAGGATCGGCTGCCCGGCGTCGAAGCCCTTGACGAATAGCATGTCCACCCAGGATTCGGCGAACTGGCCGGGCTTGGAGGGGCCGGCGATGTGAATGCCCAGGACGCGGTCCTCGGTGTTGGTGTGGTGGACCACGTCGAACGGGCCGTTGCCGACCGCGACGATCGGCGCGTTGTACACGACGCTGGAGCCGGCGAAGCGGATGAACGGGCTGTACCCGGGGCCTGCCACGGCGCCGGGGGCGAACTTGGCCGGCGGGAACCCGTTGGGCCCGGGGACCAGGACGCGGGCAGGGCTGAAGTTCGGGGCGCCGGCGAAGTTCACCGTGCCCGGGCCGAACGGGTTGGCCTGCGGGGTGGGGTTGGTGAGGGTCACGGTCTGCACCGCGGCCGGGTCGCCGATCGCGATGTTGGCCAGCTTGGGCGCGTAGTTCACGCCCAGGTCGTGCGCCAGGCCCGGGTCGGAGGCGTCCAGCAGCACGTACCAGACCTTCTCCGCGTGCGGCGTGCCCGCATAGGCCACCCCCGGGTACAGCGGCAGCCGCACCGTCTCCTTGGACAGGTTGACCTGGATCGCGCTTTCCAGCGTCAGGTGATCCCGGGGCAGCAGGCCCGATGACTGGCCCAGGCCGCCGGGTTTGGCGGTGGTGGCGCCCGCCCCGGCGGATGCCACAGTGGCGCCCACCGCCGAGGCCACGACCGCGACGGCGGCGGCGGTTGCCAGCCACCACCGGCGTGTCAAGATCTTCATCTGCTGTCCTTTCCTGCGGCGGGCCCGTAACCTGGCCGGCGGCCAGCGGCTGCCCGCTGTTCCACGCCTTGTTCGCGTCCGCGGCGGCCGGTGTCTTAGGCCGCTTCGGCGCAGAAATGCCGGAAAATGCAGAGAGCGGCACGGTCGCTCCCGCTTGGGGCGGGCAACCGCGCAGCCTGGATGAGCGCGAATAGATCGGGGCCGACCGTGCTGTCACCGGTAGAGCAGGGGGGACGGTCAGGCCAACGGTGAGCGGCACAGGAAGGACTGCGGTCTGTCAATCAGCGCATGCGGCAACGGATGGGGATCAGCGGGTCTCGCCGCGGATGGCGGCCAGCAGCCCCTCGAAGTCCTCCCCGCACGGGCCGCACGCTTGCAGGTGCGCCGCGATGCCCGGGTATCGCTGCTGCACCGGTTCGCCGGAGGCCACCAGTTCAGCGTAGACGTGGAGCATCTCCATCGCCTGGGCGCAGCCCACATCCTGCGGATCAGTCCGCAAGAAGCGGTCCAGCGCCGCCCAGCCGGTCATGAGCGCCCCACACTGTCCTCGCCCAAATACCCGTTTGCCACCATAGCGGCCCGCAGCTTACGCCGGGCAGCGAACAACACCTGGTAGATCGCGTTGCGGCTGGAGCCGAGGTGCAGAACCAGGGTATCCAGCGGAACATCGTTGAGCACGATCGCGACAAACACCTCACGCTGCCGCGGCGTCAGCTCACAGTCCACCGCCCGGCGCAGCGCGGCAAACAGATCCCCCCACTCAGCCTGGTGCGCGGGATCCGCCCCGAACCAGCCCGGCAGCCGATCCCAGTCTTCGGCGTCCAGCGGCACGGCCGGGTGCCGCCAGAAATGCCGGCCGATCTTCGCCGACACCTCGAAGATCACGAACTTGTACGCCCAGGTAGTGAACCGGCTCTCCCCCCGGAACTGGCCGATCTTGCCGGTGATGGCCACCAGCGCATCGGCTGCGGCCTGGTAGGCCAGGTCATCGAGTTCGGGCCCGGTGATCCGCAGCCGCGGGCCACGGCGGGCGGCCTCACCCTGGGCGATACGCACCAGCATCGCGTGCAGCCGTGCCAGTGCGGCTTCCCGCCGCGGGCCGGCCCCGGCTAGCTCCTGGATCCACCCCGTTGATTCAGCATCCAGGCCGGCAGGGACGACAAGAGCCTTCTGAACCGTATGATCACCCGCTTGTCATCGCACCGTGTCGTCACCCCATTATTCGTGCCGACAGGTGCGGTGGCTTGGTCTCGCGTCGTAACAATGAGGGCCGGTTGGCCCGCGTGCCCTCCAGAAGAGCAAGCGGAGCCGATCACCGCCGACCCTGCTAAGACCCGCGAACCTGACGGGCGCTAACCGTATATGACCGACAAGACACTCCTGCACCCTGGCGACCGGTTCCCGGCGCTCACCCTGGCCCTGACCGGCGGTGGCACCCTTCGCCTGCCTGATGACCTGGCCGGCGACTTCAGCGTGATCCTGTTCTACCGGGGCTCGTGGTGCCCGTACTGCAACGCCCAGCTGCGCGCGTTCCAGCGGTCGCTGGACCGCTTCGC
>DASXKD010000045.1:0-3235 GCA_036497045.1 Streptosporangiaceae bacterium | reverse complement strand
CGGTACCGCAAAACACCCGGCTGACTCCGCCCGGGCTGCGAACGCCCCGGCGCCAAGCCGCCCCGCCACGTCCTCTCCTGGCTCGCGCGGCTGGCGGTGGAGGGAATCGTGGCGATCATCAGGACACCTCCGGCCGACGAGCACGGCCCGGCCCACTCCCGCGGCATGGACCTGATCAGCCGGGCGGTGGTGGTGCCCGCGCTGGCCGGCTGGCTGGCGGCGCTCGACGGGGTGGTGGCCAGGCTGGAGGCGGGAGGGTTGGTGGCCGACGTCGGCTGCGGGTACGGGGCGCCGACGATCGCCATGGCCCAGGGGTTCACCCGCTCGCGCTTCCTGGGCATCGACGCCGACGACGCATCGGTCGCCCGTGCGCGCAAGGCGGCCGCCGAGGCGGGGGTGGCCGGCCGGGTCACCTTCGAGGTGGCCGACGCGGCCGGACTGCCCGGCGGGGGGTATGACCTGGTCACCTTCGTCGACTGCCTGCACGACCTGGGCGACCCGGTTGGCGCGCTGCGCCGCGCCCGGCAGGCGCTGGCTCCCGGCGGCAGCGTGCTGCTGGTCGAGCACGCGGGATCGGAGCGCACCGAGGAGAACCTGAACCCGGCGGGGAGGTTCTTTTACGCCGCGTCGGCGCTGGTGTGCACACCAAACGCCCTCGCCCACGGCGGCGCCGGGCTCGGCACGATCCCCGGTGAGGCGGGGTTGCGCACTGTGGCCGCCGAGGCCGGGTTCTCCCAGGTCAGCCGGGTGGACGTTGATGCGCCTCTGAACATCCTGCTGCAGCTGCGGCCCTTACCGCCCGGTGCCCGCCGACGGATAATGGGCAGGTGAGCGCGACCAGCTGGCTGATCGGCCGGGACGAGGTGCTGGCGGTCCTGCGCGCCTCGTTCGACCAGGCGACGGCCGGGCGGGGCCACCTGGTGCTGATCGGCGGGGAGGCCGGGATCGGCAAGACCGCCGTCGCCATGGCGGCCGCCGACCGGGCGGCCGCCCGGGGCGCCCTGGTGCTGTGGGGCCGCTGCTCGGAGACCGAGTGGGCGCCGGCGTTCTGGCCATGGGCGCAGGTTGTCCGCGCCGCGGCAGAGGCGGGAGCCCGGCCGCCGGAGGCAGTCGAGGCGCTCGGCTGGGCCGCACCTGCCGAGCCCGCCGGCGTCCCGGGCGCCGCCGCCAGCCGTGCCCAGTTCCGGCTGTTCGACGCCACGGCCGGGTTCCTTGCCGCGCTGGCTGACTCGCGCCCGGTGGTTGTCGTGGTCGAGGATCTGCACTGGGCCGACCCGGATTCGCTGGCTCTCGGCGAGTTCGCCGCCCGCCAGCTGCACGGCAGGCGGGTCCTGCTCATCGGCACCTATCGCGACGAGGAGGCCACCGGCCAGCTGCGGCACCTGGCCGGGTCCGCCAACCTCATTTCCCTTGGCGGGCTCGGCCCAGCTGAGGTTTCGGAGCTGATGGCCAGGCACCTGGGCCGGGTGCCGGGCAAGGACGAAGCCCGGCGGATGTGGGACCGCACCTCGGGCAACCCGCTGTTCGTCACCGAACTGACCCGCCTGACCGCTGTTCGCGGCGTGACGGGTGCGACGGGGCTGGCTGCGCCGGGTGCCGACTCGGTCCGTGACGTCCTCGAGCGGCGCCTGGCCCGGCTCCCGCAGGACTGCGTGCACGCGCTGGCAGCCGCCTCGCTCGACACCCAGGCACTGCGCCCCGGCCGCGGGTGGCGCCGGAGAGGATCTGGCCACCGCGCGCAGAAATGCCAGTTCGGGGGCAATCGACGCAGTCGTGCCTGCCGTCGTGTGGTCGACCATGGCGGATCTCGCACGCCGCGTCCCAGCATCGCCGTGAAGTGAGCCTGAGTCCGCCGTCAGCGTGTAGTCCGGCGATACACGAAGCCGTGCCTGCTGCTCAGCGGCTCCGTCCGCGTTGGGCTGGCCGTGTCGGGCTGACCTGAACATCCGCGTCATCAACGTCGCCACCAGCGAACTCCTCCGTGAGCTCGTGCTCAACCCCCGACCGCGACTACCAGCCCACCGGACGACCGCCCGGACCGCCCGCGGAACACCAACGCCCGCCCCGCCGGACAAAGCAAAACCCCGAACCCTAATGCAGGTTCAGGGTCATTCCGATGTCTTGAGACATCACAATGTCGGGCTGGCCGGATTCGAACCGGCGACCTCCGCGACCCAAACGCGGCGCGCTAGCCAAACTGCGCTACAGCCCGTACCTACGAGAGTCTAGCCTTCCGGGATGCTGCATCGTGCGTCACGGACGGCAGACTCTCCAACTCTAGGCAACGTCTCCGAGTATCGCCGATATGACGTCCGCGGCCTTCGGATCTTCCTCGTCGAGAATCTTGACGTACCGCGTGGTCCAGATCCGCCGCCCCACGTCCGCGCCCAGGTACTCGGTCGGATCGTTCCGCCAGGCGGGTGACCACTCCCGCGCCGACCGACCGGTCCGGCGGCGCTTGCGGTCGCGCGCATAGTCCGTACTCCACTGCTGGCACCCCTGCACCGGCATTTAGCGGTCACGTACCCGCCGAGCGTGCCGTGCTGGTACCGGCGGCCGTTCGGCAGCTCACCGGTGAAGCCCAGGGCATCGATCTCCTCCTGGGGGGAGCCGGTCCCGGCCGGCGGCCTCGGTGGAGGCGAACAGCCGCACCGGGAAGATCGCCTGGCCGGGCCGATTCCGTGAAGCGCGATGTGCTCCCGCACCATTTCCGAGACCGCGTGATCGACCTTGAACCGGCGGTGCTCGCCGTTCTTGATCCCAGGCCATCTGCAGCATCGCGGACAGGACCGTGCGCGTGTGCAGAATCGTCGTCTGGCTCGCGCCCTTCTCCTTCAGCACCACCGTGAGCAGGCGGTGGATCGCCTCCCGGGAAACCTCGGCGACCCGCTGCTCGCCGATGTACGGGATGACGTGCAGGGTCAAGTGCCGGGCGTATGTCAGCTGCAGGCGCGCATGCCGCTCGGTGGCCTCGGCCACCACCAGAGCACGCTCCTCGGTGTCGAACGTTCCTCCGCTCTTGTACGTCCCATCCAGAAGGCACTGCAGTCTCCTCCACCAGACTGCACCAGTCCCGCCAGCCCGGCCGGTTACTGTTGCTGCTTCTCAGGCAACGGCGTGCCCGGGTCATCAAGCGCGACCTGGAACAGGTACGCGGTCGCCAGGCTCCGGTACGGCCGCCAGGGTTCGGCGATCTGGAGCACCTCCTGCTGGCTGGGCAGGTGGCCGAGCTGAT
>DASXKD010000044.1:0-3699 GCA_036497045.1 Streptosporangiaceae bacterium | reverse complement strand
CACCGCCAGCCTGCCCGGCTGCCGGCCCGGCATCGCCACCGCTCTGGTCACTGCCGGGCAGACCACCCCGGTCAGCGCCCCCATCCATTGCTAACGAGGTGCCTAACACCGGCCAGGGGCCTGTTGCCATAGCCCATGCGTCCGCTCGCCGCATCGGCCTACGCATTAGCCTGTGACCATCATCACCCAGCCTGCTGCACGAGATGGCCGAGGGCGGAAACCGGCCCCCCCGCCCAATAGTGGACGACGTCGGACGTTCGGGGTTCCCCTCAAACCGTGGAGACTTCGGTTGTGGTGATCATGGTCAAGAGGGCTGGCCTTGTTGCGACCGCGCCTGGCGGGGGCAGGCGGCGCCTGCCCGCTTTGCCCTGCTCCCAGGGGCCGCAGGGGTCCCCGGGGTCAAGGGCAGCCCGCAAGGGCTGTCGCGCGCCAATGCCGCGTAGTTAAGGGTCTGGCCCGGTTGTCGAGGATGCGGGCTGGGGCGGCGTGTTGAGGGCGTAGCTGCCGTAGTCGGTGTTGGTGAGGAAGCCGAGGCGGGCCCATTCGGCGAGCTGGGTGAGCATGTTGTGCAGCTTGACCTGAAGGCGATCGGCGAGTTCGCGGCCGGTCCAGGACCGGTGCGGCTCGGAACTCATCAGGGCGGTGATGAGCTGGCGGCGGGTGGGCCGCGGGGGGCCGAGCCGGGGGGCGGCGCGGCGGTGGGAGCGGGCGCGGGGCCGGCCGCCGGGCGGGTCAGGGGGCGGGGTGGCGATGGTGACGGTGATCGCGGTGATCGCGGTGACGGCGTGCGGTCGCTGGTCGCCGTGGTTGAGGTAGCGGGAGGTGGCGCATTTGACCTTGCGGGCGCTGTAACGCGGCCGGCGGGCGGGCAGCAAGGTGGCCAGGACGGCGCGGCCGATGACACCGGTCAGGTCGGCGGGGCCGGCCGGGTTGATGCCGCGGGCGGCGGTGAGCTGGTCGCGGGCGGCCTCCAGCGCGGTGGTGAAGCTGGCCCGGTCGGGGTCGGTGCCGGGCACGGTCTCCACCGCGGTGACCATGGCGATCCGCAGCAGCTGGTAGACGGTCAGCAGGGCCCACAGTTCCTGCTCGACGCCGGGCCGGTCACCGGAGCGGAGCACCTGGCCGTCGAGCAGGGTGTGCCGCAGCGCGAGGTAGGCAGACTCGATTTCCCATCGTTCGTGGTAGAGCCGGATCAGCGCATCGGCGGGGTAGGCGCGGTGGTCGGCCAGGGTGGTGATGAGCCGGTAGGCGTCGGTGATGCGGCTGCCGTCGGTGCCGGTCATGGCGACCTCGGCCTCGATGATCCGTACGTGCAGTCCGTCCAGGCAGGACAGATAGGACCCATCGGGCAGGTGGGCCAGCACCAGCGGGCTGCGGCTGGATGTCGCCCGGACCAGCGGCGCGGCGCCGGTCGCGGCGATCTGGGCCAGGAATGCGTTGCTGTCGAAGGCCCGGTCGGCCAGCACCAGCATGCCCGGGCCGAGCAGGTGCAGCAGCCGACGGGCCAGGCCGGTCTCGTCCCGGTCGGTGCGCGAGCCGACGGTGGCGCCGAGCAGGCCGCGGGTGCCGGTCTCGGCCAGCGTCATCACCCGCAGCGCCGGGTATCCGGCCAGGCCCAGCCGGTGCCGGATCTTCCCGGCCCAGGCCCGGTTGCGGCTGGTGTCGGGGATCTTGACCGAGTTCAGCCCGTCGAACGCGACGGTGCGCAGCCCGGCGAACCGCACGCCGGGTGTGTGCGGCTGGGCCAGCGGCCCGGCCACCACCTCGAACAGCGCCTTCAGCGGCGCCGGGCCCAGGCGGCGGCGCAGGTCCCGCAGCGCCTTCTCCGACGGCCGCGGCCCGCCCAGGCCAGCCAGGCCCGCGGTGAGCTTGTCCCACACCCGCAGGTAACCCAGGCGCGGGAACAGCCCGAGCGCGAGCACGAAGTACACCCCCGTCCGCGACGGCAGGTTCCGCAGCCGCCGCTGCATGGTCCCGGTCTGTTCCAGCACGTCATCGACCAGCTCGAACGGCAGGCAGGGGGTTAACTCACCCAGATGCCCCGGAGCGAAAACACCGTCGGCGACGGTAACGGCATGCGTGATCGTAGTCATGGCAGACTGAGTGCTCAACGAGACCTCTGGTAGCCGGCAAGATCTGTGGTGGATCGCACCGGACTATCAGAGGTCCCGTCGCTTCCCCCGCCGACACGCCGCTAACGGATCTTCCTTGACCTGGCCACCAGACCCTTAACTACGCGGCATTGTGTCGCGCGCAGCGCGATGCGCAGCACCCTTGAGGCCGGGGTGGCGGCCCCGTACCCTTAGCGGGCGCAACAAGGCCAGCGGCGGCGTAGCCGCCTCCTTTGTGCGGCCCGCGCAGCGGGCCCGCCGCGCTCACGCGGCGTCCTTTCCCGCCAGCGACCGCTCGTAATCCACCGGGGACTTCATGCCGAGCGCGGAGTGCCGGCGGACGGTGTTGTAGTCCTCGATCCAGGCCGCCACGGCTGACCGTGCCTCCGCCCTGGTTGCGAATGTGCGCAGCGAGCGGAGCTCGAACTCCAGGGTGGAGTGCCAGGACTCGATCACCGCGTTGTCCAGCGCGGAGCCCGGCCGGCCCATCGACTGGCCGATGCCCAGCCGGCCGCAGGCCTGCCGGAACCGGGCCGCGGTGTACTCGCTGCCCTGGTCGCTGTGGAAGACCACGCCGGCCACGTTCCCGCCGCGCACGGCGGTCGCCATGGCCAGCGCCCCGCAGGCCAGCTCCGCGTCGTGGTGCTCGCCGAGCGCGTGCCCGAGGATCCGGCGCGAGGCCATGTCCAGGACCGAATCGAGGAACAGCTTGCCCTCCCGGGTGGGGATCTCGGTGCCGTCTCCGTACCAGCGGCGGTTGATCTGCTCCGCCGCGAACGAGCGCTTCACCAGGTCCGGCGCGCTCAGGCGTACTGCCGGCCCCTCCCCGGCCGGGTGGCGCCCTTGCGCCTGTTCTTGCGCCGGGCGGCCAGGCCCAGCTCGCGCATCAGCGCGGCCACGGTGTTCGCGCTGACCCGCCACCCAGCCGCGCGCAGCGCCGCGGTGATCCGCGGCGACCCGTCCTTGCCCTGCCGCCCGGCGAACAGCCGGGCGATCTCGGTTTTCAGCCGCTCCCGCCGCGCCGCCCGCGGCGGCAGCGCCCGGTCCTTCCACTTGCAGAACCAGGACTCGCTGACCTCCAGCGCGCGGCAGCTGACCGCCTGCGGGACGCCGTGCTGCTCCCTCTGGGAGGCGATGAACGCGGCCACGGCTACCGGCTGCCCATCGCGTCCTTGACCCAGAGGGCCACGCTGCGCTTGAGCACATCGCGCTCCATCGCCAGCTCAGCGTTCTCCCTGCGCAGCCGCGCCAGCTCCGCCCGCTCGTCCTCGCCCAGCCGCCCGTCACCGCGGTCCCGGCGGCGCCGGTCAGCACCGACCCAGTTGCCCAGCGTGCCCTCGTTGATCCCGAGGTCACGCGCGACCTGCGCGATCGGCTTGCCCGTCTCACGGACCAGCCGCACCGCGCCCTCCCGGAAGTCCTGCTCGAACTTCCTGCGTGTCTCTCCCATCGGAGAACTCCTCTCCCTTAAGAGAGTCATCCTGTCGGGGCGACGCCGCTATGGCGTGAAAATGAGCAGCTGGCCCCGCCGTGACCCGGAGCCCGGCTGCGCCGGGCGCTGCCGCGCTGGTACGGATCCGGTCCGCTG
>DASXKD010000043.1:0-17854 GCA_036497045.1 Streptosporangiaceae bacterium | reverse complement strand
CCCTGTGGCAGGTAGATGATGGGCTTCTAGCGTTGCGCCCGAAGGTGACCCGGGTCGCTCAGCCGATGAGAGGAGGCCGGCATGGCCGATGTCGTACGTGCCGCCCTGGTTCAGCAGAAGTGGACCGGCGATAAGGACTCGATGGTGAAGAACGCGGTGGCGGCGATCCGCGATGCCGCGGCGCAGGGCGCGCGCGTCACCTGCCTGCAGGAACTCTTCTACGGCCCGTACTTCTGCCAGGTACAGGAGCCGGAGTGGTATTCCTGGGCCGAGCGGGTGCCCGACGGTCCCACCGTCCGGCTGATGTGCGATGTGGCGCGGGAGCACCAGATGGTGCTTATCGTGCCGGTCTACGAGGAAGAGCAGGAGGGCATCTACTACAACACCGCCGCGGTCATCGACGCCGACGGCACCTTCCTCGGCAAGCACCGCAAGAACCACATCCCGCAGGTGAAGGGCTTCTGGGAGAAGTACTACTTCCGCCCCGGCAACCTCGGGTACCCGGTGTTCGACACCGCGGTGGGCCGGATCGGTGTCTACATCTGCTACGAGCGGCACTTCCCCGAGGGCTGGCGGGCGCTCGGCCTGGCCGGCGCCAAGATCGTCTTCAACCCGTCGGCGACCAGCCGCGGGCTGTCGGAGTACCTGTGGCGGCTGGAGCAGACCAGCGCCGCGGTCGCCAACGAGTACTTCGTGGGCACGATTAACCGAGTCGGGGTCGAGCCACTCGGCGACAACGACTTCTACGGCCAGTCCTACTTCGCCGACCCGCGCGGGCAGGTCATGGGCGGAGCCGCCTCCGACACCGCAGAGGAGGTCGTGGTCCGCGACCTGGACATGGGCCTGCTCGAAGAGGTCAGGAACCTGTGGCAGTTCTACCGGGACCGGCGCCCGGACTCCTACGGCCCGCTGGCGCAGCCGTAAGGAGGGGCCCGCCATGCGCATTCTCATCCGCGGCGGCACCGTGGTCACTGCGACCGGGTCGTCTCGCGCCGACGTGCTCATCGACGGCGAGACCATCGCCGCCCTGCTCGACCCCGCGCACACCGGCTCGTTCGCGGGGCTGGCCGACCGGTCGATCGACGCCACGGGCAAGTACGTGATCCCTGGCGGGATCGACGTGCACACCCACCTGGACATGCCGTTCGGCGGGACGTTCTCCGCCGACGACTTCGAGACCGGGACCCGCGCGGCCGCCTGGGGCGGCACCACCTCGCTGGTGGACTTCGCGGTGCAGGCCAGGGGCGCCTCGCTGCGCGAGACGCTGGACGCCTGGCACGCCAAGGCCGAGGGCAAGGCCAGCATCGACTACGGGTTCCACATGATCATCTCCGACGTCAACGAGCAGACGCTCAAGGAGATGGACACCCTCGTCGGCGAAGGCGTGACCAGCTTCAAGATGTTCATGGCCTACCCGGGCGTGTTCTACGCGACCGACGGCGAGATCCTCCAGGCCATGCAGCGGGCCGCCAACGGCGGTGCGACGATCATGATGCACGCGGAGAACGGCATCGCGATCGACGTGCTCGTCGCTCAGGCGCTGGCCAGCGGGCACACCGACCCGGGATGGCATGGCCGGACCAGGCCGCCCGAACTGGAGGAGGAGGCCACCGCACGGGCGATCCGGCTGGCCCAGGTCGCCGGTGCCCCGCTTTACATCGTCCATCTGTCCGCCCAGCAGGCGCTTGAGGCGGTGACCCAGGCCCGCGACGAGGGGCGTAACGTCTTCGCCGAAACCTGCCCTCAGTACCTGTACCTGTCCCAGGACGACCTGGACGCGCCGGAGTTCGAAGGGGCGAAGTACGTCTGCTCACCACCGGTGCGGCCGAAGGAGCACTGGGCGCATCTGTGGCGCGGGCTGCGCACCAACGACTTGAGCATCGTCTCCACCGACCATTGCCCGTTCTGCTTCAAGGAGCAGAAGGAGATGGGCCGCGGCGACTTCTCCAAGATCCCCAACGGCATGCCGGGGATCGAGCACAGGGTCGACCTGCTGCACCAGGGCGTGGTGGACGGCGAACTGTCGCTCGCGCGGTGGGTCGAGGTGAACTCGACCACGCCAGCGCGGATGTTCGGCCTCTACCCGCGCAAGGGAACCATCGCCCCAGGCTCGGACGCCGACATCGTGGTCTACGATCCGGCGCTGCGGCACGTGCTGTCCGCCGAGACGCACCACATGGCGGTGGACTACTCCGCCTATGAGGGCAGGGAGGTGCAGGGCGGGGCCAGCGTGGTGATGTCCCGCGGCGAGATCCTGGTCAGCGACGGGCAGTGGCACGGCCAGGCAGGGCGGGGCCGGTTCCTGCCCCGGGGCGAGTGCCAGTACCTCAGGTGAGGGGGCTTGATGGATATCGGCTTGGTGCTGCAGACCGATCCGCCGTGGAGCCGGGTGGCCGAATTGGCCGCCCGGGCGGATCTGGGCGGGTTCAGCCATGTCTGGACGTTCGACTCGAGCGTGCTCTGGCAGGAACCGTTCGTCATCTACTCGCAGATCCTCGGCCGGACCTCGAACGTCAAGGTCGGCCCGATGGTCACCAACCCGCTGTCGCGGGAGTTGTCGGTGACCGCGTCGCTGTTCGCCACGCTGAACGACATGTTCGGCAACCGCACCATCTGCGGGATCGGCCGTGGCGACTCCGCCATGCGCGTCCTCGGCCGGGCCCCGTCGTCGCTGGCCACCCTCGGCCACGCCATCAACGTGATCAGGGACCTGGCCGAAGGCCGGGAGGTCGACTATGACGGCACGAAGGTCCGCATCCCGTGGGTACGGGATGGCCGGCTGGAGGTGTGGATGGCGGCCTACGGGCCGAAGGCGCTGAAGGTCTGCGGTGAGGAGGCCGACGGCTTCATCCTGCAGTGTGCCGACCCCGATATCGCCCGGTGGACCATCGGCGCCGTCCGGGCGGCCGCCGCGGCGGCGGGCCGGGATCCCTCGGCGGTGACGATCTGCATCGCCGCGCCCGCCTACGTCGGCGATGACTACGCGCACATGCGGGACCAGATCCGCTGGTTCGGCGGCATGGTCGGCAACCACGTCGCCGACCTCGTGTCCCGCTACGGCGACACCGGGGACGCGGTGCCCCGGGCGCTGACCGACTACATCAAGGCGCGGGAGGGCTACGACTACTCCCACCACGGCAAGGCGGACAACCCGTCCACGGACTTCGTGCCCGACGACATCGTGGACCGGTTCTGCCTGCTCGGGCCGCCGGAACGGCACGTGGACCGGCTGGCGGAACTGCGCGAGATCGGTGCCGACAACTTCAGCGTGTACCTCATGCACGATGCTCAGGAAGCCACCCTGGACGCCTACACCAGCCGGGTGGTCAGCGCGGTCTGACCGGCTGAGGCCGGACCGCACTGGCTGGTGGCCAGCAGAACCAAGTTCGACAGGACGCGCCCTAGTCGACGGTGGAGCCGTCGGCCGGGTTTTGCGTGTGCTGGCCCTGGGCCTTGCCATGGGATGCGCCGCCCTGCTGGGCACCGCCGCCCTGCTGATTGCCATCACCCTGCTGATTGCCGTTGCCCCGCTGGCCGTGCCGCGCCGCGCGGGCCACGGTCAGGGTGACCAGGCTGCCCACCGTCAGCCGGCCCGCGGGCTGCACCGATAGCACCGTCCCAGCAGGCTGGTCGTTGCTGCGCCGCCAGACGATTTGGACGGACAGGCCCTGCTGGTGAAGCCGGTGCTCGGCCATGGTGACCGGCAGCCCGATCAGCGGGCCGGGCCTGACCTCCACGGTCGCCGCCCGCGCGGACCCGGGCCGGAACGGGCCGGACGGCGCAACCGAGGGAACCGTGCCCGCATGTGGCGCGGGCCCGGGGTCGATCGTGCTTCCGATGAGAAAGGCGGCGGCGATGACCACGATCGCGGCCGCTGCGGGCAGGACGGCCCGGTGCACCGGGCGCCGCACCCAGTGCGGCCGGGGCACTACCGGGCGGCGTGCCTGCAGATACTGGGTAAGCATCTCCGCCACGGGGACGGGCGCTGGCGCTTCCGCAGCCAGCCCGTGCGGCGCCGCGGCCGCATCCCGGACCGGCGCCGCGGCACCCGGAGCCACACCTGGATACGGTGCCGTCTGCTCCGCCACGGTGACGGCCGGATCCCCGTGCGGAGGACAGCCTCGTGCGGCCGCACCCGCGACCAGGCGGGCAGCCATCTGGCCGGCCCGCCGGGCGACCTCGCCAGCGCTGCGCGGCCGGCCGGTGGGATCCTTGGCGGTCAGCGCAAGGACAAGCGCGGCCACATCCTCGGGCACCTGGCCAGGCAGCGGCGGCAGCGCGCGCTCCCGGTGAGCCAGCGCCACGGCCAGCGCGGGGCCGGTGAACGGCGGTGTGCCCGCCAGGCACTCGTAGGCCACGATGCCCAGCGAATACAGGTCGCTGGCTGCCGTGGCGGGTGCTCCCATCACCCGCTCCGGGGCCAGGTACCCCGCCGTCCCGAGGAGCTGGCCGGTGACGGTGACCGGTGCGGAGTCCGCGGCCTGCGCGATGCCGAAGTCGGTGATCTTCAGGACGCCACCCGGGGCGAGTAGCAGGTTGGCCGGCTTGATGTCCCGGTGCACCAGCCCCGCCAGGTGCGCCGCGTGCAGGCCGGACGCGGTCTGCGCGACGATGTCCAGTGCCCGGGCGGGGTCCAGCGGGCCGGCGCCCAGCGCCTCGGCCAGTGACGGCCCGTCCACCAGTTCCATCACCAGGAACGGCGGCTGGGGCGGAGCCGGCTCGCAGTAGTCGTAGATGCGGGCGATGTTCTCGTGCGACAGCCCGCCGGCGTGCTGTGCCTCCGCGCGGAACCGGGTGAGCGCCTCGGCGCTGGTGAGATGCAGCATCTTGATCGCCACCGGCCGGGCCAGGACGACGTCGGTCGCGCGCCAGACTTCGCTGAACCCGCCAGCGCCGATCTTCTCCCCCAGCGCATACCGGCCGAGGACAATGCTGCCGGGTGCTCCCATGACCAGCGGCTACCCCGGCAGCGGTGCCGCTAACCACCCGCGCTGGCCGGTCACCTGCCCGGCGGCCACATCACGGGGAACAGCGGGTGGTCCAGTTCCGCCCCGTCAGCCAGCTCGCGGTCCAGGCCTTCGAACGGCGGTGACGTGCGCCAGCCGCGCCGCGCGAACGTCGCGTCGGCCGACAGATAGCGCAGCGACAGGACCCGCCGCCGTCCTGGGTAGGGGAACCCGGGCGCACCGTGCACGGTCAGGAAGTCGAAGAAGATGGCGTCGCCGGGGGCCAGCTCGAACTGGCGGATGTCGTAGCCGCCACGGTCGGCCTCGATGTCCGGCAGTTCGGCCAGGGTGCCCTCGGGGAACCAGCGTGCCTCCTCACTCAGGAACGTGCGCGGCATGAGCCATGGCCCATCGTGCGTGCCAGCCACCAGTTCCAGGCAGCCCTCCTCGGGCACCGGATCCACCGGGATCCAGGCACTCACGCCGCGGCCGTCCACGTTGTAGTACGGCTGGTCCTGGTGCCAGGGGGTGCGCTGGCTCGTCCCGCCCTCCTTCACCAGCACGTGATCGTGGTAGAAGCGGACCTGCGGGGTGAGCATCAGCGTGGCCGCTATCCGCGGGATCCGCGAGTGGCGCGCCAGTTCCTCGATGCCCGGGATGTCCTGCCACCGGCAGAAGTCCTCGGTGAACCTGCCCGGGTCCCCGGGGGCACTGGCCACCAGGGCAAGCGGCCCCGGGCTGGCAAGGACCGCTTCGATGGCCGCGCCGGCGGCCGCCACCTCGCCAGGGTCCAGGGCGGAACGCACGCAGACCACGCCGTCGCGGGCAAACGCCTCCGCCAGCTCGGCCGCTCCGGGCATCGGTTCCATCGGCACTCGGGGCACGGCACACCAGGCCCGCAGCCCCTCCCCCTTCCCATCTCCTACCCGCGCTTACCTGGCGATTCTCTCAGCCGGGTCCACCAGGCCCGCAGCCAACCTGCCCGGCGCACGCAGGTCAGCCGATGGGCGGCCCGGTGCCGTCGGAGCCGAACGCATAGGCACGGAGGAAGGCCAGCAGCCTGGCGTGTGCCTCAAGGAGGACGGCCGCCGGCCCGGGCTGGACACCGGTCAGCTCCTGCAGGTCCACCCGCACGTCGGCGACCAGCCCGGCCATCCCGGCGACCAGGGCGCCCGCGTCGGTGAGGCTCTCCAGGTCGCGGTCGGCGCGGTCGATGATCTCGCGACGGACCAGCAGGTCAGCCAGCTCCTGCGAGCAGCCGAGGCCGACCTCAAGCAGGTCGCTCCAGCGGCGGCAGGTCCGCCGCAGGCCCGCCCGGGTCCGGTACCCGGCGAAGATGGACTCCCATTGCCGGGCGATGAACTCCTCCCAGCCGAGTGCCACCAATTCCTCGAGATCGTGGTCGTACACGGGCGCCAGACTACGGCCACCGCGCCGGGCCGGCAGGCCTCCGGCGGATCAGCTCGCAGGCGCATTGCGCTGGCCGCGTAATGTGCTGGCAGCGTAAGCCGGTATGCGGCGGAGCCCCGCGGCATTTCAATACGGTGATGGAGATCTTGATTCTGGGCGGAACCGCATGGCTGGGCCGTGAGTACGCGCGCCAGGCGGTGGCCCGCGGGCACAGGGTGACCTGCCTGGCCCGGGGCCAGGCAGGTCCGGTGGCGGACGGGGCGGTGCTCGCCGCTGCCGACCGGAGCGATCCGGGCGGGTATGCGACAGTGGCCGGCCGGGACTGGGACGCGGTGCTTGAGGTGTCGTGGCAGCCAGGCTTCGTCCGGGACGCGGTGGCGGCGCTGGGCGGCCGGGCACGGCACTGGACCTATGTGTCGTCCGGCAGTGTCTATGCCTCCCATGCCGCCCTCGGCGCCGACGAGTCGGCGGCGGTACTGCCCGCGGCGGATGCCGATGTGGCCAGCGTGGAGCATTACGGCGAGGCGAAGGTCGCGTGTGAGCGGGCATCCGGCGCGGCGGCGGGCGACCGGCTGCTGATCGCGCGGGCCGGGCTCATCGGCGGCCCCGGCGACCACAGCGACCGGTCCGGCTACTGGGCCGCCCGGGCCGCCCGTGACCCTGCGGGGCCGATGCTGGTGCCCGGCTGCCCCGGCCTGGCGACGCAGGTCATCGACGTGCGCGACCTCGCGGACTGGCTGCTCGCATGCGCGGAGGCGGGCGTCACGGGGACCTATGACGCCGTCGGCCCGGTTGTCCCATTCGGTGAGTGGATCGAGTTGTCCCGCGCGGCGGGCGGCCACACCGGGCCTGTGGTCCCGGCCGAGCCTGCCTGGCTGCGGGAACAGGGGGTCGAGGAGTACATGGGCGAGGAGTCGCTGCCGATGTGGGTCGCGGAGCCCGGCTGGGAGGGCTTTTCCGCGCGCAGCGGTGCGGCGGCGCTCGGTACCGGGCTACTGCGGCACCGGCCGCGTACCGAACTGCTGGCCGACACCCTGGCCTGGGAACGTGCCCAGGGCCTTGGCCGGCACCGGAAGGCCGGGCTGAGCCCGCAGCGGGAACGCGAGCTCCTGCAGGCTCTCGGCTGAGGACGCGGCGCCAGGCACCCCGCCGGAGCGGCCCCTCCGGCGGGGTGCCTGCCTCCCCAGGGTGCGCTTCCAGAAGGCACTCCAGATGCCGGCGGAACACGCGCAGCATGAGCGGGTCGGCTGGCAAATGGTAAGGCAGCGCCACCTGCAGAATGTCGACGGCCAGCAGGAACAGCGGAGCCACCAGGCTGAAAACGGCGAGGCCGTCGGCCAGGTCCCGCCGTTCCGGGCCGGATCGCCCCGGAAACAGCCGCATTCCGATCGCACTCTTGATCAGGTCAATGGCCTCGGCGAGCCGCGGCCGGCGCTGCCCGGCTTCGGCAACCGGGCGCTGTACGTCAGCGTGCGGCTGCTCTCCCAGGTGCCAAGCAAGTTCTGGGCGGACGACTGGATCGTGATCAGGTCGGACCGGACCCTGATCTTCATCGACCGCCAGTACGTTAGGCCTGTCGGCAACGCGCGCGACCCGCGCCCCGGGCAGCCCCGCTCGCGGGCCTGGCTCAGGCCGGGTCCGGCGCGGTCAGGCCGAGCATCTCGGCCGCCGCTTGCCCGCTCGTCCGGGATGCACCGTAGGTGGCCAGGTAGGCACGGGCGGGCGGGCGCCACACCGGCAGGCCCATCTCCACCACGATCGTGTCAGGGCGCGCCGCGAGCAGCCGGGTGATGACCGTCTGGGCGCCCGGATCGCGGTGCGCGTCGCGGATCACGGCGACCACCGAGCGGCCCGCGGCCCGGCCGAGGGCCTGCGCGACCCGCTGGTCGGCCTGCTCTCCCCCGGCGGGCACCTGGACGATGCTGCCCGCGGGCAGCCACGGCGCCAGTCCCCAGGGCACGATACCGACGGCGATGTTGCCGGGCGGGGCGACCTCGATCACCAGCGGGTCGGTCAGCGCGCCCGGGGTACCGCTGACCCGCAGCGCGCGCCGCGCCGCCGTCAGGCCGATGCCGGCGCCGTCCCCATTGCCCGGCCCAAGATCCGCACTCCCGGCCAGAGTCGCGGGCCCGGGCATCCGCTGGCCCGTCGCTGGCAGGGCCCCGGCAGCGAGCGCGGCCCGGAACCTGGCGACCCGCGCCGCCGCCTCCTCCAGCCGGGCGGCGGGCAGTTCGCCGCCGGTGACCGCGGCGGCGAGCGCGGCCCGGACCGCGAGGTAGTCCTCCTCGTCCTGGTCCCGGCCGAGGCAGAGCAGGTCCACGCCGGCGGCGACCGCCCGGACGGCGGCGCTGGGCACGCCGCCCTGGCCGCTCACCGCGCGCATCTCCAGGGCATCGGAGATGATCACCCCGGAGAAGCCGAGTTCGCCGCGCAGCAGCCCGTCCAGCGCGGCGGCCGACTGGGTGGCGGGCCGGTCCCCGGTGAGCCCGGCCACCCGCAGGTGCCCCGGCATCACGGCGGCCACCCCGGCGGCGATCGCCGCCGCGAAGGGGGGCAGGTCACGCTCGCGGACCCGGGTGAGGCCGCCCTCCACGGTGGCGAGCACGTGGTGGGTGTCGTCGCGTGTGCTGCCGTGGCCGGGGAAGTGCTTGGCGCACGCCGCCACCCCGGCCGACTGGAGGCCGTGCACCGCCGCAGCCGCGTGCCGGCTCACCAGGCCGGTGCGGTCCCCGAACGCGCGGGTCCCGATGACCGGGTTCCCCGTGGCGGTGTTCACGTCCACCGACGGCGCCAGGTTCACATTGACGCCGACGGCGGCCAGGTCGGCCCCGAGTGCCCGGTACACCGCCCGGGTGAGCGATGTGTCGTCGACCGCGCCGAGGGCGGCGTTGCCCGGGTAGGGGCTGCCCGTGAGGTGGGCCAGCCTGGTGACGTCGCCACCTTCCTCGTCGATCGCGATCACCGGTTCCGGCGCCGCGGCGCGCAGCGCCGCAGTCAGCGCGGACAACTGCCCGGGTCCGGCCACGTTAGGGCCGAAGAGCGTCACGCCCGCAAGACCCTTTTCCAGCGCCTGCAGCAACCATCGCGGAGCGGAACGGCCGGGGAACGGCGGGACGAGGACGGCGTCGGCGAGGCGGGTGAGTGATCCGGCGCCGTACACGGTACTCACCCTTTCACCGCCCCGGCGACCAGGCCACGGGCCATCCGGCGCCGCACCAGCAGGAAGAACAGGATCGGCGGGATGGCGTAGAGGGTGGAGGCGGCCATGATCGCGCCCCAGTCGGGTCAGAGGTTCGTTTCGCACTCTGGACCACGGAGCCGGGGCAGGCAGAAGATGGCCTGGCGGGACAGGGGGAACGATGAAGGGACGGCCAGGCACACCGAGCCTGCTTCGGGAGATCAACGACCGCGCGGCACTGGAACTGCTGCTCGCTGAGGGACCGCTCACCCGGTCACAGGTCGGCGAGGGCACCGGCCTGTCCAAGGTCACCGCCTCGCAGACACTGACCCGCCTCGAAGAGCGCGGCCTGGTCGCCGTCACCGGGCAGCAGGCCGGCGTCCGGGGGCCCAGCGCGGCGGTGTACGCGGTCGTCCCCTCCACCGCGATCGTGGCCGGCCTCGACGTCGCCCCCGAGGCGGTGACCACCGGCGTGGCCGACGTGACGGGCCAGGTGCTGGCCGAGGTCACCGCCCCGGCCAACGGCGAGGCGGTCGCGGCAGCGGTGCGCGCGGCGGCAGCCGGGCAGAGCGGCGGCGAGGAGTTCCTCGCCGATCTGGCGCGCCGGGTGGCGGTCGGCGTCGCGGCGATCTCGGTGACCCTGGATCCCGGGCTCGTGGTGCTCGGCGGCGAGGTGGGCCAGGCGGGCGGGACGGCGCTGGCGGACCGGGTGAGCACCGAGGTCAGCCGGATCTGCCCGGTGAAGCCCGATGTGGTGCCGACCGCGGTGCCCGACGCCCCGGTGCTGCGTGGTGCCCTGCTGGCCGCCGTGGACCAGGCCCGGTCCGCGCTGCTGGCCTCCGTCGCCGACGGCCGACCCGGCGAGCCCGCGAACTCAAGAGCCGACGGCTGGCCCGGCGAGCCCTGCGGCCGGCCGATCACCACAACCTCGATCACGGCGGGCTCCTTGTCCGTTCTTAACTATTTAACCTATCGATATACTAGGTTATAGTGGAGCGGTGCACTCCCCCGATCAGCACGAAAGCCGGCCGCCCGTTATCGCGGTCATCGGCGGGGGCGCCAGCGGCACGCTGACCGCTGTCCACATGCTCCGCTTGGCCGCCGCCGGGCGGCCGCCGGTGCGCATCGCGCTGATCGACGCCTACGGCCGGCACGGGCTCGGCCAGGCGTACTCCACCACGCACCCCGGTCACCTGCTGAACTCCCCGGCCGCCGCGATGAGCGCGGTGGCCGGCGACCCGGGCCAGTTGCTGCGCTGGGCTACCGCGAACCGCGTCGCGCACGACGGGTTCCTGCGCAGGTCCGACTACGGGCGCTATCTGCGCGACACCCTGGCCGAGGCGGCGCGCCGGGCAGGGCCGGCCAGCACGGTCACCCCGGTCACCGCGCAGGTCGTCCGGATCAGCGACTGCGGCCCCGCGGCACAAGCTACGGCTGCACCTCGCGGCCGACGGCCACATCGACGCGGACATCGCCGTGCTGGCCGTCGGCAGCCCTGCGCCTGCCGCGCCGTGCCCGGTGTCTGACAGCCCCCGCTACATCGCCGACCCCTGGGTGCCAGAGGCACTGCGCCGGGCCGGCGACGGCAGGCCGGTCATCGTGCTGGGCACCGGCCTGACCGCGATGGACGTGGCGATCGCGGTGACCGACGCGCACCCGCGCACGGTGGTCCATGCGGTGTCCCGGCGCGCACTGCTCCCCCGGGCACACCGCAGGTCCGCAGAGCCGGGCCGGCCGACCTGGCTGCCTGTGCTGGCCGGACCAGGTGGCCCGGTGCGGCTCGGTGAGCTGATGTGGCAGGTCCGCGCCGCGATGACGGACCGCCCGGAGGCCTGGGAAGAGATCATGGACGCACTCCGGCCGCACGTGCCCCGGCTGTGGCAGCGGCTGCCGGTGGCCGACCGGCAGGTCTTTCTCCGGCACGTCGCGCGCTACTGGGAGGTGCACAGGCACCGGATGCCGCCGGACACCGCGCGCTGGGTCAGCGCGCTGCTCGGTACCGGACGGCTGTCGGTGCACGCGGGGCAGGTCCGCGCGGTCACCCCGGAGCCAGGCTCGCTCCGGGTGCGCATCGAGCACGCGGCCGGGTCCGCTACCGAGTACGAGACCGGATGGCTGATCAACGCCA
This sequence comes from Streptosporangiaceae bacterium, assembly GCA_036497045.1. Classification (GTDB taxonomy): domain Bacteria; phylum Actinomycetota; class Actinomycetes; order Streptosporangiales; family Streptosporangiaceae; genus DASXKD01. The sequence goes on along the minus strand of DASXKD010000043.1, from coordinate 6,192 downwards.
CCGGCCCGGACGGCGACATCACCCGCACCGGCGACCCACTGCTGCGCGACCTGTTCGACCGCGGGCTGGCCCGGCCGGACCCGCTGCGGCTCGGCCTCGACGCAACCCCCAGCGGCGCGGTGCTCGACACCACGGGAAAGGCGAGCGGCACCCTGTTCACGCTCGGACCGCCGCTGCGCGGGCTGTGGTACGAGACCACGGCCATTCCGGAGATCAAAACCCAGGCCGCCGCCCTGGCCCTGCGCCTCACCGCAGCGGCCGCCGTGCCCGCCCGCCCGGGCACCGCGGCGTGACGTGCGGCCGCCCTATTACGAATGGGTGACGTTCTGCCCGGTTCGTTGCGGTTGCGCCCGGTGGACCGGCAAGTTTACCGCCAGGGTGCCGAGCACCCCGCGGACTCATCTGGGCGGGCCGAGGGACACCAAGCCTGGCGCGGGCCGTCCCCGCCCGCCGCGTGGCCAGGTGCGCGTCGCGGCGTGCCCGGCCACGCCCATGCCCGCAGCTTGACGAGCCAGGCGCACTGTGGTGATGTTGACCCCGTCCATCGTCGGCAGTGGAGGAAGTCGGTGCGAGTCCGGCGCGGTCCCGCCACTGTGACCGGGGAGCGGCCCTCACGTTAGCCACGACCGCGATGCGGTGGGAAGGCTGAGGGGAGCTTCGATCCGGGAGCCAGGACACTCCGGCCGTCGATCCTTCGCACCTGGGGCGTGGTTACCCCGAGGAAGGCCAGCCATGATGTCCGCACCTGCCCCGCCGGGCGCCCCACCCGCCTCCCCTTCCCCCTTCACTGCCCGGCGCGCTCTGCCCGCCGCCCGCCGACTAACCCGCCCCCGCTGATGTCGCGCCGGTCCGGGCTCGCCTCCGGGCTGCTGCTCGGCTCAGCTCTCGACGCCCTGCTCGCCGATCCGCGCCGTGGGCACCCCGTCGCCGCGTTCGGCACCGCCGCGGCCCGCGCCGAAGGCCGGCTCTGGGCGCCCAGCCGGGCCCGCGGCGCCCTGTTCACGCTGGCGTGCGCCGGCCCCGCGGCGGCCGGAGGCTGGGCCACGCAACGGCTGGCCGGGCGGCGCGCGCTGCCCGGTGCGGTGCTGGCCGCCGCAGCGACCTGGGCGGTGCTCGGCGGCGCCAGCCTGGCCGCGGAGGCGGCGGGGATTTCCCGCGCGCTGGCGGCCGGGGACCTCGATGACGCGCGCCGCCGGCTCCCCGCGCTGTGCGGCCGCGACCCCGCCGGGCTGCCCGCGGCCGAGCTGGCCCGCGCGGCGGTCGAGTCGGTGGCGGAGAACACCTGCGATGCGGTGGTCGCGCCGCTGCTGTGGGGCGCGGTGGCAGGCGTGGGCGGGCTGCTCGGCTACCGGGCGGTGAACACGCTCGACGCGATGGTCGGTCATCGTGGCATGTGTTACGAACGGTTCGGGTGGGCCGCCGCCCGGCTCGATGATGTGGCAAACCTGGTGCCCGCCCGGCTGACCGCGCTCCTGGCCGCGGCCCTGGCCCCCGCGGCCGGCGGGAGTGGGCGCGCCGCCCTGCGCACCGTCCGCCGCGACGGGGCCGCTCATCCCAGCCCGAACGCGGGCCGCTGCGAGGCCGCGTTCGCCGGGGCGCTCGGGGTCAGCCTCGGCGGCACCAACGTCTACCAGGGCCGGGCCGAGCGGCGCGGCACCCTCGGGGACGGCCCCCCGCCCGGGCCCGCCGACCTCGACCGTGCCATCCGGCTGTCCCGTCTGATCACCGCCGCCGCCACCGTCCTGGCCGCGGCGGCCGCGTACCTGCTCAGCGCACGGGGGCCCCGCCCGGCCCGGCGGGCCCGCCCCAGCGCGCGCCCGGTCCGTGCCCCCCACCCACGCGAACTCGGCCGTGCGGGGGGCATGCGGGGGATCCTGGGTGCCGGGACGACGGCGCGTGCGGGGATCCTGGGTGCCGGGACGACGGCGCGGGCGGGGATTCTGGGTGCCGGGACGACGGCGCGGGCGGGGATCCTGGCCGCCGGGACAGCGGCGGGGAACCCATGAACGGGCTGCTGGTCGCGGGAACGGCGTCCGAGGCGGGCAAGAGCGCGGTCACCGCGGGGATCTGCCGCTGGCTGGCCAGGCGCGGCGTGAAGGTGGCGCCGTTCAAGGCGCAGAACATGTCGCTGAACTCGGTGGTCACCAGGGACGGCGCGGAGATCGGCCGGGCCCAGGCCATGCAGGCCGCCGCGGCCGGCATCGAGCCCGAGGCGGCGCTGAACCCGGTGCTGCTCAAGCCCGGCGGCAGCGGCACCAGCCAGGTCATGGTGCTCGGCAAGCCCGTTGCCGAGGCCGATGCCATGTCCTACCCCGCGCTGAAGCCACGCCTGGCCGGCACCGTGCTGGCCTGCCTGACCGGGCTGGCCGACCGGTTCGACGTGGTCGTCTGCGAGGGCGCGGGCAGCCCGGCCGAGATCAACCTGCGCGAGCACGACCTCGCCAACATGGGCCTTGCCCGGGCGGCGGGCCTGCCGGTGATCGTGGTCGCCGACATCGACCGGGGCGGGGCGCTGGCCGCCCTGTACGGCACGCTCGCCCTGCTCAGCCGGGACGACCAGGCGCTGGTCGCCGGGTTCGTGGTGAACAAGTTCCGCGGCGATGCCGCTCTGCTGCAACCCGGGCTTGACCGGCTGCGCGAACTCACCGGCCGGCCGGTGCTCGGCGTGCTGCCGTGGACCGCCGGGCTGTGGCTGGACGCCGAAGACTCGCTCAGCCTCGGCACCGGGCCCGACGGCACCCAGCCTGGTCCGGGCGGCGATGTGCTCCGGGTGGCGGTGGTCCGGCTGCCCTGGATCAGCAACTTCACCGACACCGACCCGCTGGCGGCCGAGCCGGGCGTGGCGCTCCGGTTCGTCACCTCCCCCGCGCAGATCGCCGACGCCGACCTGGTGATCCTGCCCGGCAGCCGGGCCACCGTGGCCGACCTGGCCTGGCTGCGCGAGCGCGGGCTGGCCGGGGCCGTGGCCGCGCGGGCCGCCCAGGGCGGGCCGGTGCTCGGCATCTGCGGCGGCTACCAGATGCTCGCCGCCGAGATCCGCGACGACGTGGAGAGCGGCGCGGGCCTGGTCCCGGGGCTTGGCCTGGTGCCGGCCACGGTCGCGTTCGGCACCGCGAAGGTGCTCAGGCTCCGCCAGGAAACCGCCGGCGGCGAGCCGGTCACCGGGTACGAGATCCACCACGGCGTGGTCACCGCGGACGGCGGGGAGCCGTTCCCTGGCGGCTGCTCCGCCGGGGCGGTTCTTGGCACTACGTGGCACGGCATCTTCGAGAGCGACGGGTTCCGGCGGGCGCTGCTCCGCACGGTCGCCGCCGCGGCCGGGCGGTCCTTCGAGCCCGGTGACGTCACGTTCGCCAGCCTCCGGGAGCGGAAGCTGGACACGCTGGCCGACCTGGTGGACGAGCACCTGGACACCGGTGCGCTGCTGAACCTGATCGACCACGGTGCGCCCGCCGGCCTCCCGTTCATCCCGCCAGGAGCCCCATGAGCGACGACCGCAGCATCGTGCTGATTTCCGCGTCGGACACCGACCTGCTCGCGGCGCGGGCCAGCGGGGCGCCGTGGCGCCTGGCCAACCCCGCACGGACCGCGCCGGATCAGGTGGCGGGGCTGGTGGCCGGGGCGTATTGCGTGATCGTGCGGTTGCTGGGCGGGCGCAGAAGCTGGCCCGACGGCTTGGCCGCCGTCGTCGCGCAGGGCCTGCCCACGGTGGTGCTCAGCGGTGAGGCAGCGCCGGACGCGGACCTGATGGCGGCGTCCACGGTGCCCGGCGGGGTGGCCGCGCAGGCGCTCGCCTACCTGCGCGAGGGCGGCCCTGGCAACCTGGCCGAACTGGCCGCGTTCCTGTCCGACACGCTGCTGCTCACCGGGCACGGGTTCGCGCCGCCGGTGCCGCTGCCCGCCCAGGGCGTGCACGGACAGCGTGAACAGCAGCCGGACCGGCCCAGCGTGGTGATCGTGTTCTACCGGGCGCACGCGGTGTCAGGGAACACCGCCTTCGCGGACGCGCTGGCCGACGCGGTGGAGGCGGGCGGCGGGAACGCCCGGTGCGTGTACTGCTCGTCGCTGCGCGCGGCCGGGCCTGAGGTCTATGAACTGCTGGCCGGGGCCGACGCGCTGATCGTGACCGTGCTCGCGGCCGGGGGGACGGTGGCCGGAGAGGCGAGCGCGGGCGGCGACTCCGACGCCTGGGATGTGACGGCGCTGGCCAGCCTGGACGTACCGGTGCTGCAGGCGCTGTGCCTGACCTCGCTCCGGGCGGCGTGGGCGGCCTCGTCCGCGGCGCTCACCCCGATGGACGCCGCGATGCAGGTGGCGGTCCCCGAGTTCGACGGCCGACTGATTACCGTGCCGTTCTCGTTCAAGGAAGCGGGACCGGACGGGGTGCCGGTGTACGCGGCGGACCCGGAGCGGGCCGCCCGGGTGGCCGGGATCGCGCTGGCGCACGCCCGGCTGCGGCACACCCCGCCCGCGCACCGGCGCCTGGCGATCATGCTGTCGTCCTACCCGACCAAGCACGCCCGGGTGGGGAACGCGGTCGGGCTGGACACCCCGGCCTCGGCTGTGGTGCTGCTGCGGGCGCTGCGCGAGGCGGGCTATGACACCGGCGACGGGTTCCCCGAGGACGGCGACACGCTGATCCACTCACTGATCGCGACGGGCGGGCACGACGTCGAGTGGCTCACCGAGGAGCAGTTGGCCGCGGCGCCGATGCGGGTGCCCGCGGCTGAGTATGGCGCATGGTTCGAGGCGCTGCACGGGCCGCTGCGCGAGGCCGTGCGCGGGCACTGGGGCGACCCTCCGGGCGAGCTGTACATGGACTCCGGCGAGATCGTGCTGGCCGGGCTGCGGTTCGGCAACGTGATGCTGATGATCCAGCCGCCGCGCGGGTTCGGGGAGAACCCGGTGGCCATCTACCACGACCCGGACCTGCCGCCGTCGCACCACTACCTGGCGGCCTACCGCTGGCTGGACCGGGAGTTCGGCGCGCACGCGCTGGTGCACCTGGGCAAGCACGGTACCTGCGAGTGGCTGCCCGGCAAGGGCCTGGGCCTGTCCGCGCAGTGCGCGCCGGACGCGGTGCTCGGCAACCTGCCGCTTGTCTACCCGTTCATCGTGAACGACCCCGGCGAGGGCACCCAGGCCAAGCGGCGCGGCCACGCGACGATCATCGACCACCTGATCCCGCCGATGGCCCGCGCGGACAGCTACGGCGACCTGGCCAAGCTGGAGCAGTTGCTCGACGAGTACGCCACGGTCAGCGCGCTCGACCCGGCCAAGCTCCCGGCCGTGCGGGCCCAGGTGTGGGAGCTGATCGCGGCCGCGCAACTGCACCACGACCTGCACTTGGACGCGGCGCCCGCGGCCGAGGAGTTCGACAGCTTCGTGCTGCACGTGGACGGGTACCTGTGCGAGATCAAGGACGCGCTGATCCGCGACGGCCTGCACGTGCTGGGCAGCGCCCCGGCCGGCGAGCAGCGGATCGCCACGGTGCAGGCGGTGCTGCGGGCCACGCAGATCTGGGGCGGGCGCAGCGCACTGCCGGGCCTGCGTGCCGCGCTGGCTGCGCATTTCGGCCTGAACGAACGAGCGCTGCTGGCCGATCCCGGGCAGCTCGCCGTCCGGGGTGACCTGCCCGGCGTGGCCGGGCCCTCCGGCACCGGGGCGGACGTGATCGACGCGCTGGAAACCCTCGCGGGACGGCTGGTCGCCGGCCTGGACGACACTGGCTGGCAGCCGGAGAAGGCGCAGGCCGTGGCCGCCGGGGTGCTCGGCGAGGCACCGCCGTCCGTGGTGGCCGTGCTGGAATTCGCGGCCCGCGAGGTGGTGCCCCGGCTGGAGCGCACCCCCGACGAGGTGGCCAACCTGCTCCGCGCCCTGGACGGCAGGTACGTGCCGGCCGGGCCGTCCGGTTCGCCGACCCGGGGCCTGGTAAACGTGCTGCCGACCGGGCGGAACTTCTACTCGGTGGACCCGAAGGCGATCCCGAGCCGCAACGCGTGGGACGTGGGCGCGGCGCTCGCCGAGTCGCTGGTGGCCAGGCACCTGGCTGACACCGGGTATTACCCGCGGTCGGTGGGGCTAACCGTGTGGGGCACCTCGGCCATGCGCACCCAGGGCGACGATATCGCCGAGGTGCTGGCGCTGATCGGGTGCCGCCCGGTGTGGGACGACGCGTCCCGGCGGGTCACC
>DASXKD010000042.1:0-6712 GCA_036497045.1 Streptosporangiaceae bacterium | reverse complement strand
GATCTTCGAGCCCAGCCAGACCAGCGGGTCGTACTTGCGGCCGACCACGCGCTCCTTCATCGGGATCAGCGCGTTGTCGGTGATCTTGATGTTCTCCGGGCAGACCTCGGTGCAGCACTTGGTGATGTTGCAGAAGCCGAGCCCGAAGTCGTCCTGCGCGATCTCGCGCCGGTCGGCGGTGTCGGCCGGGTGCATCTCCAGTTCGGCGATGCGCATCAGGAACCTCGGCCCGGCGAACGGCCGCTCGTTCTCCGGGTGGTCGCGGATCACGTGACACACGTTCTGGCACAGGAAGCACTCGATGCACTTGCGGAACTCCTGGGACCGCTGCACATCGGTCTGCTGCATCCGGAACTCGCCCGGCTTCACCGCCGCATCGGGCGTGAAGGACGGGATCTCCCGCGCCTTGGCGTAGTTGAACGAGACGTCGGTGACCAGGTCCCTGATCACAGGGAAGGTGCGGATCGGGGTGAGCGTGATCGGTTCCCCGGGCTCGAACAGGTTCATCCGCGTCATGCACGCCAGCCGGGGGCGCCCGTTGATCTCCATGGAGCAGGACCCGCACTTGCCCGCCTTGCAGTTCCAGCGGATCGCCAGGTCACCGGCCTGGGTCGCCTGGAGGCGGTGCAGGATGTCCAGGACGACCTCGCCCTCGTTCGCCTCGACCTGGTACTCGGTGAGTTCCCCCTGCCCGGCGTCGCCCCGCCAGACCCGCAGAGTGACCGTTGTGCTCACCATCAGTGGCTCTCCTCAGCCGGTGCCGCAGCCGGTGCCGCCGGGGGCAGTTCCTCATCGGTGTAGTACTTGTCCAGTTCCGAGCGCTCGAACAGGGCCATAAGGTCGGCGCGCATCGGCGCCATGGGCTGGCGGCGCAGGGTGACCCGGTCACCGTCCAGCGAGCAGATCAGGTTGACCTTGCGCCACTGCGCCGACATCCCAGGGAAGTCGTCCCGGGTGTGGCCGCCGCGGCTCTCCTGCCGCTCCAGCGCCGCCTGGGCCACGCATTCCGCGATCAGCACCATGTTCCGCAGGTCCAGCGCCAGGTGCCAGCCGGGGTTGTATGCGCGGCCGCCCTCGGCCTTGACATTGATGGCCCGCGCCTGCAGCCCTTCCAGTTCGGTCAGCGCCTTGGAGATCTCTTCCTCGCGCCGGATGATGCCCACCAGGTCGCTCATGGTCTGCTGCAGGTCGCCGTGGACCGTGTACGGGTTCTCGCCGCTGCCGCGCTCCAGCGGCGCGAGCGCCTCCGCCTGCGCGACGGCGAGTTCCGCATCGGTCACGGCCGGCGTGCCGGTGCCGAGCGAGTCGAGGTACTGCACCGCGCCCATGCCCGCCCGGCGGCCGAATACCAGCAGGTCCGACAGGGAGTTCCCGCCGAGCCGGTTCGAGCCGTGCATCCCGCCGGAGACCTCTCCCGCGGCGAAAAGACCGGGAATGTGCGAGAGGGCGGTATCGGGCTCGACTTCCACCCCGCCCATCACGTAGTGCTGGGCGGGCCCGACCTCCATCGGCTCCTTGGTGATGTCCACATCCGCCAGCTCCTTGAACTGGTGGTACATGGACGGCAGCCGGCGCAGGATCTCCTCGGCGGGCCGCCGGGAGGCGATGTCAAGGAACACGCCGCCGTGCGGTGACCCGCGCCCCGCCTTGACCTCGGCGTTGTTCGCCCGGGCGACCTCGTCACGGGGCAGCAGCTCGGGCGGGCGGCGGTTGTGGTCGGGGTCGGTGTACCAGCGGTCGGCCTCTTCCTCCGTCTCCGCGTACTGGGCGCGGAACACGTCGGGCACGTAGTTGAACATGAACCGCTTGCCCTCGGCGTTGCGCAGCACCCCGCCGTCGCCGCGGACCGACTCGGTGACCAGCAGCCCGCGCACCGACAGCGGCCAGACCATGTGCGTGGGGTGGAACTGGACGAACTCCATGTTCATCAGCCTGGCGCCGGCCAGCAGCGCCAGCGCGTGCCCGTCGCCGGTGTACTCCCAGGAGTTGGAGGAGTACTTGAACGTCTTGCCGATGCCCCCGGTGGCCAGGATCACCGCGGGCGCCTCGAACAGCACGAACGCGCCGGTGTCGCGCAGGTAGCCGAACGCTCCGGCGATCCGCCCGCCTTCGGTGATCAGCCGGGTGACCGTGGTCTCCGCGAAGATCTTGATCATCGCTTCGGGGTCGCCGCGCTCGCGCGCGTCCTCCTGCTGCAGCGCCACCACCTTCTGCTGCAGGGCGCGGATCATCTCCAGGCCGGTACGGTCGCCGACGTGGGCGAGCCGGGGGTAGGCGTGGCCGCCGAAGTTGCGCTGGCTGATCTTGCCGTCGGGGGTGCGGTCGAACAGCGCGCCCCAGGCCTCCAGTTCCCAGACCCGGTCCGGTGCCTCCCGGGCGTGCAGTTCGGCCATCCGCCAGTTGTTCAGGAACTTGCCGCCGCGCATGGTGTCGCGGAAATGAACCTGCCAGTTGTCGTTGGGGTTCACGTTGCCCATTGCGGCGGCGCAGCCGCCCTCGGCCATGACCGTGTGCGCCTTGCCGAACAGGGACTTGGAGATGACCGCGGTCCGCTTGCCCGCCAGCCGGGCCTCGATGGCCGCGCGCAGCCCGGAGCCGCCGGCGCCGATCACCACGACGTCGTAGCCGAGCCGTTCGATGTCAGTCATGTGCGCACTGCACCTTCTGCCTTAAAAGAACCGCGGATCTGAGATGGCACCGGAGGCCACCAGCCTGATGTAGAGGTCGGTGAGCAGCACCCAGCCCAGCGAGATCCAGGCGAACTGCATGTGCTTGGCGTTCAGCTTGGACACCTGGGTCCACATCCAGTACCGCACCGGGTGCTTGGAGAAATGCTTGAGCCGGCCGCCGACCGCGTGCCGGCAGGCGTGGCAGGACAGCGAGTAGGCCCACAGCATGGCCGCGTTGACGATCAGGACCAGGGTGCCCAGGCCCATGTGCCCCCACTGCCCGTCGTGGTTGCGGAAGGCGGTCACGGCGTCGATGGACAGGATCACGTTGAAGGCCAGTGCGATCCAGAAGAAGTACCTGTGCAGATTCTGCAGGATGAGCGGGAACCTGGTCTCACCGGTGTACTTCGCGTGCGGTTCGCGCACCGCGCAGGCCGCGGGCGCCCGCCAGAACGCCCGGTAGTAGGCCTTCCGGTAGTAGTAGCAGGTGAGCCGGAAACCCATCGGCACGCCGATGATGATGACCGCCGGGGACAGCCAGGTCAGCCACGGGATCCAGTCGAACCCGGAGCCTGACGTGCAGGTGGTCGTCAGGCAGGGGGAGTAGAGCGGCGAGATGTAGGGCTTCCAGAAGTAGTCCCCGTTCACCAGCGAGGCCCAGGTGAGGTAGATCACCACCACGGCGAGGGCGGTCGCGTTGATGGCGGGCTGCCGCCACCACGGGTCCTTGCGAAGGGTCCGTTCCGCGATCCGCGCCCTGTCCCTGGCTGGCGCCTCAGTAGCCTGTGTCATTGACGAGTCTCCGCCCGGTGATGCCGCCGCATGGATGCGGGGTGAACCCTATTCCACAGGTGTACCACCGCGCGGCTCAGGATCCCGTTTCGATAGCTGTGAACCCGGGCACACCTAGTGCTTTGCGCAAGAAGTCCACCTGGAGCAGCAGCAGGTTCTCGGCTACTTCCTCCTGGGGCGTCATGTGGGTGACGCCGGACAGCGGCAGCACGCAGTGCGGCCGGCCGGCCGCCAGCAGCGCCCCGGAAAGCCGCAGCGTGTGCGCGGCCACCACGTTGTCGTCGGCCAGCCCGTGGATGATCAGCAGCGGTCGCCGCAATTCGGCCGCGTCACCCAGCAGCGAGCAGCGCTCATAGGCGGCCCCGTTCTCCTCCGGGTGCCCCAGGTAGCGCTCGGTGTAATGAGTGTCATACAGCCGCCAGTCGGTGACCGGGGCGCCGGCCACCGCGGCGTGGAACTTCTCGGGCCGGCGCAGCACCGCGAGGGCGGACAGGTACCCGCCGAACGACCAGCCCCGGATGGCCACCCGTCCGGTGTCCAGGTCGGCACACCGGGCCGCGGCCGCCTCCAGGGCCGCCACCTGGTCCTCCAGGACCGGCCCGGCCAGGTCCCCGGCCACCGCGCGGTCCCAGCCCGGCCCGCGGCCGGGCGTGCCGCGGCCGTCCGCCACGACCACGGCGAACCCCTGCTCGGCGAACCACTGCGAGTCCGCGAACGCGCTCTGCGCGGCGACCACCCGCTGCATATGCGGGCCGCCGTAGGGATCCATCAGCACCGGCAGCTTCCCCGCGCCCGGCTGGTGCCAGGAGGGCAGCAACAGCGCGGTGCGGATCTCCCGCTCTCCCGCGGTGAACAGGCCGGGGTTCGGCGCAGGCAGCGAAGGGTGCTCGGCGAGCGAGGCGACGGTGATTTCTTCTCCGGGACGATTCTCCGTGCGCACGGTCACCGCAACGCCGGGCGCCGCCAGTGACCTGCCAAGGACCACGGTCGTGCCGCCCGTGCGCCGCCCGGCGTGAACCCCGTGTTCCTGGGTCACCTTGGCCAGGCTCTGCGGGCCGTAGGCCCACAGAGCCACCTCCGTAGGGTCCCCCTCCGACGCGGTGAACAGCACGGTGTCCCCGTCGATGCTCGCGACCCCCCGCACCTGGAGGTCCACCGGGGTGACCGGTGCCGCCGTGCCATCCGCGAGTTCCGCGGGGGCGGCCACGAGCAGCCGCCTGGCGCCGTCGGCGTCGGCCGTCCACACGATCCGGCCGTCGCCGGTCCAGCCGGGGACGCCGGCCACGATGTCGAGCCAGTGAGCGTCGGTGTCCTCCCGCAGCACCGCCGTGGTGCCCCGCGCCGGGTCGGCGGACAGCAGCCGCATCCGGCGCTGATCGCGGCTTTGCACCACGATCAGTGCCAGGGCCTGGTCCCAGTCCACGGTCACCAGGTAGGGAAAGGCGGCCCGGTCCCATTCGAGCGGCGTCCGGCTGCCGTCGAGGCCGGCGCACACCAGCGACACGTCCGCGTTCGCCGTCCCCGCCGCGGGGTAGCCCACCTCGCGCGGCACACGGCCCGGGTTGGCCGGATCGGCGATGTGCCAGCGCTGAACGGGTTTCTCGTCCACCCTGGCCACCAGCACCGCCGTCCCGTCGGGCGCCCACCAGTAACCCCGGGTGCGGTCCATCTCCTCGGCGGCTACGAACTCGGCCAGGCCGAACGTCACCCCGTCCGGCCCATCCGGCCCGTCCGGCCCGTCCGGCCCGATCAGGAGCGCGTCCTCCCCGGTGTCCAGGGCCGTCACGCGCACCGCGCCGTCGCAGACATAAGCCACCCGGCGCCCGGCCGGATCCGGCCGCGGGTCGAACGCGCCCGGCCGCGCGGGGATCGGGTGCGGCGCGGCGCCGCCGGCCGCCAGGCCTGCCACATGCACCTGCCCGGCCAGCGCGAACGCCGCCAGGCTGAACGCGGCGTCGCAGGCGAACGCGACGATGCCGGCAGCCTGCTCGCGGACCCGCTCCCGGCGCGCCTTCTCCCGCTCGGTCTCCCCGGCCGCGGCGCCGCCGAACGCCGCCGGGTCCGCCACCAGGCGCTCGCGGCCGGTGCCCACGTCAAGCACCCACAGGCAGGTGACCGGGTCGTCACCGCCCTTGCTGCGCAGGAACGCCACCTGGTCGCCGGAGGGGGAGATCTGGAACGAGCGGGGCAGGCCGAGAGTGAAATGCCGGGTCCTGGCCTGCTGCCTGGGGAAGCTTTCCGTCATGGCCGTCATCCTGCCACCAGGCGCGGCGCGCTAGCCTCACGGCATGGACCACCAGAACAGCGCCCGCCGCCTGCTCCTGGTGCACGCCCATCCCGACGACGAGTCGATCGGCACCGGGGCCACCATCGCGCGGTACGCCGCGGAAGGTGCCCAGGTCACCCTGGTCACCTGCACGCGGGGAGAGCTCGGTGAGGTCATCCCGCCCGAGCTGGCCCACCTGGCCACCGACGGCGACCGCCTCGGGGAGCACCGGATCACCGAACTGGCCGGCGCCTGCGCCGCGCTGGGCATCGGTGACCAGAGATTCCTCGGCGGGCCGGGCCGGTGGCGCGATTCGGGGATGATGGGCCTGCCCGGCAACGACAGCCCGGACTGCTTCTGGCAGGCCGACCTGGCCACGGCCGCGGCCGAACTGGCCCAGGTCATCCTGGACGTCCGCCCGCAGGTGCTGGTCACCTACGACAGATGCGGCTTCTACGGCCACCCCGACCACATCCAGGCACACCGGGTGACCAGTGCGGCGATCGGCGTGGCGGCCAGCCAGGGACAGGCCCGGCCGTGGCAGGTCGCCAAGTTCTACGCCACCGCGATGCCGCAATCGGTGGCAGTGGCGCGCGGCCTGCCCCCTTACTGGGTGCCCGACGACCAGGTGACCACGGAGATCGACGGCACCGCCTACCTGGCGGCCAAAACCGCCGCGCTGCGCGCGCACGCCACCCAGGTCGCCGTGGACGGAGACCGTTTCGCGCTGGCCGACGGGCGCTGGCAGCCAGTGCTAGGCAAAGAGTTCTACACGCTGCTTGCCTGGGGGGACACTCCACTCTCCGGGGACACCCCGGACCCCGATGGCCCTGGAACCCCCCGGGGCGCCGATGGCGCCTGGCCGGCAAGCCGGCAGGCCCCATCGCGCGAGCTTGCCTGGGGGGACACTCCACTCTCCGGGGACACCCCGGACCCCGATGGCCCTGGAACCCCCCGGGGCGCCGATGGCGCCTGGCCGGCAAGC
>DASXKD010000041.1:0-8802 GCA_036497045.1 Streptosporangiaceae bacterium | reverse complement strand
CCGTAGAGGAAGATGCGGAGCCGGTCGGCCTTGCGCACTACGGGCAGCCGGTCGTTCAGCACGTGTTCAGCGTGGCGGTAGCGCCGGTCGAACTTGGGCAGCACGTAAGGCGGGGTGCGCTGGTAGACGTCCACGTGGGCGGCCGTCTTGGCGACCTCGGGCACGAACTGGATCGCGCTGGCCCCGGTGCCCACGACGGCCACCCGCTGGCCGGCGAGATCGGCGTCGTGGTCCCAGTGCGCGGAGTGCCACGAGGGGCCGGTGAAGTCGCCGCGGCCCGCGATGTCCGGCAGGGCGGGCCGGTTGAGCTGCCCGACCGCGGAGATCACGGCTCTGGCCTGGATCGTGCCGCCGTTGCCGAGGGTGATCTCCCACCGGGCGTGGCGCTCGTCGAACCGGCACGCGGTGACCCCAGACCCGAGACGCAGATGCGGGCCGAGACCGTTCTCCTCGGCCAGGTCACACAGGTAGGCCAGGATCTCTCGCTGCGGGGGGAAGCGGCCGCTCCAGCGACCCGGCCGGAACGAGAACGAGTACAGGTGCGCGGGCACGTCACAGGCGGCACCGGGATAGGTGTTGTCCCGCCAGGTTCCCCCGGGCCCGTCGCCCTTGTCGACGATGAGGAAGTTCTCGATGCCCGCCCGGCGCAGCGCGATGCCCATGCCGATCCCGCCGAACCCGGCACCGATGACGACCACGCGGTATGGCGGATTTTCGGGCATGGGCCCTCCTCGCGCGGTGCGCGGCCCAGGCGCATGCGGCCCGGGTACACGGGCCCTTCGAGGACCCGGCACGGGCAGGATAACGGAAATGCCGGAAAGCCCCGGCTCCGCCAGGTGCCGCCGCCCCGGCCCCGGTCACCGGCGCCGCGGCGGCTGACCATGCGCAGGCGACAGCTAGATTCGTATCGAGTCATGTCTTGTCTTGTCCCGGTGCTACTATCGATATATCGTGAGTGTGTCGCGAGTGGTCCGCCAGGGAGTGTGAGATGCCAGCAGCACAGGCCACGGCCGGGAGGTTCGAGCCCCGGCAATGTCTGCCTTTCCAGGCCTTGCTCGCCCAGGCCCGCAGCGCGGTCAGGGAGATGTCGGCCGGGCACCGCACACGCGGCGGGCCGTGGGACTGGGGGCGCACCAAGCCGAAGGGCGGGTGGGAGTGGCACGGCGGCCCCGGCGGGCCATTGGGCGGATCGTGGCCAGGGGGGCCACCCGGCCCGCCCCGTGGGCCCAAGGCTGGGCGCGGCGACGTCCGCGCCGCGATCCTGGCCCTGCTGCAGGAGGGCCCGCGCAACGGCTACCAGATCATGTCCGAGATCGAGGAGCGCAGCGACGGCGCCTGGCGGCCCAGCCCCGGAGCGGTCTACCCGGCCCTGTCCCAGCTCGCCGACGAGGGCCTGGTCGAGGCCGAGGAGTCAGGTGGCAAGCGCACGTTCCGGCTCACCGACGAGGGGCGCCAGTACGTACAGGACCACCCGGAGGCGGCCCGGGCGGCCTGGGAGTCGATGACGCAGGAGCCTGGCGAGGTGCCCGGCCTTTTCGTCCAGGCCGCGCGCCTGGGCGGCGCCATCGTGCAGATGGCCCGCGAAGGCACGCCCGAGCAGATCCACGAGGCCGAGACCCTGCTTGAGCAGGCCCGGCGAACGATATACCAGATCCTCGCCGATGAAGAACACGGGGAAGAGTAAGGCAAGGGATGAATCATGGATGACCGGATGCGCGCCTCCGATGCCGACCGGGAGGCGCTCACCGCGCGACTGCGCGACCATTACGCCGAGGGACGGCTTACGCAGGACGAACTGGACGAGCGGGTCTCCGCGGCGCTGGGCGCGAAGACCTTTGGCGAACTGCGCACCCTCACCACCGACCTGCCCGGGCCGGTCCCGGCGCCACCGCGCACCGTGGCCCGCCCGACCTGGGACGGCCCACCGCCCTGGCAGCGCCACCGCCACCACCGCCCGCCGGTGGGGCTGTTCCTGCTGATCGCGCTGCTCCTGGTGCTGTCCTCCGGTGGCGGCTGGGCGGTGTTCGGGTTCTTCCGGCTGCTCCTGGTGTTCTGGCTGGCGATGATGGCGACCCGCATCGTCATTGGCCTGGTGTACCGGCGGCGGCACCGCTAGCGGTAGGCCGCGCGCGCAATTGGCCGCGCTGTACCGATGAGAAACCGGCCCCGGCGCCGTCAGCATTTCTGAACGACATCCACCGGGACCCTGCTCCCGCCGATCCCCTGCGAGCCATCGGAAGAGCCATGAGATACCAGTTGCTGCTGTGCGCGGACCACGGCGGGCAGTCTGGCCCCGGCGAGCATGCCGTGGCGCCCACCGCGGAGCCGCTCGCGGGTGGTGCGGCGGGCACGGTCGGCCTGCAGTGGCTCTGGGGGCTGGTGGAGCTTCACCTCAGCCAGGCGGAGCCCGACCCCGCGGCCTGAACCCCCACCTCGCGCGCCGAGCCTGTCCTGTAGCGGCTATCCGGAGACCGTCACATCGACCGGGCCTGCCCCCGCGGCCGGTGCGGTCGGCACCGTGGTGATGCCGGGCAGTCGGATCACCGCGGGCTGGGATCCCCCGGGCCGGGATCGCCACGGAACCCGCGGCGCGGGCGGCGCGGCCAGGGAGGCTTTGCGTATTGCAGCAAAGAACGGCATCCTGCGCTGAGCGTCTTGCCGTCCGCCGAGCGGCTCCGGAGGCCAGCAGTGGAGATCATCGATGCCTGGATGCAGCATCCGTCAACGGAGTTCCTGGCCGACCCGGTGTTCGATTCGCTGCGGCGCTGGGCCCACGGCCGGCTGGCCGGCGGCGAAGTGCCCGTGGCGGCGACGGTGGCGGCCATGGACGAGGCCGGCGTGCGGACCGGGATGCTGTGCGCCTGGTGGGGGCCGCGTGGGCCGCTGATCTCCAACGATGCGGTCGCCGCCATGGCCGGCAGCTATCCGGGCAGGTTCGCGGGGGGTGGCGGCCGTGGACCTGGCCCGGCCGGTGGAGGCCGTCAGGGAACTCCGGCGGTGCGTCCGTGACCTGGGCTTTCGCGCGCTGCGGGTGGTGCCCGTGGCTGTGGAACCTGCCGCCGAGCGACCGCAGGTACTACCCGCTGTACGCCGAGTGCGTGGAGCTGGGCATCCCGTTCTGCCTGCAGGTCGGGCACACCGGGCCGCTGTGCCCGTCCGAGCCGTGGCGGCCGATTCCGTACCTGGACACGGTGGCGCTCGAATTCCCCGAACTGGTCATCGTGGGCGGCCATATCGGCTCCCCGTGGACCGCCGAGATGATCTCGCTGGCCACCAAGTACCCGAACGTCTACATCGACACCTCGGCGTACAAGGCCAGCCGCTACCCCAGGGAACTTGTCGAGTACCTGCGCGGTCACGGCCGCCGCAAGGTGCCGTTCGGATCGAACCACCCGGCCGGGCCGGCCGCCGACTGCCTGCGCGACCTGGCGGGCCTCGGCCTTGACGACGAGACGGCGGAGTTGTTCCTGCACGGGAACGCCGAACGGGTCTTCGGCGTGGCGCCAGCGCCGGGCCAGGCGGCGGGGCCAGGACCGGTCGCCGGTCAGCAGGATACAAGCACGGAAAGAGCCCAGGCATGACCGAGCGAACCAGCCCCGACGACATCACTGCCGCCGTGCTCGCCAGCTTCGCGCGGTGCCCTGACGAGCGCCTCGACACGGTGATGCGCTCGCTCACCGCGCACCTGCACGCGTTCGTCAAGGAGACCGGGCTGACCGAGGAGGAATGGCGGGCGGCGATCGGGGTGCTGACCGACACCGGTCACATCACCACCGGCACCCGTCAGGAGTGGATCTTGTGGTCCGACGCGCTCGGGGTGTCGATGCTCGTGGACGCGCTGGCGAACCGGGATCCGGCGGGCCGCGCGACCGAGTCCACGGTGCAGGGCCCGTTCTACGTCCCGGGGTCGCCGTTGCGCTCCTACGGCGACCGGCTCGACGAGACGCCGGCCGGCGAGCCGCTGTGGGTGCACGGCGCCGTACGCTCGCTGGATGGCCGGCCACTGGCCGGCGCTGAACTCGACGTCTGGCAGAACGGCGACAACGAGCTTTACGCGGTCCAGGACGCCGACGCGCCAGAGAACCACCTGCGCGGGCGGTTCCGCACCAGGGACGACGGCAGCTACGCGTTCCTCACGGTGCGGCCCACCCCCTACCCGATCCCGCACGACGGGCCGGTCGGCCACATGCTGTCCGCGACCGGGCGGCATCCCTGGCGGCCAGCGCACATCCATGTGATCGTGCGCGCCGCCGGCCACCGGCCGGTGACCACGCACGTCTTCGACCGGGAAAGCAAGCACATCGACGGCGACGCCGTGTTCGCGGTCAAGCCCTCGCTGCTGCGGGATCTCACCGCGCACCCGGCAGGCGACCCGGCGCGGCCCGCGGGGCTCAAGGATCACCCCGGCCCGTGGTGGTCGCTGGCCAGCGATTTCGTCCTGGCCCCCGCCCCGGCATAGCACCTGCCCTGGCGCTGCCTGGCGGCCCGCGCGGACCTGGTCACGACCCTGCCGGGCGGTCCTTCCTGGGCAGCTTGCTGACCACGGCCAGGTAGGAGGTGTCGACGGCTTCAAGCAGCTCCTCGCCGGGGATCGCGCCGCCGATCCGCAGGCTGTTCCAGCCTGATCGGCCAATGTAGGCCATAACCGAGGCGTCCTGCGGATAGCGCAACAGCCATTCGTCGGCTACTTCCCTGGTCGGGCCGCACTTCAGGCCAATCATGCCAGCGGGCCCGGCGCCAAGGAACGCGAAGATCTTGGGCCCGACCTTGACCACTACGTCGCCTTCCCACGGTTCGTCCTGCCACGCGCCGGGCTTGGCCAGGCAGTGTTCCAGCAAGTCTTGCCAGTTCATGAGCGCCCTTCCCGATACCAGGCCAAGACCCCCCAAATCCGGCAATCCCTGGCCCGCCCGATATGTCGTTCGCCACACTGTTGGCAGGTTCAAAACCGGCAGATACCGCCCCGTCTGGGTCCCACCAAGCTCCTAGAGTCACTCCAGTCACACCAGTAACGGCTTGAAGCCAATTGGGCGCCGTTTCCGCCGTGTTCGTACCCGCGCTCATTTGCCCCGTGCGTTTATTCTCTCCTGGATGGCTAGCTGAGGACGAGCCCAAGAGGAGAGAGTCCAGTGATGTTTCGTGACACCCCCGCCCTGCGGGGACAGGAGGTGACGATCACAAGCATCGTTGGCTAGCTAAATAACGGTCCCGGCCAGGTGTTGCAGCACGCGGCCGGGACCTTGTGTGTCGGACCAACCTTAGGAGGAAACCCGACATGTTCAGTATTCCAGCAGCCGGACTGGCGAAGACCCTGATAGGGGTCACGATTTCGCTGCATGCGGCACCGGCGCACCACGTGCCGGGCCACTACACGGTCCGGCCGGGCGACACCCTCTCGGGTATCGCCCACCAGGAGTACGGCAGCCGGGCCGACTGGCCCGCCCTGTGGTGGACTAACCGTCACCAGATATCCAACCCCGACGCGATCGTCGCGGGCCAGAAGCTCCGGCTGAGCACCTGGCACCCGCACAAGGCGTGGGTGCAGCGGGCCGCGATGGCCGCCGCCGCCCCGGCGCTCGCAGCTCCCTCGTCGTCGCAGTCGCCGTCCAGCCTGCCGGTGGCCGCCAGCTCGTACCCGGCCGCGTCTTCGTACCCGGCCTCGTCCGGCGGCGTGAACTGGTCCGCGATCGCGGCCTGTGAGTCCGGCGGCAACTGGAGCACCAACACCGGCAACGGTTTCTCCGGTGGGCTCCAGTTCTCGCAGGGGACCTGGGACGCCTACGGCGGCGGCCAGTACTCCTCGTCCGCCGCCGGCGCCTCAGAGTCGCAGCAGATCGCTGTGGCCCAGCGGGTGCTCGCCGGCCAGGGCATCGGTGCCTGGCCGGTCTGCGGCGCCAACGGATAACCACCCCCTATACGTCGCCTGTCTGCCTCGCGATCCCCAGCCCGCAGCAGGCAGGCGACGCTCCATCCAGGCCCGGGTGGCACCCAGCCGCCCGGGCCTGACCCACACTTGCGCCCCCCTGACGAGTAAGCCGCGCGGGCCGTCCGCCTGTCCGCGGTACTGTCCCAGTGGCCTGTACCGGCGGGCATCGGCTGGCCGGCGGCACCGGGCTGGCCGGCGGCATGGGCTGGCCGGTGCGCGGGCCCGCCAGCCGAGCGCAGGAGGAACGCGTGGTGCGCCCCTATTCGGCCCTGTCCCATCTGGAATGTGCCAGGTGCGGCGCCGTCCACGACGCCGCCCTCGTGCAGGGTCTGTGCGAGTGCGGTTCGCCCTTGCTCGTGCGATACGACCTCGCCCGGGCCGCCGCACTGGCAGACCGCGCGGAAATCGGCGGCCGCACGGCGGACCTGTGGCGCTACCACGAACTGCTGCCGGTCTCCGCCGCGGACCGGGTGGTGAGCCTGGGCGAAGGCATGACGCCGCTGCTGGCGATGCCGCGCCTGGGCCGCGCGCTTGGGGTTCCCGGACTGCTGATGAAGGACGAGAGCCTCATCCCCACCGGCACCTTCAAGGCCCGCGGTGCCGCTGTCGGCGTGTCCCGCGCCGCCGAACTGGGCGTCGCGGGGGTGGCCATGGCGACCAACGGGAACGCCGGGGCGGCCTGGGCGGCCTATGCCGCCCGGGCGGGGGTGCCCAGCCTCGTCGTCATGGCCGCCGACGCGTCCGCGGTCAACCGGGCCGAGTGCCTGGCCGTCGGCGCCGAGCTGCGGGTGGCCGACGGGAGCATCGCGGACGCGGCCCGGCTGGTCGCCGCGGAAGTGCCGGCCCGCCCCGGGTACCAGGACGTCTCCACGCTCAAGGAGCCCTACCGCATCGAGGGCAAGAAGACCATGGGCTTGGAGATCGCCGAGCAGCTCGGCTGGCGGCCGCCCGATGTGATCGTGTACCCCACCGGCGGCGGGGTCGGGATCATCGGCATCTACAAGGCGCTGCTCGAACTGCGCGAGCTTGGCTGGACCGGGCAGCAGCCGCTGCCCCGCCTGGTGGCGGTCCAGTCCACCGGGTGTGCCCCGATCGTGACGGCGTTCGCGGCCGGGGCGGACCACAGTGAGCCCTGGCCAGACCCCCGGACGGTCGCCTTCGGCATCACCGTCCCCAAGGCACTCGGCGACTTCCTCGTGCTCGCCGCGCTGTATGCCACCGGGGGGACCGCCGTCGGCGTGGACGACGCGGCGCTGCTCGCCGATCAGCGCCTGGTCGCGCGCCTGGAAGGCTGCTTCATCTGCCCCGAGGGCGCGGCCTGCGTCACCGCCGTGCGCCAGTTGCGCGAATCCGGATGGCTAGCCGAAGCGGACCAGGTGGTCGTGCTGAACACCGGCACCGGGCTGAAGTACCCGCACACGATGCCGTCCGACAGCCGGGCACCCACGCGCTGACCGCCGCGCCGGACAGGGCCTGTCCGGCGCGGCGGCTGCCCGGGGACGTCCCCTGCCCCGGGACAGCCCGTGGCCGAGGCGCCCCCCTCGGGGTGAGCCCGCCCCGGCCACGGGGATCAGCGGTGATCAGGACCCGGTGATCAGGACCCGGTGATCACCGAGTTCGGCGCTGTTACGGCCCTTGTTACCAGCTGGTAATCATCGCCGTTACTACCCTTGTTACCGGCTGGTAATCATCGTTGGGCTGACGGAGCCGCTTGGCCTGCGGGGCGGGGTGTGGCCCGCAGGCAGGTCCGCTTGGCCGCGGCTCGTCTTGGCGCGGGGCCGGTCCGTCTTTGGCGCGGTCAGGCCGGCTTGGCCGGGGTCAGCGGCGGCCAGGAGCCATCCTTGGCCTGTGCCACCGCCTGCTCCGCGGACAGCCGCGGGCCGGCCTGGTGTGCGGCGCTGAACGCCTCCTCGCCGAGGGCCGCTGCCGCCGCGTCCCTGGCTCCGTTCAGCCTGGCCTGGTCAGGCCCGGCGGTGGGCGCGCCGATGTCCTGCCTGATCGCCTGGGAGACGCCGGACAAGGTGGCGGCCCACGCGGCGCTGCCCGCGGCCGATTCCACCGCGGCGAGTTCCAAGGGCATCTCCGCGACCGAGCGGCGCTCGCCGACCGATTCGGCCTGATGGAGGCTGCGCAGGTGGACTGCGCGGCGGCGGGGTAGTTCCTGGGGCCGCGCCGCGACCAGGCCGAGGTTGCCAAGCACGACGATCGCCAGCCGCCAGCCGCCCAGTTGCTCGCTCCGCTCCAGCGCCTGCTGGTGCAGCCCGGCCGCGCGGTCCAGGTCGCCGCCTGGCGCAAGATGTCGCAGCAGGCGTGAGCACCCCGCGGCAGGCCTCCCGCGAGGAGCCAGCGCCCGGGCTAGGGTGTCCCCGGCAGGCGCGAGCCAACTCCCGGGCGGCGCCGTGACCGGCACCGCCCGGTAGCCGGGTGATCCCGGGCTAGAGCATCCAGGGGTCGAACATAGCGACCTTACCGTGGGCCTGGGCGCCGCTATCGTGCCCCACCACGGCAGCCGTTACCGCGCCGATGCTGCCCACTGAGAGGGCTAGGACGAGAATCCCGCGCACCACCCTGGCGCGGACCGACCTCGGAGCCTTGCGGTGCGCCGATAACCTGCGGTGCGCGCCGCCCACCGGGCCGCTAGAAGGAGTGCCGTTCGATAATGAACTACGAATCTCCATGGGAGAGGGTCCCCTCTTGACGACGTAGACATCGGGTCCTCTAAGAGGGAGAAGCTACTCCTCTCCCGGCGTCGGGATATGACATTCGGGCTAATTCAGGCAACTTTGCTCGCACCCGCCCGTGCAAGTTGCTCAGGCGGGATTCGGATGATGCCACTTGAGTAACACTGGTCCGGGCAGCACTATGTCTCACTCTTG
>DASXKD010000040.1:0-1701 GCA_036497045.1 Streptosporangiaceae bacterium | reverse complement strand
CACGCTTTTCACTGCCGAGGATGCGTTCTGGGCCATCTGGCTGCCGGGCAGCCAGCGGATTCTTGCCGGATCGATCGGATCTGCCTATCTAGTCGACGCGCGGACGCTAGCGGTAAGGCCTTTCACGTACTTCGGCAACAGCACAGATGGCTTCTCGGCGGTCGTGCTTGTCGGCGCCCATCGGACTCTGCCCAGCGACGGTCACTAAGCCGGCGGTGTGGGTTTCGCATGTGGCGTTGCCCTGGCTGGCGGGTCCCGGGGGAGGGGGGTTCCCCCGTTTGCGGGAGGACAATGCTGGTTACCGGTCATACGCTGGATCAGCTATGCGCCTGGGCTGTCAAGGCGTCGGGATGCGGAGGTCGGCTGGTGCGGCGTTGGGGCCTTCGGACGCGGATGGCGGTCTCGTATGTCCTGGTGACCGCGGCTGCGGTGGTTCTCGTCGACGGTGCCGTACTCGGTGTTCTGCTGCCCCGGTTGCTGGCCAGTTCCAGCCGTGCGAGCACGGAGGCGACGGTGGCCGGCCGGGCGAGCGCCGACGCGAGGTGGCTGAGTCAGGCCGTCGCTGACATGGCGGGCCGGGCGCCAGCGGGCGCGAACGCCGGAGGGCTGTTGAAGGAGCTGGCTTTCAGCCAGCAGGCAGCTGCCCTGGGCCTTTCCGTATCGGGGGGCAAAGCGAGCGGGCCGGACAGGTTGTGCGCGTCCGCGAGGACGGCCGAGGTCTTGATGTCGGTGGGCGGGACAGTGATAGCGAGTTCCAGTCCCAGGGAGTGCCCGCCCGGAATGGGGCTCAACTTCGCGGTGCGCCGGGAGCCTTGGGGGCGTTCAGGCGGCCAGCGCACCCTCAGCACGGCAGGGCGCGCGATCGTCTGGGCGGTGAGCCCGGTCGAATACTTGCCGGGTAAGACCGGCGGACTGCCCGCAGCGAGCGGGACACCGGGCGGGCCAGCGCCCGGGTCGAGCTTCCCGGCGGGGAAGGGAACGCATGTCACGCGGTTCCTTACACCGGGCCAGGTGGTCGGGGTGGTGTACGCCGAGGCGCCAGCGGCCACACGCGGCTTCTCGTTCGCGCAAGTCCGCCCGTTGCTATTCACTGGCGGCCTGGCGCTGGCCCTGGTGGTGCCGGTCGGCACGGTGTTCGGCCTGCTCAGCACGCGGCGGGTGATCCGGAGGATCAAGCGGCTAGCGGACGTCACCGCCACCGTCGCTGGCGGTGACTTCCGCCCGCGTGTGCTGATGTCAGGCGGTGATGAGATCGGCCGGCTTGAGGACGCGTTCAACCGGATGACCGGTCGGCTGAGTGTGGCCGTTGACGCCGAGCGTGTGCGGGCAGGCACCGACGCCCGGCAGGCGGAACGTGCTCGTATCGCCCGTGAGCTGCACGATTCGATATCTCAAGATCTTTTTTCCCTTAGCCTGCTCGCGGCTGGCCTGCGCAAGGCGCTGAGCGGGGATTCGGCGTTGCGGCCGGAGGTGACCGCGATGGAGCGCACCTCGGCCCGGGCGATGCGGGAGATGCAGGCGCTGTTGCTCGAGCTGCGCCCGGTCGCGCTCGAAGACGCTGGCCTGGTGCCCGCAGTCACCGAGCTGTGCCAGGCGTACCAGGTACGGCTGGCGATCAAGGTCACCGCGGAGCTTGGCGAGGTGTCGCTCGGCCTGGCGGCCGAGCATGCGGTGCTGCGTATCATCCAGGAGGCGCTCGGG